>PKUM01000309.1 GCA_002868855.1 Chromatiales bacterium | reverse complement strand
GGTGCCGAAGATCATACGATCGACACAACCTGGGACGCGATTCGCGACTGACCGGGCTGCGCCTGCCGCGGCAACAAACACAATGCTATGCTTCCGCCCATAACAAAACGGCGGAGGCCTACGCATGCAGGCGCCGGAGAAAATACTCGTCGTCGATGACGACCCCGATATCAGGCAGCTGCTGGTCGACTACCTGAGCGAGGCCGGTTACGAAGTTGCGACCGCGGACAATGCGGACGCGGCCCGAGCCGAACTCGACGGCAATCCGCCGCGGGTAGTTCTGCTGGATATCGGTCTGCCCGGCGAGGACGGCCTTAGCCTCGCGCGCTTTATCCGCGAAAGACACGATGTCGGTATTATCATGGTGTCGGGAGCCGGTGAGACCGTGGATCGCATCATCGGTCTCGAAGTAGGCGCCGACGACTACGTCAGCAAGCCTTTCGATCCACGCGAACTGCGCGCCAGACTGAAGAGCGTAATTCGCCGATACCAGCGTAGCGGCGAGACGCAGCAGGCAAGCAACGATCAGGATGGCGCAGCGGCCCGGGTCCCGATCGGAACCTGCGAACTGGACAAAAGGCGGCAGCAACTGTTCGACGCCAACGGCGATGAAATTCCGCTTACCCGAATGGAATACGATCTGCTGTGCGTGTTCCTTGAACGCCCGAACCGGCCGTTGTCGCGCGATCAGTTGCTAAACCTTACCCAGAATCGTGACTGGGATCCTTACGACCGCAGTGTCGACATCCGGATTACGCGATTGCGGCGCAAAATCGAGCCAGCCACCGACAAGCCACGCCTGATTCGTACCGTGCGCGGCGTCGGCTACATGTATGTGCCGGACTAGAGCCGTAGTTTGTAACAGTTTTGTTTCAATTGTTTCCGCTTCGTAGACCCGAATACTAAAGATATCGCGCCAAGGTAGACTGCGGGTCAGCCTGACTGACACAGAGAAACCGCCGACGAACATGGCAGCACCAGCCGAAACCGAAATTCAGCGCTACAGCGCACCACTACTGCGCCAGATCTGCGACCACGCGGCAGCGGTGGTTTACGTCAAGGATATGGCGGGCCGGTATGTTTTCGTAAATCACCGGTTTCTGACGCTGTTCGGAGGCGAAGAGTCGAACTATGTCGGCCACGCCGATAGCGACATCTTCCCGCCCGATATTGCGGCGGCACTCGCTGCCAACGATCGCGCCGTACTGGACGGCGGCGGAGCGATGCAGTTCGAGGAAGTCGTTCCCGGCAGCGATGGCGAACACACTTATGTCTCGGTGAAATTCCCGTTATTCAGTGCGGCTGGCGCAGTCGAGGCGGTCTGCGGCATTTCCACTGACATCACCCAACGCAAGCGCACCGAGGACCTGCTGCGCAAGGCCGCGCTGGGTGTATCGGCAGCAACCGGAACGGGAGTTTTTGAATCGATCGTCACTTGCGTAGGCGAAACGCTGGGAGCGGATTTTGTATTCCTGACCAAGCTGGTCGATGGCAAACACCGTGAGTTGCACACGCTGGCCGTGTCGCATGGAGGCAAAATCGCACCAAACATGGTCTATGAACTGCAAGGTACACCGTGCGAGAAAGTGATTAGCGGACACTTCCATCACATCAGCGACAATCTTCGTGACGCCTACCCGGGCGACGGCATGATCGACGAATTGGGACTCGTCGCCTATGCCGGATTTCCGTTGCATGACAGCAATGGCAGTGCGATAGGCAATCTCGCGGTAGTCAGCCGCACGCCGTTACTGGATGGCGGTTTCATCGAGCTCGTACTGAAGATTTTTTCGGTGCGCGCGGCAGCCGAGCTCGAGCGTCTCCGGGCCGACGAAAAACGCGCCGAATCGGAAGCGAGTTATCGCGCGATTTTCGATGCTTCCGAGGATGCTATTTTCGTCCTCGATTCGAGCGGGGTGATCGTCGATGCCAACCCCAAAGCCTGCAGCATGTATGGCTATACCTACGAAGAGATTCTCAATGTCGACCCGGCCGGTTTCAGTTCCGGGGAGCCGCTGTATACGACTCAACGCGCCCGCCAATTGATCAAGGCGGCGCGTCACGGTAAGACCCAGCGTTTCGAGTGGCGTCACACGAGTCACGACGGCAGTAAGCACTGGGACGAAGTCGTTCTCAAAAAAGCGACTATTGCCGGATCCGATCGCGTGCTTGCGATCATTCGCGACATCTCCGAACGCAAGGCACAGGAGATCGCCCTAAAACGCAGCGAGACCGAATTGCGGGCGACCGTGGAGGCCGCACTCGACTGTATCGTCGTAATCGATATCGATGGGAATATCACCGAATTCAACCCGGCCGCAGAGCAGTGCTTTGGCTACCGCCGCGAGGAAGTACTGGGCAAGGGACTGGCGGAGCTGATCATCCCCGAGCGATACCGCGCCAGCCACATCAGCGGCATGGAGAATTTCAAGCGGCGCGGCGGCGGCCCGATGATCGGAACCCGCGCGGAACTTGGGGCGCGCCGCGCCGATGGCAGCGAATTCCCGGTGGAATTGACGATCAGTGTCGCCGAGGGTCCGGAAGGCACGCGTTTCATCGGTTATATGCGTGACATTACCGCTCGCGAGAAGGCGGAGGACGAGCGCGAACAGCTCGAAGCCCAGTTGCGCCAGGCGCAGAAAATGGAAGCAATCGGTCAGCTCACCGGTGGCATCGCCCACGATTTCAACAACATCCTGACCAGCGTGATGGGTTATATGGTCATGGCCGGCGAGCGCGCCGAGGCCCACGGCGACGCCAAACTGGCCGCTTATCTTGAACGCGCCCAGAGTTCCGGCGAAAGAGCACGCGACCTGATTCAACAGATGCTGACCTTTAGCCGCGGTCACCGAGGCGCGGCCAAACCGCTCTCGCTCGAGCCTCTGATTACAGAGACCATCCAGCTGATGCGGTCGACGCTCCCGTCCAGTCTCGAACTGATCACAGAGCTCGACGAGCAGGCGCCCACCTGCATCACCGACCCGATGCAACTGGAACAGGTCGTCATGAACCTGATCATCAACGCGCGCGATGCCGTAGGCCGTCACGGCCGTGTAGCGATCAAACTGCGGCGGCACGAGGACGCGGCAGCTGTCTGCGCGTCCTGCCGCCACCAGGTGTCGGGGCAATTTGTCGAAATCGCGGTCGAGGACAACGGCAGCGGAATCGCCGAGGACATCCAGGAACGCATCTTCGAGCCGTTCTATTCGAGCAAGGAAGTCGGTAAAGGCAGTGGCATGGGGCTGGCGATGGCGCACGGCATCATCCACGAATACGGCGGACACATCCTGCTCGACAGCAAACCCGGCTCAGGCTCGGTTTTCCGGGTATTGCTGCCGGTCTCCTGCGCCGCTGACTCCGGTTCCGCCGCCTCCGATGTCGACGCCGCAGCACCGGCCCCGGCTCCATTGCTGCAGGGTCATGTTGCGGTGGTCGATGACGAACCGGCGGTCGCCCAGTTCATGCGCGATCGCCTGCAAAGCTGGGGCCTGAGCGTCACCGTTTTCAACGATCCCGAAATCGCATTGCGCGATCTTTGCAAAGAAGACGTCATGCTCGATCTCGCGATCCTCGACTACACCATGCCGCGCCTGAGCGGTCTCGACGTGGCACAGCGTTTACTGGTTCCACATCCGCAGCTGCCCATCGTTCTGTACACCGGGTATGCGGAAGATCTGACCGAACAGCAGACACGCGCAGCCGGTGCACGGGCCCTGCTGCGCAAACCGCTCGACATGAACGAGTTGCACGACACCCTCCACGCCTTGCTGCACGCCCCTGCCGGCACCAGCCCCGACGCCGGCCGCTAGCCCTCCACAACCACTGTTACATTTCCGAAACAAACCGTGCGCATCGGGAAATTATTCCGATACGCCACCCGCCTAGTATGAGCCCCACTCGCACTGTTACTGCCCACGCAGCACAGCGCGATCCGAAAAACGAAGACAAAGGAGGGGCGTCATGAACATATTCGCGAAACACAGCTTCGCGGTCCTGTGGCAACACTGGAAAGACCTGGTACAGGTTCTTCAGAGCTATGCCGGGGAGTTCGCGGCGGTCGGACTCTGAGTCGCGATTCGGAACGCAAAAATTTATTTCTGGAAGGGAAAAAAAATGATCAAGAGACTCACAATTTTCGGCTACGGCATATTCAGCTACGCAGTGTTCTTTGCCACCTTTCTTTACGCAATCGGCTTTATCGGCGATTTCGGCGTTGCCAAGACGATCGACGGCGCGCCACAGATGCCGCTGGCCGGGGCGCTGCTGATCAACGTCGCCCTGCTTGGGCTGTTTGCTATCCAGCACAGCGTCATGGCGCGGCCGGCATTCAAACGCCGCTGGACCAGGATCGTGCCAGCGGAAGCCGAGCGCAGCACGTACGTGCTTTTCTCGAGCCTCGCGCTGATCGTGCTGTTCGCGGGCTGGCATCCTCTTGGCGGAGTTGTCTGGAGCGTGTCAAACCCGGTCGCCACGGCTGCACTCTACGCCGCGTATGCATTTGGCTGGGGACTGGTGCTGGTCTCGACGTTCCTGATCAACCATTTCGACCTTTTTGGTCTGCGCCAGGTCTGGTTGCAGCTGCGCGGCAGAGAATACACACCGCTGAAGTTCACCACACCGGGCATCTATAAACTGGTTCGACATCCGCTTTACACCGGTTGGCTGTTCGCATTCTGGGCCACCCCTCACATGACGGTTACCCACCTGGTATTCGCAGCGATCAGCACGGCATACATCCTCGCGGCAATTCAGTTCGAGGAGCGCGATCTTGCCGAGTTTCATCCGCAATACAAGGCATACAAGCGCAAAGTACCGATGCTGTTTCCGTCACTGCGCCGGCGCGCCAACCGAAGCGCGATCGCAGCGTGACATCGCAACGCCGGGCGGCCACACGCCGCCCGGCACCACAGGCAAACCTGACCAGGAGCACGCAGATGAATACCGACGCAGCGAAAACGCAGGAACTCGAACCGTCCATTCTGGCCATGGCGCTTCTATACGCAGCACTGCTGCTCGGCGCCAATCTGCTGGTCGGCGGCGGTCTCGCCTGAAACACAAGACATGCGATGAGCCAAACTTCCCGAGGAAATGACCAATGCAGAAAATTGCCACCAGACAGCAGCAAAAACCGCCAATGTGGCGCCGCTATGGCAAATGGAGTTTCTGCTTCTTTCTGGTCAAGGGCCTCGCATGGCTCAGCCCATTGATGCTGACCCGGCTGGTTGGCTGAACCACCGTACGAATTCTCGACACACAGTTAGAAACCGACACCTTTGGGAGGTGCAAAATGTCCGAATTTCTGAGAAATGCATGCAGAGCACTGTTCGCCGTCAGCACCGTCGCTATCGTTGCTGCAACGCTGTTCGTAACCTCCGGCGTTTTCG
>PKUM01000255.1 GCA_002868855.1 Chromatiales bacterium | reverse complement strand
TTGCTGAAATTACCGGGGAATTCGGCAGCGAGGACTTGCTGGGACGGATTTTTTCCAGCTTCTGCATCGGCAAGTAGCCGCTGCGATTCCGAACCGATTTGGTGGTGTCCGCCGGCGACGCTGCTCTACAGATTCGCATGATCGGCGGTGACTACCCGCCGGGCAGGTAGCCCGGCGGGTCGCCAATTGCTGGTGCGTACGCAGATATCAGAATGAGTAGCCGATACCGATCAGAAGCTGGGTGTCGCTTTCGTCGGGCTTCTCGCCGTCGTCTATTTCGGCGGGTTCCGAGATGTAATCCCAGATCCAGCTTAGGCGTATATCGAGATCGCCAATGATTTCGTATGAGGTGCCGAGTTCCATCCGGTGGGTATATCCGCCGGTATCCTCGTTGGCCCACAGCAGCCGGTAATCCCACCACACATCTATGTCGTCGGTCAGTTCATGGTCCAGGCGGGTTTTGCCCTGGAGCGCGAAGCTGTCCTCGGAATCGCTCTCGCCGGCCGGGACTTCCTCGAACCAGGTCTTTGTGTACGCGGGACCGCCGCTGACGCGCCAGGTCGTCTCGGAGGTGTCGATGATCTCGTACCCGATGCCGGTACCCAGCGTGGTCCGGTGCTCGATATTCTGGAACTTGTCCTTGAAGTACTCGGCGGTAACCGGGGTCCAGAACCAGCGGTTCGTGATGTAACGGGCCCAATCGCCGGTCAGGCGGTGGTTGTTCTCGGTCTCCGTATTCTCGGTTTCGTCGTAGTTACCGATGTACTCGAAAATCATCGCCTGTTCGACGGTCCGACGCTGCGCAAACATCCTTGCGTTGAACGTCTCCTTGTCGGTGTTACCGGACTGGTAATTGGCGCTGCCGCTCACTTCCCCGGACCAGAAATTCCGCTCCCGCGGAATCCCTGCTGTCATCGCGAGGACCTCGCCCTGGTCGAAGACCACGGTCGTGTCGCCGATGATGCTTACCTTTTGGTCCTTGATGAACACCTTGCCGGTAGCCGATTCGCCGATCTCGGGCCGGACCTCGAGGACCCGGGCGGAACGCATCTCGACGATGTCCTCCCAGTCGATCTTGATGATACCCACCTCATCGCTGTCGAACTCGAGCTTGCCCTCGTACATCACTTTGACTTCCCCGCCAAGCCATTCGCCGGAGGGCACCTGGACCCAGTCGAACTTGTCGGGCATCTCCGCGGGCGGTGGCGGAGTCCAGGCTTTGGCGCCTTCCTGGGCAAAGGCGGGTGGCGCCGTCCACGCGAGTGCCAGCGCGGCGATGGTTAACAGGACATCTCTCGGTCCAAGAGCACGGAACTCCCTCTGCATGCTGTCTGCTCCTCCAGACTGGGTCTGTAATGACTGTTGTGCCCGACAAGGGGCGAGAATCGGGCGCAAGGATAGGGCAAGCGCGTTCAATACGCCATGGCTTTACAAAAAAACCGCTGACTGAATCAGGGGTTGCGCCGGAAGCGGCGTTGTGGCGAGACCGCGTCAGGCCAACCGCCTGACCCGGGTCGACGTTGGGCTGTTGCGGGTTTCAGGTCTCTGCCGAATCCGGCGCCGACGAACATCCAGCGATCGTCGGCGCCGAAACCCGGCCATGGTGCCGGCTACAGGCGTTGTATCTGTTTGCCGATCAGTTTGTCGCGCACTTTCCAGAACAGGCTGCTCGGATTGACGACGATGATGAAAATCTGCCGCATCCGGTCCTCGGGACAAGTGATTTCGCGCACCCCGTGCCAGCCGCGCGGACTGCGCTCCAGGATCGCACTGACATTGCCGAGCGACTTGCAGGGAATGATCTGTTTGAAATCCTCGAACGCCGGCGCGGAGTTTGGATCCATGCCGCCACCATCGTCGAGGACCAGCGTCTCGCCGCCCCATGCCGGGTCCCAGTCGTCCTCGGTGTTGAAGTAAAACAGGTGCGAACCGTATTCGCGTTTCGAATCGCAGTGCGGCGACACCGAAGCGCCACGCGGCGCATAGTGCCAGTGAAAACGAAACTCAGGGTTGTCTGCCTCGAACAGCTTTGCGATCACATTCCGATAGCGGTCGCTGCGCAGTTCATTGATAAAGTCTTCCCACGGCTGCGGTATCGCCATGCCTTCGACATACTCCAGCGAATAGCGATCGTGAGGTTGCTGCCCGGCCCGCCTTTCGTAGCCAAAGTTCTTTTCGAACATCGCCACGTCCGGCATGTTTTCGCACAGGAGCTTGTAGCCCTCGGCGGTAATCAGGCCTTCAGGATTGACCCACGGGTAGGGTTTCTTCGCGCGAAAGTCCGCAACGTCCAATGCCTCGAGTTTTTCAAAGTCGATGTATTTAGTCATGGTCTCATGCCGGTAGTGGTGGTGTGCGATCGATGACTTCCAGCGCATCGTGACGCACGTGGTTTTGTTTCATTTCGTCGCGAATCAACTGCTCGCTGACGATGCCCTTTTCTACGCACTCCCGCAGGAGGCCGAAAAAGAATCGTTCCTGGTTGGGATCCGGGTGGCGATGGTAGCGGCCAAGCAATCCATACTCACCGAACATTTTTGCGCGAAGTTTCATTAACGACCCCAGCACCGGGTATTTGCGCAATTTATCCGCCGGAATGAAATCGACGGGCAACCCGGATTTCCACGGCTGGGTTCGGCGCTTGGTGTTGTGAAGCAATTTGGTGTTTTCCGTCAGGCGATCGAAATCGTTCCACTCGGGCTCGAAAAACCCGACTCTGGACGGGTCCTCATGGGCCAGGCAGATCCACTCCTTGTAATCCCTTTCGAACGCGAAGAGTTCAGCAAACTCCTTCTCGCAGTCCCAGTGCTGCAGCTGCGCGCAGTCCATCAGCATTACACTGGTTGCAACGCAGTAGGCCTTGTCCTTGCGTTGCGAACGATGCCGTCCCATGACCGATGCGCCCTGCATATCTCGTGTCAGGAGTTCGTTAATGTCACCCGCGGCAAAGATGTCCGGGTCGATCACGACCGCACGACCCTGGTATTCCATCAGTTTCGGCGGCATGAATCGCAGCGGGGTAAACGACTGCAGATCGCTCATTTTCCAGACCCGCGTCGTACCCCCGCGGAGAAAAGTCTGGCCTTCCCGCTCCCACAGAAACGGGTGATCCTTGACGTGAATGATTTTTACGTCGAAAGCATCGGGATTGGCCGAGTTGCGTTTCAACGAATACTGCGAGACCAGCGCTCCAATCCACTGGCGCTCGTTGGTATGAATGAAGACGCAGTTCTTCATGCGGCATTCTCCTTACTGCCATCGCCGCTCGTGGGTGTGATGCTCGAATCGCCGTAATCGAAAACCGGCGACAGGTTGGCATTGACGTAGGCATCAATCTGTTCCAGCTGGGCATCCTCGAAATAGTCGCGGTAACCGCCGACCTTGGCGCGGCGCACCTTGTACGAATTCGGATCGGCTTTGTCGCGCGGCGTCAGACGGCTGCCGCTGCGCCAGAAGTAATCCTGGCTCTCCAGTTTGCGCAGGTTTTCCACCGAGCCGAATTCAACTGTTTCAGTGACCTGACCGGGCTTTGGGTTCTCGCCGAGAAATTCCAGCATCCGCGTGAGTTCCTGTTCGGGATTTGCGCGCAGATCCTCGTAGCGAACCACCAGGAGATTTTTTATCTTCGGCAGTTCGCGCGCCCACGCGTTCAGGAAACTGACGATTCGCGGTAACCCGACATCTTCGTTCATCACGAAATCCAGCATGTCGATGTCGGCATCCTGAGGGGGGTATCGGTTCAGCGGGATCTTGTGCGGGCGCATCCGGTACTTCCACTGAAAGAATTGTGAGACGGCGACGTCCTGCGGCCGCCGCACCAGCAACACGACTTTCTGCTCGTAGAAGTCCTTGCGGTTGTCGACATTGCCGGTGTACTCACGCAGGTAATTGTCGTGGGTGAAAAAAATCTTCGGCACATCCGGGTTTTTTTTGTGGAAATTGTCGAAACCCATCATCAGCGCCTCGGGAATGCCGTGCGCAATCTGGTAGTAACGAGACAGCATTACCCGTACCCAGGTGCGCCCGCTCTTGGCGTAGGAGGCGAAGACATAGTCGGCGGCCTTCAGCTTGCGAAATTCCTCGCGGCCGCGGCGTTTGCGTTCCAGCGTACGCCCCTTCTCCTCGGGTAGAAAAATCGAGATGAACTGAACCAACCAGCGCGTCAGTCGTTTCGTGACCATGTGCATGTGGCATCTCCATGGGGCGATTTCGGTGTCGGTGAGACCGTGCCGATGCGGCTCGGGCCTCGGAATCGAGCCCGGGATAAGGCGGAACAACCCGCTAACCAGCCGGAAATTATACGTGAAAACCGCTTTATGTTGAATTCGCGGCGAGGTCAGGCGATCCCGTGGCGTGGCGGTGATTGCGATCCCGAGTGCGGACCGCATCGCCGGCCCGGGGTCAGGTCGGGCGCTGCCGGATCGCCAGGGGTGGGGTGCTTTGCGGGTCGCGCCAGGCGCTGGAGAATTCGTCGCTGGTCTCTACGCGGTTGCGACCGAGTTGTTTCGACAGGTATAGCGCGCCGTCGGCGCGACGCAGAGTGCTTTCGATCGACTCGCCGATACGGAATTCCGCGACCCCGACCGATACGGTAATGTGGCAGCGGCTGGCGAAGCGGGCGTCGGCGGTAATACTACGAATGCGCTCTGCGCAATGGCGCGCTCCCGACAGGTTCGTATGTGGCAGCAGCAGGATGAACTCCTCTCCGCCGTACCGGGCAAACCGCAGATCGTCCTCGCGCCGGTCCAGCGCGTCGAAGTAGCGTAGCTCGCTACGCAATCTTTCAACGAAGTCCACCAGCACGCGGTCACCGGTTATGTGACCATAGCGGTCGTTGATTTCCTTGAAATGGTCGAGATCGAAAATGCAAATGGAGAATGGCATGCGGGTCCGGTCTGCACGCTTTTTCTCTTCCTGCAGCGACTCCATGATGTAGCGTCGGTTATAGGCTTTGGTCAGCTCATCGCGTTCGGCAAGTTCGCTGATCTCGGCCAGCATGGTTTTCAGCGTGCGATTCTGTTTTTGCAGGCATTGTCTGAGTCGGCGGGCGTGCAGGCTGAACAGCGAGGTCCACAGAATGGCGCTTGCGAGCACGGCAACCCGCATCAGTTCCACCCCGAGCGTTGGCGCGCCCGGCATGCCGGCGGTGGCCGCGGCGATTCCGGTGTAACCGCCCAGTGCCAGCGAGCCAAGCAGCAGGTAGCCGCGTTTTTCGAGCTGAAACATGCCGAACAGCATCGGAATGATCAGCGCGGTCAGCATCAGTCCGCGTGCAGCCGGGACCGTCGCGTGGAGCAGCACCAGGGCCCATACGAGACCAACGATCAGCTGTTGCAACGTTACCCCCGGATCGCGCAGGCGCTGATTCAGTCCGCTTCGGAACACCATGAAAAACGCAACGTTGCTGGCAACGACGCCGCCAATGCAGGTGGCCACGCCGATGGCATCGAGACGCAACATGCCGGCTGATTGCGCCAGCAGCGTCAACGTAATCCAGATGGCGTAATAGGCCATGGCAAGGCCAAATCGGCGGATACGCAAGCGTTGCTTCGGATCTGCGGCCATAGTTCCAGAAGAGTGGATGAATCGGGACCGGTCGGACCGTTCCCCGCAAACGGCTACCGCCATGGTTGGGAATGGTCGTCGCAATCTTGCGACAAGTCCGTGACAGGGCTCTCAGAACCCGTGCGGGTGGCGCCCCGGGGGGCCACGAAATGTGACCGATGTCACGCTTTTGTCGTCAACGGGAGCGCATCTGGGATAGTTCGCCTACAACGCAGACGGAACACTCAGCCGAGAATGCCTTCGCGTTTGTAGAGACGCGCGGCAAGCGCGGTCAGCAACAGGCCGAGCAACAGCGTGCTTCCCATCGATACCAGTGGATAGGCCAGCGGGATCGGTTCCGCCTTCATCAGGTCGGTGATGATCAGGTGTTGGCTCAGGCTCGGCACCATCATGTAGCTCAGATCCGGCTTTACGGTCCGGATTGCAGCGAACAGGATCGGTAGCGTTGGCACCAGCATGACCACCGTCAGATAGGTCTGCGCTTCCTTGTAACTCTTGGTGAACGACGCAACGCAGGTCATCAGTGCCGCGCCCAAGAGCGCAAACGGCAGCATCAGGAGAAAAATCCGGATTACCACCGAGGGGCCAAAATTGGCCGTCATCCCGAGTTCTTCCAGCGGCACGAACTGCAGGCTGACCGAGAACGCCAGCAGTGTGACCGCCAGCGAAGTAATCATGTAAACGCAAGTGGCCAGGATCTTGCCGATGATCAGGTCGCTGCGTGGGACCGGCAAGGTCAGCAGCGGCTCCAGCGAGCCGCGTTCGCGTTCACCGGCGGTGGTATCGATGGCCAGGTACAGCCCGCCCATCAGCATCGAAAAAATGACGAAATACGTCATCATCCCCAGCAGTATTACCGAGCGCCCTGTTGGGGTGGAGACGTCGACGTCCTCGACGATCACCGGCATCACCGTGGTCGGATTCAGGCCGCGTGCCTGCAACCGCAGCATGCCCATTCTGCGCTGATAGGCATCGAGCAGCGCACGGGCGCGGCGAACGTCCTTGGCCGTATTGTTGTTGGCGCTGTCGGAAACGAGCCTGACAACGGCGGGCTGGCCGGCCGAGAAATTTTCGCCAAACCCGGCCGGGATTATCAGCGCGAGATCATGTTCGCCGTCCCGGACCTTGATCCGTGCGCTGTCGAGATCCGCTTCGATTTTCACGATTTCCGTATTTGAGCGCTCGAGAAAAGCGATCAGGTTCGGCGCGTTGTCCGCTCCCGAAACCGGCAGTTGCAGGGGCTCGTCGACTTCTGAGACGTGTTTGTCCAGGGCGAACGAAATCATGATTGCGAACAGGAACGGGCCGAACAGCGGACCGAAAAACAGGGCCGACATAAGGCTGCGGCGGTCGCGGAAATTATCCAGCACCTCTTTGCGGAAGACCGTTCCGATGCGGGACTTCATTCGAGACCCTCTTCGGTACCTATCGCTGCAACAAAAGCCTCTTCCAGAGTGCTCTTGCCGGTCTGGCGGCGAATTTCATCCGGTTTGCCGGCGGCCACCACACGGCCATGGCCGACAATTACGATGTCGTCGCACAGCGCGGCCACCTCCTGCATCACGTGGCTCGAAAACAGGATGCAGATCCCGGTATCCCGGAGCCGCAGGATCATTTCGCGCAACGCGCGTGTCGCCATGACGTCCAGACCGTTTGTCGGCTCATCGAGCAGCAGATTGCGTGGTTGGTGGACCAGGGCGCGGGCCAGCGCGACCTTGGTGCGCTGGCCCTGCGAGAACCCCTTGGCGCGGCGGTCGGCAAATTCGCCGATATCGAGCAGCGCGATCAATTCGTCGACGCGGCGGCCTAGTGCGCTGTTGCCGATGCCGTGCATGCGACCGTAGTAGGTGATGTTCTCGCGTGCTGTCAGGTGGGGATAGAGCCCGGCGCCATGTGGCAGAACGCCGATGCTGCGGCGTGCGGCGAGGCTGTCGCTAACGACGTCATGGCCGTCGACGCTCGCTCTGCCGGTATCGGGACGCAGCACCGTGTAGAGGATTCGCAGAGTTGTGGATTTTCCGGCGCCATTCGGGCCCAGCAACCCGGTGATACGACCGTCGGCGGCGGAAAACGTGATGTCTTTCAGCGCACGTACCGATCCGAACGACTTGCTGAGCGCGCCCGCCTCGATCATGGCGTAGGTCCGGAAAAATTGACGAAAAATGGACTCGGCCCCTGCTTGTCCATGCATGACGGGTCGAGTCCTTCGATACTGGCATTGGCGACGAAATCGGCCATCAACTGCGGCATGCAGCCTACTGCGGCGACGCCGTGGCCCTGGCCATTCGCGACGATATGCAATGCATTTTCCAGTGCATCGGCCACACGTTCGCCGTTGCCGGGCGGAGTAATGGGGTCCGCGCTGCCGGACAATATCAGTACCGGTGTGGTTCCGGTCACAGTGGTCTTGAGATCGTCATCGATAACGCCCTGTTCCCAGATCTTGCAGATTTCAACCAGCGTGTCGAATTGGGTCGCGCCGATATACGTTTCCTCCAGCGCGGTACGGTCTATGTCGAGATTGCCGTAGAACGGCGCATCCTCGGTGCAGACTACGGCGTTATGCATGCCAAAACTGAGCGCCTCCGACAGGTCCTGTTGCGCCATGCGTGACTGCGCGGCGAGCGGCGCCATATTGCCGCGCGCCGCCGCATCGATGAGCAGCGGCATCAGCGCGATGCTGTCCGGGTGGTAACTCATCAGCCGCAGCGCGACGACCAGGTCCATTTCACTGAAATCGAAAGTATCGGGTTCGCCACTGGAAGGATCCTGCATGGCGACCTGGGCCGGGCCGGAGCGCAGGCGTTGGTGCAATTCGTTCAGTCTGTCAGCCAGGTCGGGGAAGTGTTCCGAGCAGTCCGAATCTGCCGCGCAACGAGCAAGAATACGGTCGAGCGCTTGTTGTGCATCGATGGCTATCTCGGGCCCGACCGAGTCAGCCGCCGGCAGAACGCCGTCGAGAATTACCGTACGAGTTCGTTGCGGATAGCGCCGCATGTAGTGCTGCGCCACCCGCGTCCCGTAAGACGACCCGTAGAGGTTTAACTGTTCGTATCCCAGTGCCTCGCGCAACCGGTCGAGATCGCGCACCGCGACGCTGGTCGTGTACTGCCTGACGTCCGCGTCGATCGAAGCAAGGCACTCACGGGTGCTGTCCCGGACCAGCTCCAGCGACCAGTCGGCCGCATCCAGTTCCTCGGGCACGGGGCAATCCAGCGCGCCGGAACGGCCGGTGCCGCGCTGGTCGATCAAAATAATGTCGTGATTTCGCTGGATCCGGCTGAAGGCGCCGGCGTAGGCAGCGTAGAACTCGGTTGACGCGGCGCCCGGCCCACCTGCAATTGCGGTGAACGGCGTTGCCGCCGGTTTCTGGCTCAGCGCCGGGACGACCGCGACGAACAGGTCGATCTGGCGCCCGTCCGGCTCGGCGTAATTCTCGGGAACGGTCAATGTGCCGCACCGCGCGGTGATGCTGCGGATGCCGCTGGCATCGCTGATGCGGCAATCTTTGAGCGACACGCTGGCTTCTGCTCGGGTCGGCGTCGCGCACAATAGCGACGTTAGCAGTGCGGCGCAGCCGAGGCGGAGTAGCGTGAGGTCGGTGTTCATCGGGCGCTTATGGTGACGGCGCACCGCTACGCTTGCAACAGCCCTGGGATGCCGAGCGCTGCCCACGGATCACGCAAGCAGCTACAATGTCGCGCCCCGATTGGAGTTTTGGACGGGGCGGGAGTCAGCAACGTGAAGCATGCGGAAAAATTTGACGTAATCGTTGTCGGTGGCGGCCATGCCGGAACCGAAGCCGCGCTTGCGGCCGCTCGGATGGGCGCGCGTACCCTGCTGTTGACCCAGAATTTAGACACGATTGGACAGATGAGCTGCAATCCGGCGATTGGCGGAATCGGCAAGGGTCATCTGACCAAGGAAATCGATGCGCTCGGCGGCGCCATGGCGCGCGCGATCGATCATGCCGGCATCCAGTTTCGCACGCTGAATGCGCGCAAGGGGCCGGCAGTCCGGGCGACCCGCGCGCAGGCCGATCGGTTGCTTTACCGGCAGGCGATTCGCCACCTGGTCGAATCCCAGCGTGGTTTGTCGCTGTTTCAGCAGGGAGTTGACGATCTCCTGATTGAAGGCGATCGGGTTTGCGGCGTGCGGACACAAATGGGGCTGGAATTCAGCGCCAGGGCCGTAGTCCTGACCGTGGGCACGTTCCTCGGCGGGCGAATCCATGTCGGCGATGCCAACTACCAGGGTGGTCGTGCCGGCGATCCGCCCAGTAATGCGCTCGCGGCACGGCTGCGCGAGTTACCGTTTTCGGTGAATCGCCTCAAGACCGGAACGCCGCCGCGGCTGGATGGCTCGACGCTGGATTTCTCGCAGATGCTGGCGCAGCCGGGCGATCAGCCTCTGCCTTCGTTCTCGTTCATGGCCCGCGGCGATGAGCACCCGCGCCAGGTACCCTGCCATATCACCGCGACGACCGAGCGAACCCACGACATTATCCGTGCGGAATTGCACCGCTCGCCGATGTTCAGTGGCGTTATCGAGGGTGTCGGGCCTCGTTACTGTCCTTCGGTCGAAGACAAGGTGGTGCGTTTTGCGGACAGGACCTCGCATCAGATTTTCGTGGAGCCCGAAGGGCTGACGACCACCGAGATCTACCCCAACGGCATTTCGACGAGCCTGCCGTTCGATGTGCAGCAGGCATTCGTGCGCAGCATTCCGGGTTTCGAGAACGCGCGGATAACGCGCCCCGGTTACGCGATCGAATACGATTATTTCGATCCTCGGAACCTCCGCCCGACCCTGGAAACCGGTTTCGTTGCCGGGCTGTATTTCGCGGGCCAGATAAATGGCACGACCGGCTACGAAGAGGCAGCGGCGCAGGGATTGCTTGCCGGGATCAACGCGGCGCTTGCAGTGCATGGGCGGGATTCGTGGTTTCCGGGCCGGCACGAGGCCTATATTGGGGTGCTCGTGGATGACCTGATCACCCGTGGCACCAGCGAGCCGTACCGGATGTTTACCAGCCGCGCCGAGCACCGGCTATTGCTGCGCGAAGACAATGCGGACCTGCGGTTGACATCGTACGGTCGCGAACTCGGTCTGGTGGATGACGAGCGCTGGCGCAGATTCGAGGCGAAACGGGATGCGATTGAGGCCGAATCGGTGCGGTTGCAGGCGATTCTGTTGCGCCCGGGCGATCTCAGCGACGCGGAAACCGACACACTCGGATTTGCGCTGGGGCGTGAACAGCGTGCCGACGAGGTACTGCGGCGACCGGAAATCGATTACCGTGGCCTGTCCGCGCTGGCCGCCGTCGGCGAGGGCGAGTTCGGCGGTCTCGATGAAAGGGTGCGCGACCAGGTCGCAGCCCAGGTCGAGATCCAGGCCAAGTACGCCGGGTATATCCGCCGCCAGCAGGAGGAGATCGAGCGCCATCAGCGCCACGGCGATACGCCGCTGCCGGAAGACCTGGATTACAGCGCGGTAACCGGGCTTTCGAGTGAGGTCCGGCAGAAGCTCGGCGCCGCAAGACCCGCCTCGGTGGGCCAGGCGGCGCGAATATCGGGAGTGACGCCTGCGGCCATATCCTTGCTGCTGGTGCACCTCAAGAAACGCCGTGAACTGAGGCGCTCGGCCTGAGATGGTCTTGAGTACGCAGTGCACGGGCGGTTAACGTAGCCACCCATCAGTTTTTCACCGACCAGGGCCAGCATGCGTCAGAAAATTGTACTCGCCGTCATCGCCGCCGCGGCTGCCCTGATCTTGTGGCGCGTGTTTCAGCCGCAACAGGGCGAGGACGTGGCGGCGGAGGCCGACGCCGGCCCGACCATCGCGGTATTGCGGCGTGGCAACGGGTCGGAGCCGGAGGCTCTGAATCCGCATAACGCCCGGACCGATTCGGCCTTCAACATCGTGCGCGACCTGTTCGAGGGCCTCACCAGCCACGACCCGGACGGCAAAGTGGTACCGGGTGTCGCGGAATCATGGCAAGTCAGCGACGACGGCCTGGTCTATACCTTCACCCTGCGCCAGGATGCGCGATGGTCCAATGGCGACCCGCTGACCGCGGCGGACTTCGTCTACAGTTTCCGCCGGCTCGCGGACCCGGCAACCGGCGCCTACTACGCGGCAAGCCTGTCCCCGGTGGTCAATGCCGGCGCGATAATAGCCGGCAGCCTTCCGCCGGAAGAGCTCGGGGTTGAGGCGACCGGACCTCACACGCTGGTAATGCGATTGCGTTCCCCGACGCCGTACATTCTCGATCTGTGTACCCATCCGAGCATGGCCCCGGTCCACCGGCCGAGTATCGAGGAACACGGGGATGCGTACGGACGCCCCGAGAACCTGGTATCGAATGGCGCCTTCGTGGTCAGTGAGTGGGTGGTGGGCTCCTACGTGGCGGCGGAACGCAACACCGAATACTGGGGCAACTCGGCGAATGCGATCGACAAGGTAATTTTCTACAACACCGTCGACACGTCAGCGGAGTTGCAACGGTATCGCGCGGACGAGCTGGATTTCACCGGTAGCATTCCGCTGCCGCAGTTCAACTGGATCAAGCAGAACCTGGGCAAGGAACTGCATATCTCGCCCTACCTGACTACCTATTACTATGGCCTCAATCTGACCCGTCCGCCGTTTGCCGGAAACGCCAAACTGCGCCAGGCCCTGGCCATGGCGGTCGATCGCGAGCTGCTCACGGAGCGGATCACCGGCACCGGCGAGTTGCCGGCCTACGGCTGGGTGCCGCCAGGGACCAACTACTATACGCCGCAAAGTTTTTCATGGGCTAATCTCGCGCCGCAGGAACGTATTGCCGAGGCGCAGCGCCTGTACGCCGAGGCCGGATATTCGCGGGAGCGGCCCCTGCGGGTCGAGTTGCGATACAACACCGCTGACCTGCACCGTCGCGTTGCTGTTGCGGTGGGCGAGATGTGGAAGGAACATCTCGGCGTGGAACTGACGCTGGTAAACGAAGAGTTCCGGGTGATGATCCAGAACATTCGCGAGAAACAAGTGACCGAGATTTTTCGTTCCAGCTGGGTCGGCGACTATAACGACGCATTCACGTTCAGTCAGTTTCTGCATACGGATTTCGGTCTGAACCTGGTTGGATACGCCAACCCGAAATACGATGCGCTGCTCGAGCAGGCCGCGGCCGAAACCGACCTGCGCCGGCGCCGGGCGCTGCTGGAGGAGGCCGAGCGGCTGATGCTGGCGGACACGCCACTGATTCCTCTTTACTTCCACGTTAGCCGGCACCTCGTAAAACCCCATGTCCGGGGCTGGCGCGACAACATCATGAATACGCACTACAGCAAGCACCTGTCGTTGCAATGAGCCTGTTCGGGGTGCCCCATTTGCCACGGCATGGCGTGATCATCGGGGCAAGCTGAGGCGGTGCTGAGGCTGATACGGCACAGGCTGCTGGTGGCAGTGCCCACCTTGCTGGTGCTGGTCGTACTCGCATTCGTGCTGATGCGTCTCGCCCCGGGAAGTCCGTTTTCCAGTGAGCGCAATCTGCCGCCGTCCGTCGAGGAAAATCTGAACGCGCGCTACGGCCTCGACGATAGCCTCGGTGAGCAATTGTTGCGCTACCTCGGCAACCTCGCGCGGGGTGATTTCGGGCCCTCCCTCTATTACAGCGACCATGACGTTGCCGACCTGATCCGCGAGGGGTTTCCGACGTCCTTGCGGCTCGGACTTGCCGCCATGATCCTTGCCCTGGGGGCCGGTGTGACCGCCGGAATTGCGGCGGCGAGGCGGCCGGGCGGAATGCTCGACCACCTGTTGATGGGGGTCGCGATTGCCGGAATCTCGGTCCCTAATTTCGTGGTCGCGCCGCTGCTTATCCTGGTGTTCGCGGTTTGGCTCGGCTGGCTGCCCGCGAGCGGCGCCGGGCCCGACGCGTCGTTGACCGCCGCCGGCATGGTTCTCCCGGTTGTCGCCCTGGCGCTGCCGCAGTTCGCCTACGTCGCGCGATTGACCAGAGCCAGCATGCTCGAAGTGCTTGACAGCAGCTACATCCTGGCTGCGCGCGCCAAGGGCCTGCCCGAGCGGACGATTTTGTTGCGCCACGGTCTTCGCCCCGCGTTACTGCCGGTAGTTTCCTACCTCGGACCCGCGACCGCGGCGGTCATTACCGGGTCTGTCGTCATCGAAGAGATATTCGGTTTGCCGGGGCTTGGCAGGTATTTTGTCCAGGCGGCGCTGAACCGCGACTATTTTCTGGTACTCGGCGTCGTGGTTTTCTACGGTCTTCTGGTGGTCATCGCAAATTTGCTGGTCGATCTTTGTTATGGCCTGCTCGACCCGCGGGTGCAGCGGCAATGAGCGCGGCCGGAAACTCAGTTGCAGTGGGCGCAACGCCGGCCGGTTCCGGCTGGCGTGCGTTTTTCAACCAGTCGCGCGGGGTCCGGGTCTGTTCCTGCCTGTTGCTGGCAATCGCCGTGCTGGTGGTGTTCGGTCCGCTGTTGTCGCCGTACGCAATCGATCAGGTCGACTGGCAACACATCGCAGAGGGGCCGTCGTGGTCTAGCGGGCACTGGTTCGGTACCGACAACAATGGGCGCGATTTGTACGTGCGTACGCTGCGAGGCGGCCAGATATCGTTGCTGGTCGGAATCTGTGCTACCGCGATCAGTCTGCTGATCGGAGTCAGTTACGGCGCAATCGCCGGCTACGCCGGGGGCCGCATCGACCAGGTAATGATGCGTATGGTGGACGTGCTTTACGCGATGCCATTCATGTTTTTCGTGATTCTCCTGATGGTGTTGTTCGGGCGCAATTTGCTATTGATGTTCATCGCCATCGGAGCGATCAACTGGCTCGATATGGCGCGCATCGTGCGCGGCCAGACACTCAGCCTGAAGCATCGCGAGTTTGTCGATGCAGCGCGCGCGCTCGGGGTGCCGGCTGCGGACATCATTCGTCGTCACATTGTGCCGAATATGATGAATGTAGTGGTCGTCTACGCGAGTCTTGCGGTACCGCAGATGATCCTTGTGGAGTCGTTTCTTAGTTTCCTCGGGCTGGGCGTGCAGGAACCGATGACCTCATGGGGGCAACTGGTCAGTCTCGGCGCGCGCGAGATGGAAAGCGCGCCGTGGATGTTGTTGTTTCCGGCCTCATTCCTGGCGGTGACGCTCTATTGCCTGAATGTACTCGGTGATGCATTGCGCCGGTACAACGACGCCCTGGCGGGAAGTCTGCGAGGCGCGGCATGAGCGAGTTGTTATTGGAGGTGGAGGATCTCGGGGTCAGCCTGCCCACCTCCAGCGGACAGCTTCATGCCGTCGACAGCCTGGGATTCAGCCTCCGCGAGGGCGAATTGCTGGGCATTGTCGGGGAGTCAGGATCCGGCAAGACCCAGACTGCGCTTGCGCTGATGGGCCTGACACCAGCCGGTTCGCGGGTCAGCGGCAGCGCCAGGCTGGATGGCGAGGAACTGATCGGCCGCCCCGAGGCGGAGCTGAACGACCTGCGTGGCGACCGAATCGCGATGGTGTTCCAGGATCCCCAGGCGGCATTAAATCCCTACCTGCGTATTGGCGTGCAGCTGACCGAGGTACTCGAGCAGCATCGCGAACTCGATGCGGTCACCGCCGCGAAGCGCGCAACCGAGATGCTGCAGGCGGTCGGTCTCGACGACAGCGAACGATGTATGCGCAGTTACCCGCACCAGCTTTCCGGCGGGATGCGGCAACGCGTCACGATAGCTATTGCACTTCTGTGCCGGCCGCGATTGCTGATCGCGGACGAGCCGACGACGGCACTCGACGTCACGGTCCAGGCGCAGATTCTCGGCTTGCTGCGGGTGCTGAAAGGCAGCCATTACGGTGCCGGCCTGCTGATCACGCATGACCTGGCGGTGGTGGCGGAGATTTGCGACCGGGTGCTGGTCATGTACGGCGGAAAGCCGATGGAACTCGCCGCCGTCGACCGGCTGTTTCACAACGGTCACCATCCGTACACCCGCGCGCTGCTGCGATCTTTGCCGCGGCTTGACCGGCCAGAGTCGGGACTGGTTCCGATTCCCGGTCAACCGGGACGGCCTACTGGCGCGGGTTGCCCGTTCCGGCCGCGCTGTGCGGAGCGCCTCGAGCAATGCGCCGCGGTTGTTCCGCCGCGGCTCGACATTGCCCCCGGGCATCTCAGTTATTGCCACAGGAGTGGGCCGAATTGAGCGCCAGGCTGGTCGATATTCGCGATCTGGTTGTCGAGTACCCGGGCGGCAGCCCCCGTGCGCCGCGGGTTCGCGCGGTGGCCGGGGTAAGCCTCGGGATCGACGAGGGCGTGACACTGGGCATTGTCGGCGAGTCAGGCTCCGGAAAATCGACGCTGGCGCGAGCGCTTCTCGGGCTCGTGGATATTCAATCCGGACAGGTGGAGTATGGCGGCATGCCGATGGCCGCGGCTGGCAGGGCCGGCTGGCGCCGGTTTCGCCGCGAGGTGCAGGTTGTCTTTCAGGACCCGGCGGCATCGCTGGATCCGCGCATGAGCGTGGCGAGAATACTGGCCGAACCCCTGCTGGTGCACCGCCCGGAGCTTGGAGCCGGACAGATACGCGAGATCACGCTCGCCCGGCTTGGCAACGTCGGCCTCGACGAATCTCATCTGCGGCGCCTGCCACGCCAGCTGTCAGGCGGCGAGTGCCAGCGCGTCGCGATCGCCCGCGCACTGGTGCTGGAGCCGCGGCTTCTGATCTGTGACGAACCGGTCAGTGCACTGGATATATCGATTCAGGCCCAGATACTGGCGCTGCTGCGCGAGTTACAGCAACGGCTGGGTCTGACCGTGATGTTTATCGCGCACGACCTGAGCGTCGTCAGATACCTGTGTAAGCGCGTTGCCGTGATGTACCGCGGCAGCCTTGTCGAGACGGCAAACGCGGACACGTTGTTCCGCGATCCGCAGCACCCTTACACCCGCGCCCTGCTCGGCTCCGTTCCGGTCGCCGATCCGCGGCAGCGGCGAAATTTTGCGGCAACGGCGGCAACTTTCTCCGCGGCAGCCGCAGGCAGCGGTTGCATCTATGCCGACCGTTGCCCGCGGGCGCAGGAGCGCTGCCGCACCGAGTCGCCGTCGCTAGAACGCAGCGGAGATGGTGATGTGGCCTGTTTTTTCCCGGGAGCCGGGGGCGATCTAGCGGACGGGGAGCGGCAGCGGTAACGGCAGACCGTTGATCGTCAGCAACCCCCCGGTGTACGCGGCCTTCAAAACGAAATCGTCGTTTTCCTCCAGCAGATACCCCGCTTTGAACAGCATCGATGCAGCCTGCGCCAGTTGCGGATTGTTTTCCGCAGCTGCGGCGAGCAGGGCTTTTGACACGACGAGATCGATCTCGCCCTTGAGCGCCATCAGCAGCTCAACCAGCACCGGTGCGCCCGCATCGCTGGCGACGACCAGTTGCGCACTGGCATCGAGGCGGCCGTCTTCCGTGGCAATAAAGAATTTCTCGATATCAAGCCTGCCGCCCTGAGCCAGCAGATTGAGCATATCGGCCTCCATCTCTGCCCAGCCGGGCCCGGATGCGGCTTCCACGCCGTCCTGCCGGGCATACTTGTCGCGCAGGCCGGCCGCCAGTTCCGCATGCAGATCGGAGAGCTCCATACTGATCCGAAGCTGGCCGTCGTCGAATGCGGGTGTCGTTATCCGGGCGGCCTCGGCCACGAAGGCGTAGGCCAGCCGTTCGCCGTCGAGGCGGGCATCCGAGAAAAAATCGAAATCCTGCACCTGGAACGAACCTGTTGCCGGATCCGCTACGGCAAGTTTTTCAATTGACAGGTTGCTCGCGCCCAGCCACAACTGGTGCGTGGACAGCCGCTGGTCCCCAGCCAGCTGCATCGGGCCGAAGGTCAGGCTGTTTTCATCCTGATCGATCTGCAGTTGGCCGAAACTGCCATTGGCGGCAATGCTGGAGCCGCCGGCACCGATATCGAGGCGCATCTCACCACCGTCCCACCGGAGGCGCGATCCGGATTCGTCGAAACGGTGATCGATCGTTTCCCCCGAGACAAAGCTGCTCGCCGCCCCATTGAGGTGGATGCGGGTAGTCGCGGTCAGCGGAAGTTCGACGCGTTCGTCTTCGTCAACGAGGCTGAAACTCGAAAAAACCTCTGCGAGGCCGAGGCCGGGGCTGGAATCGTCGAGAATGAGCCCATGCTCGATCCGGCTGTCGACAACCAGGAAAACCGGCGCGTCATCACTGCCCTCATTCAATGCGATCCGCTGGCTGCTGTGAGCCTCGAACCAGCCCCGATCGTAGCTGTGCGCGGTGATTTGCGGCCCTGATCCGGTTGCGGCCGCGGAGTTCAGAGTGGCGACATAGTCGTCGACCTGGCGTTGGGCCAGCGCGCCTACTATGCGCGGGACAGCCAGCAGGAGCGCCGCGGCGACCACGACGAGTAACAGAATCAGTTTGCGCACGCCGCATTCTCCCTGGGGACCGATCGGCGCAGAAGCCGAACGCCGCATTATAACGGCAGGTGTGTTTGCGCGGCCAAACCGCGATGCGCGCGGCGGGTGGTATTTACTGAGACGTCTCAGTAACATACTCGACGCGGCCGGGATCCCGGCCGGTTTCACCGGTTGCTTGGAGTAGGGTGCGTATGTTGCGGAGACTGGGCAATTTGGCGGTGTGCCTCGTCATGTCTGCCATTGCGGCGGGGACAGCGTTTGCCGAGGGAGACGCCGCCAACGGCAAAATTCTCGGGGATACCTGTAAAGGCTGTCATTTCATTCAGAAGCACAAGAACTCCTACCCGGTGTTCTACGTGCCGAAGCTCGGTGGCCAGAATGGCGAGTACATCAGTGTGGCCTTGAAATCGTATGCTGCGGGAGAGCGCTCCCACGACACGATGCTCTCGCATGCCGCGACCCTGACCGAGCAGGACATAGCGGATCTGTCAGCCTATTTCGCGAGCCTCGGCGAATTGAAAACCGCCAGCGCGGCCGGCAAGGCGCCGGAACAGGCAGCCACCTGCGTGGCATGCCACGGCGAGCAGGGCATCAGCGTGATGGAGCAATATCCCAACCTGGCCGGGCAACACGAGAATTACCTGGTACATGCGTTGAAGCAATATCGTGCAGGTGAGCGCACGAACGCTGTAATGGCGGGTTTTGCCGGCCAGCTCAGCGACGACGACATCAAGGTGCTGGCAAAATTCTACGCGTCGCAAAAGGGTCTTTTTACGCCCGATCCCTGAGCCGGGCCGCGGCCGCTGCGAATTGACGCCTGCAGCCGATACCGCGGTTTCGGCAAGCGCCTGGCAAGGATAGCGACAGTTGTCTTTTTGCCAGGGTTTCATCAGTCGTATTAGAGCCGGAGCTTATGCCTGACCTGCCGCCGACCGCCGATTTCGATCACGGCATCTGTGCCGTGGACACCCATTATTTGCGCCCGGGGCTGGCTGCGAGCCACCTGATTGTCGAGAACGGCCGGGTGGCGATTGTGGACACTGGCGCCAACAGCGCGGTGCCGCGACTGCTGGCCGCGCTGGAGCACAAGGAGCTCGATCCGGATTCGGTCGACTATCTGTTTCTTACCCACGTGCACCTCGATCATGCCGGCGGTGCCGGGCTGCTGATGCGCTCGCTGCCGCGCGCGGTGGCGCTGCTGCATCCGCGGGGTGCGCCGCACATGATCGATCCGGCTCGCCTCATCGCCGGTTCGCGGGCGGTCTACGGCGAGCAAAAATATGCGGAACTGTACGGTGAAATCGTGCCGATTGCGGCGGATCGGGTGCGGGAAGTGGCGGACGGCGAGCATATCGATCTCGGCGGCCGGATGCTCGAATGCATGCATACAGAG
Source organism: Chromatiales bacterium (assembly GCA_002868855.1). Lineage (GTDB taxonomy): Bacteria > Pseudomonadota > Gammaproteobacteria > Steroidobacterales > BM003 > BM003. The sequence goes on along the minus strand of PKUM01000255.1, from coordinate 12,597 downwards.
GGCCACGCCCGACATCACTATTGCATCGCGGATCCGATTGCATCGGCGGTATTTAGCGGTGATTCCTTCGGGATTTCCTATCGCGGTCTCGACACGGCAGCCGGACCATTCATTCTGCCTACAACCACGCCGGTGCAGTTCGATCCGGTTGCCGCGCACGCGGCGATCGAGCGAATCCTCGGCACCGGTGCGGAGTCGGTCTACCTGACCCATTACAGCCGGGTTCAAAACCTGGTACCGCTGGCGCAGCAGTTGCACAGGGATCTCGATTTCTACGTTGCGGCGGCTGAAAAGGTTGCCGCCGCCGACGATAGAGAGGACAGGCTCAGCGCGGCGCTGACCGACTACTACCGCGACAGGATTGCCGCACACGGTACAGCAGACCCGCAGGCGGCACTCGACATGCTGCGCATGGACATCAAGCTGAACGTCCAGGGGCTGCTGGTATGGCTCAAAAGACGCGGCGCCTTCTGAATCGCAACAGACCTGCGAGGAGCGAAATGGACAACCAATTCACCGCATACCGGATCGAAAAAACGGACACCGGGATCGTGGCCGATTTCCAGCAGATGAGCGTCGATGAGCTCACTGACGGTGATGTGCTGATACGAGCCGAATTTTCTGGCATCAATTACAAGGATGCGCTTGCCGCGACGGGTGCCGGGCGCATTCTCCGCCGCTTTCCGCTGAATGGCGGCATTGACGTAGCCGGGGTCGTGGAGCAGTCGGAGGATGCGCGATTTGCCCCGGGTGACCCGGTTCTGGTGACCGGGTGTGGTCTGGGTGAAGAATTTGACGGCGGTTATGCACAGTTCGTCCGGGCGCGCGGAGACTGGGTAATCCCGGTTCCGGACGGGCTCGACACCCGTTCGGTGATGGCGATCGGAACCGCCGGTTTTACTGCCGCTCTCGCGGTCCACCGCATGGAGCAGAATGGCCAGGCACCGGGTAATGGACCGATTGCGATCACCGGCGCGAGCGGCGGTGTTGGCAGCATTGCGCTCGATATGCTGGCCGGTCGTGGTTACGAGGTTGTCGCTATCAGCAGCAAAAAAAATGCCAATGACTATCTCGGCGCGCTCGGAGCCAGCCGGATTCTGCACCCCTCGGACATCGATTTCGGGCGGCGACCTCTTGAGAAAGCATTGTGGGCCGGGGCGGTCGACAATCTCGGTGGCGAGTTCCTTACCTGGCTGACCCGGACGACCGACTTCTGGGGCAATATTGCGAGCATCGGGCTCGCCTCCTCGCACGAACTCAATACCACGGTTATGCCGTTTATTCTGCGCGGCGTCAGCCTGCTGGGTATCAACTCGGTCGAGACGCCGCGACTGTTGCGTGAAGCCGTGTGGGAACGGCTCGCGGGCGATCTGAAACCACCGCATCTCGATCTGATTGCCAGCCGTAGCATCGGTTTCGACGAGCTTCCCGGGGCGTTCCAGGATTACCTTGATAGCAAGGTTACCGGGCGTACCATCGTGGCTATTCCGGCAATCGCCTAGACTATAGTCCCCGCCACGCGGGCCGCGGCCTCGTGCTAAACTAGCCGGCCTTTTGTTGCGCTGCGGCGCAACCGGCATCGGGGGTATTCATATGTCTGGGACTGATTCCGCGGGCCGCCGCTTGCGGGCTGCACTGAAACAGGAGCGGCCGCTGCAGGTCGTCGGTGCGATAAACGCGTTCAGTGCGTTACTTGCCGAGCAATCCGGATTTCGCGCGATCTATTTGTCCGGCGCGGGCGTGGCTAATGCTTCCTTCGGTCTTCCCGATCTCGGTCTGACGACTCTAAACGATGTTTGCGAAGACGTTCGCCGGATTACCGGCGCAACGCGTCTGCCGCTGCTGGTAGATGCCGATACCGGCTGGGGTCAGGCATTCATGATCAGCCGCACGATCCGCGAACTGATCCGTGCCGGTGCCGCCGGTTGTCATCTCGAGGACCAGGTTCAGGCGAAACGCTGCGGGCACCGCCCGGGCAAGGCGCTGGTGCCGAGCGAGGAAATGGTGGACCGGATCAGGGCTGCCGTGGATGGACGAGAGGATCCTGATTTCGTAATCATGGCGCGAACCGATGCTCATGCGGTCGAGGGTCAGGAAGCCGCCGTCGAGCGCGCGCTTGCCTACGTAGAGGCCGGCGCCGACATGATATTTGCCGAAGCGCTGACCACGCTTGACGAATACCGCGAATTCACCAGCGCCGTAGGTGTCCCGGTGCTGGCCAACATCACCGAATTTGGCAAGACGCCGTTGTTCAGTGTCGAACAACTGGGCGACTCGGGCGTGGCGCTGGCGTTGTACCCGCTTTCGGCATTTCGGGCGATGAGCAAGGCGGCGCTGGCGGTCTACGCCGGATTGCGCGAGACGGGGACCCAGCAGCATCTGCTCGAGACCATGCAAACCCGGGCCGACTTGTACGACGTGCTGGGGTATCACGACTACGAACAAAAACTCGACGCATTGTTCGCCGAGGGCAAGGAGAAGTAGACCAACACGGAATTGCGGCGCGCAGATTGCGCAAATTGCAGAAGGGGATATTCGATGAGCGACATGAAGGGCGGTGGTCTTGCCGGTGTAACGGCGGGCGAAACGGCTATTTGTACCGTTGGCAAGGAAGGCGCGGGACTGACGTATCGCGGATACGACATTACCGATCTGGCCGAGAAAGGCAGTTTCGAGGAGGTGGCTTACCTTCTTCACTACGGCAAGCTGCCTACGGCCACCGAACTGGCCGGGTACCGCAAACGCCTGAAGAGGCTGCGCGGTATGCCCGACGAGCTGAAGATCCTGCTGGAGGCGATTCCCGCCGATACCCACCCGATGGATGTCATGCGCACCGGGTGCTCGTTTCTCGGCAATCTCGAGCCGGAAGGCGACCCGTCGAACCAGCATGATGTCGCGGACCGCCTGGTCGCGGTTTTTCCGTCAATCCTGATGTACTGGCATCGGTTTCATACCGAGGGCAAGCGGATCGAAGTGGAGACGCCTGACGACACCGTCGCGGGTCATTTCCTGCATTTGCTGCATGACCGTGAACCCGCGGAGAGCCATCGCCGCGCCCTCGATATCTCGCTGATCCTGTACGCAGAGCACGAGTTCAATGCCTCGACATTCACGGCAAGGGTCATTACCGCGACATTGTCCGATTTTCATTCCGCGATCACCGGCGCGATCGGCGCGTTGCGCGGTCCGCTTCACGGCGGCGCCAACGAAGCTGCCATGGAGTTGATCGAGAAATTCGGCGATGCCGAAGCGGCCACGGCCGGGGTGCGCGAGATGCTAGTGCGCAAGGAAAAGATAATGGGTTTCGGCCATCGCGTGTATACGACTTCGGATCCGCGCAATGCATTCAACAAGCGCATGTCGAAAACCTTGTCGGAAGAGACGGGCGACACCTGGATGTACGCGGTATCGGAAGCGATCGAAAAAGTCATGTGGGACGAAAAGAAGTTGTTTGCGAATGCCGATTTCTTCTCGGCCAGCGCCTACCATTTCATGGGCATACCGACTTACCTGTTTACTCCGATCTTCGTCTGCTCGCGGGTGACCGGCTGGTCCGCTCATATCATGGAGCAGCGCGCCAATAACCGTCTGATTCGTCCTGGCGCCGACTATATCGGCCCGGCGTTGCAACAATGGGTCGCGCTGGAAGAGCGCGCCTGAAACCGAAACTCTTAGGAGCGATTCTTCGATGTCAGGAGTGGATATTCGTTCGGCGCAAAGGCCGGACCCCGACCAGGTTCTGGTGGACATAGCCGACTACGTGCTGGACACCAGCATCGACAGCGATGAGGCCTACCGTACGGCGCGTCATTGCCTGATGGACACGCTTGCCTGTGGATTTCAGGCGCTCGATTATCCGGCATGCACGAAATTGCTCGGCCCGGTTGTGCCGGGTGCGGTCATGCCCGGCGGTGCGCGCGTTCCCGGAACGTCCTATGAACTGGACCCGGTGCAGGCCGCATTCAATATCGGGGCATTGATTCGCTGGCTCGATTTCAACGACACGTGGCTGGCGGCGGAGTGGGGTCACCCCTCGGACAATCTTGGCGGCATCCTTGCCGTTGCCGACTATCTGAGCCGGACCCGTATCGCCCGGGGCGAGGAGCCGCTCACCATGCGCGACGTGCTGACCGCAATGATCAAGGCGCATGAGATACAGGGTGTGCTGGCGCTGGAGAACAGTTTCAACCGGGTTGGTCTCGATCACGTGTTGCTGGTGAGAATCGCCTCGACCGCGGTCGTCACGGCAATGCTCGGCGGTGATCGCGATACCGTGATCAATGCGGTATCGAACGCATGGATAGACGGCGGGGCGTTACGCACCTATCGCCATGCCCCGAATACCGGTTCGCGCAAGAGCTGGGCCGCGGGTGACGCGACCAGCCGGGCGGTGCGTCATGCGCTGATCGCGATGACCGGCGAGATGGGTTATCCGTCGGCGTTGTCGGTGCCGACCTGGGGGTTCTACGACGTGCTGTTCAAGGGGCAGCCATTTACGTTCCCGCAGGGTTTTGCCAGTTACGTAATGGAAAACGTGCTGTTCAAGATCTCCTACCCTGCCGAATTCCATGCCCAGACCGCGGTCGAGGCCGCGATGACGTTGCACCCGCAGCTGGAAGGGCGAATCGACGATATCGCCCGGATCGTGATCGAGACCCAGGAACCCGGTGTGCGCATCATTGACAAGACCGGCCCGCTGGACAATCCGGCCGATCGCGATCACTGCATCCAGTACATGGTCGCAATTCCATTGTTGTTCGGGCGGCTTGTGGCCAGCGACTACGAAGACGAAGTCGCGACCGACCCGCGCGTGGATATGCTGCGAGGCAAGATGGAAGTCTACGAGAACGAGCAGTTCACCCGCGATTACTACGATCCGGAAAAACGTTTCATCGGCAATGCGGTCCAGGTGTTCTTCAACGACGGTTCAACGACCGATCGGGTAGCGGTGGAGTTCCCCATCGGTCATCGCAGACGGCGTGATGAGGGCATTCCGGTTCTGGTCGAGAAGTTTCGTGCCAGCATCGGCCCCAAAGTCACGCCGGCGCAGTGGGAGTTGCTGGACGCGGTTTGCGCCGATCAGGCGCGGCTCGAGGCGACACCGGTCAACGAATTTATGGCGCTGGTGATCAGCGCTGGCTGAGCGCGACCCAATGCGCCACCCGAATTCGTTGCTGTGAGCGAGGCGCGCGACCAGCTCGCGGCCGGCGTCGAGGCGCTCGGACTGGAGTTGCCGGATACGGCCATCCAGAAACTGGTCGACTATCTCGAACACCTGGCGCGCTGGAATCGGGTTCACAATCTGACCGCGGTGCGCGAGGTTTCGCAGATGGTCCCGCGTCATTTGCTGGACAGTCTGGCCGTGTTGCCGCACGTCAACGGACCCCGCTTGATCGATGTCGGCAGCGGCGCCGGACTGCCCGGCGTGCCGCTGGCGATCGCCGATCCCGGCATCGAGGTTTGCCTTTTGGATTCGCGCGGGAAGCGGGTCGGGTTCCTGCGCCACGTCAAGACCGCGCTGGGCCTGGACAACGTGAGTGTCGTGCACTCGAGGGTCGAGGACTATCGTGCGGAGCGCCGCTTTGATACCGTGATTGCCCGCGCCTTCTCCAGTATCAGCAATCTGCTTGCGGCTGCCGGGCACCTGTGTGCCGCCAACGGGCGAGTGCTGGCGATGAAGGGCGCCTATCCGGGCGAGGAGATCGCAGCGATGCCGGCTGAATGGCGGCTGCAGCAGACCCTGCCCTTGCGGATTCCGCTGCTGGACGGGCAACGGCATCTGCTGGTTTTCGAGGCGGAGTCCAGCGAGTGACGGCCAAACTGATTGCGGTTGCAAACCAGAAAGGCGGGGTCGGCAAGACCACCACCTGCGTTAATCTTGCCGCGAGCCTTGCGGCAACCCGCCGCCGGGTGCTTCTTATCGACATGGACCCTCAGGGTAATGCGACGATGGGTGCCGGCGTCGACAAGCGCGGTCTGGAATTGTCTGCGTGCGACGTTTTGCTCGGCGATGCCAGCGCCGAACAGGCTATGCTGGAGGTGGAACAGGGTGGATTCCGGGTCATTCCGGGCAACGAGGACCTGACCGCCGCCGAGGTCCAGCTGCTAACCGAGTTTGGTCGCGAAATGCGCCTGCGCAACGCGCTTGCGGATATCCGCGAACGATTTGACTACGTACTGATAGATTGTCCGCCATCGATCAACATGCTGACGGTCAATGCGCTCACGGCGGCGGACAGCGTGCTGATACCGATGCAGTGCGAATATTATGCACTCGAAGGACTGACGGCTTTGATGGCGACCATCGAGCAGCTGCGGCAGACGGTCAATCCGCACCTGCGGATCGAGGGTTTGCTGCGCACGATGTTCGATCCGCGCAACAACCTGACCAACGAGGTCTCGGGCCAGTTGCTGGTGCATTTTGGCGACAAGGTATTTCGTACTGTAATCCCACGTAATGTCCGGCTCGCCGAGGCGCCCAGTTTCGGGGTTCCGGTCCTCTATCACGACAAGGACTCGCGCGGCGCGCTTGCCTACCTGGCGCTTGCCGGCGAAATGATCAGGCGCGACGAAGCGGCTGCAGAGGATGCGGTGGCCGGGACGGCCTGAGAGCGAGAGCGTACAATCTTCCTGCGCGGGCGGGTCAGTTTTTTTGGAGTGCTGAATTGATGGCGGCGAAACGCAAGACACTGGGGCGAGGTCTCGATGCATTGCTCGGTTCGAGTGCACAGACTGGCGGCGCGGCCGCCAGCGATGGCGAATTCCGCAAGATTCCCATCGAATTGCTCCAGCGCGGCCGTTATCAGCCCCGTACCGATATGCGTCCCGAGAGTCTCGAGGAACTGGCCGACTCGATCCGCGCCCAGGGCGTCGTACAGCCGATAGTGGTCCGGCCGGTTGGTGGTGCCAAGGGCGGCGGGCCGGAGAATTTCGAGATTATCGCCGGCGAACGACGGTGGCGGGCTGCGCAAATCGCCGGTCTCGGCGAGGTTCCTGCCGTTGTCCGCGAAGTCGACGACGAGGCAGCGGTCGCGATGGCGCTGATCGAGAACATCCAGCGCGAAAACCTGAATCCGCTCGAGGAAGCGACCGCATTGATGCGGCTGATCGAGGAATTTTCGATGACTCATCAACAGGCTGCAGAGGCGGTGGGGCGTTCGCGCGCCGCGGTCAGCAATCTGTTGCGCCTGCTGGAGCTCTGCGATTCGGTAAAAGGCATGGTCGAGCGGCGTGAGCTGGAAATGGGGCATGCGCGTAGCCTTCTGGGCCTGACCCAGGAGCGACAACAGGCGGAGGTGGCGAGGCTGGTCCACAAAAAGGGCCTGTCGGTACGCGAGACCGAAGCCCTGGTTCGGCGCCTGCTCGAGGGCAAAAAACCGGCCGAGAAGTCCGCCAGGCCGCAGAAAGACCCGAATGTACGCACGCTTGAGAACACCCTGAGTGAGCGCCTCGGCGCCCGGGTGGCGATCCAGAGCGGCGCCCGCGGTCGCGGCAAGCTCGTAGTTAGCTTCAACTCGCTGGAGGAGCTCGAGGGCATCCTCGATCACATCAAGTAGGCCCTGAACTGGCTCTGTTCGGCGGATGAGGGGCCACGCTTTGTTGCAAACCTGTTAAACAAGCTCGCGTTGCATTGCAGCGAAACACGCTTACCCCTTATAATTCTGCGGCTCGGGTCCGCCGGGGCAGGTAACAATGAAAATACACGTTCGCAGTACGCCCGCGAAAATCATTGTTGGCCAGCTGGGTGTGACTCTTGTCGGGGCGGCGTTTTGGCTGCTTCGCGGCGGCGCAGATGCCGGGCTAGGGGCTCTTGCAGGAGGCGGAATCAGCGTTCTGCTCAGCGTTTACTTCGCGATAAAGGTGTTTGCACGGCCGGACAGTGATCCACAGGCAATGCTCGGCACCTTTTTCAGAGCGGAGGCGTTGAAGCTGGTGCTGGCTGTGGTGCTTTTCTCGGCCGCAGCTATTTTTTTGAGTCACGTGTACGTGCCGTTGATTACGACGTTTATCGGGACGCTGGCGGTGTACTGGTTTGCTCTGCTGTTTACACGCTATGACACAGCAGGTTTTGGAAGGTAGGGAAGCATGGCAAGTGCAAGCGGTTCGGGGCCGACACCAACCGAATACGTCACCCATCATCTGACCCATCTGTCTGTAGGTGAAGGTTTCTGGACCTTGCACCTCGACACCCTGTTTTTTTCCCTTCTTACCGGGTTTATTTTTATCGGGGTGTTCTACGCGGTCGCGCGCAAGGCCACAGCCGGCGTGCCGGGCAAGATGCAGAATTTTGTCGAGGTGCTGGTCGAGTTCGTCGACAATTCCGTCAAGGACGCTTTCCACGGTCCGCGCGGATTCGTCGCGCCGCTGGCGCTGACGGTTTTCTTCTGGGTGTTCCTGTGGAACCTGCTCGATCTGATCCCGGTCGACCTGTTCCCGTGGCTCGCCAGCAAGATGGGAATCGAATATCTGCGTATCGTGCCGTCGGCCGATCCGAACGCGACCTTCGGGCTGTCGCTGTCGGTGCTGGCGCTGATCATCATTTACAGCTTCAAGGGCAAGGGCGCTGGCGGTTTCCTCAAGGAACTGCTGTTCCATCCGTTCGGAAAATTCCCGCTGCTTGTCCCGTTCAATATCCTGCTTAACATAATCGAAATGATCGCAAAGCCGGTCTCGCTGGCGCTGCGGCTTTTCGGCAATCTCTATGCCGCGGAAATGATCTTCATACTTATCGCCATGCTGCCCTTCTGGGCACAGTGGATCCCGGGGACCGCGTGGGCCATTTTCCACATCCTTGTGATTCCTCTGCAGGCTTTCATTTTCATGACACTGACTATCGTTTATTTGAGCCTCGCGTACGAGGAACACTGATTTTTTTATCCGTTAACACCTTGCGTTCCAGGGAGAACACACTATGGAAGCTTTGATTGCTCAAATTCAGGCGAACACCGCGATCGCGATCGGTCTCATCTTCGCTTTCGCCGCGCTCGGCACCGGTATCGGCTTCGGCCTTCTCGGCGGCAAGTTCCTCGAGGGTTCGGCACGGCAACCCGAAATGGCGCCGATGCTGCAAACCAAGATGTTTATCGTTGCCGGCCTGCTCGACGCGCTCTCGATCATCGGCGTCGCCTTTGCTGCTCTGTTGATGTTCGGCAATCCGTTGCTCGCCGCGCTTGGTGGCTGATCACCGGGGTGTCTGTTCAACCTCCAAATTCTGAAGCGGGGGAGAGATCGTGAACATCAATGTCAGCCTTATAGGCCAGATCATCACATTCCTGGTGTTCGTCTGGTTTGTGATGAAATTTGTCTGGCCGCCGATCGTCGAGGCGATGGCGGAGCGCGAGAAGCGTATTGCCGATGGGCTCGCCGCCGCTGAGCGCGGTAAGCAGGAACTACAGGCCGCCGACGTCAAGGTCGAGGAGATTTTGCGCGAGGCCCGGCAACAGGCGGCGCAGATTCTCGACAAGGCCAACAAGCGCGGGTCGGAGATTGTCGAGGAAGCGAAAACCCAGGCTCGAACAGAGGGTGATCGTCTGGTGGCCTCGGCCAAGGCCGAGATAAGCCAGGAGGTCTCGCGAGCGCGCGAATCGCTGCGGGCCGAGGTCGCGAACATCGCGGTCGCCGGCGCCAGTCAGATTCTTAAGAAAGAGGTCGATGCGGGGGCGCATGCGCGCTTGCTCGATGACCTCGTAGCCGAGATGTAAGCACCGGGAAATGCAGAAATGGCCGAACGTGTAACGATCGCCAGACCTTATGCGCGCGCTGCTTTCGAACAGGCAGTCGAAGACGGTGCGCTCGAGCAATGGTCGCAGCTGCTTGAACGTGCAGCCGCGGCGATTAGCGATCCCGACGCCAGAATGGCGGTCGCGGACCCGAGAATAGACGCCGGCGAAGTCGCCGATGTCGTAATCGCGGTGTCCGGGGAATCCGCCGGTGAGCACGGTGCCAACTTTATTCGGCTACTGGCCGAACAGCATCGTCTCGATCTGCTGCCGGAAATCGCCGGTCTTTTCGCCATGTACCGGGCCGAGCAGGAACGCACCATCGATGTCGAGGTGCAGTCCGCGTTCGAACTCGACGATGCCGCCAAATCCAAACTTGCGGCGGCGCTGCGCGATCGACTGGGCCGCGACGTTCGCCTGCATTGCGAGATAGATCAGGAGCTGATCGGCGGCGTAATTGTGCGTGCCGGAGATCTTGTCATGGACGGCTCGGTGCGGGATCGGCTCGCGCAGCTGGCCGACAACATAACCGCCTGATCGCAGGCCGGTAATCGAATAGTCAGAGGAAACAGTGATGTCTGTTAAGGCTTCCGAGATCAGCGAGCTGATCAAGCAAAGGATTAAGAATTTCGAATCTCACGCCGAGGCGCGCGATGTCGGCACGGTGACGTCAGTCACCGACGGTATCGTGCGTATTTACGGGCTGGCCAACGTCGCTTACGGCGAGATGCTCGAGTTTCCGAAACAGACCTTCGGGATGGCGCTGAACCTCGAGCATGACTCGGTTGGTGCCGTCGTACTCGGTGACTACAAACACATTTCGGAAGGCGATACCGTCAAAACCACGGGACGCATTCTGGAAGTGCCGGTCGGCGACGCGATGCTCGGCCGTGTGGTCAATTCGCTCGGACAACCGATCGACGGCAAGGGTCCGATCGAATCGTCTGTGTCGTCGCCGATTGAGAAAGTGGCGCCCGGCGTTATCTGGCGCAAGTCGGTCGACCAGCCGGTACAGACCGGTCTCAAATCCGTCGATTCCATGGTGCCGATCGGACGTGGCCAGCGTGAATTGATCATCGGCGATCGCCAGACCGGCAAGACGGCAGTGGCGATCGATACGATCATCAATCAGAAGGGCACCGGCATAAAATGTATCTACGTCGCCGTCGGTCAGAAAAATTCCTCCGTTTCCGGTGTAGTGCGCAAGCTCGAAGAGCACGGCGCGATGGAGCACACCATTGTCGTTTCGGCAAGCGCGTCCGAATCAGCAGCGATGCAGTACATTGCCCCGTACTCCGGTTGCGCGATGGGCGAGTATTTTCGCGATCGCGGCGAAGATGCGCTGATCATCTATGACGATCTGACCAAGCAGGCGTGGGCTTATCGCCAGGTTTCGTTGCTGTTGCGGCGGCCGCCGGGTCGCGAAGCGTATCCGGGTGACGTGTTCTATCTGCATTCGCGTTTGCTCGAGCGGGCAGCCCGGGTCAACGCCGAGTTTGTCGAGCGCGAAACCGGTGGCGAGGTCAAGGGCAAGACCGGCTCGCTGACGGCACTGCCGATTATCGAAACCCAGGCCGGCGACGTGTCGGCATTCGTGCCCACCAACGTTATCTCGATTACCGATGGCCAGATCTATCTGGAAACCGACCTGTTCAATGCCGGTATCCGGCCGGCGATCAACGCCGGTTTGTCGGTATCGCGTGTCGGTGGCGCCGCCCAGACCAAGATCATCAAGAAGCTCGGTGGCGGCGTGCGACTGGCGCTTGCCCAGTATCGTGAGCTCGCGGCCTTCGCGCAGTTCGCGTCGGATCTCGACGAAACCACGCGCAAGCAACTCGAGCGCGGCCAGCGCGTGACCGAGCTGATGAAACAGAAGCAGTACTCACCGCTGTCGGTTGGTGAAATGGCGATGTCGCTGTTTGCCGTCAACGAAGGCTATATCGACGACGTTGAGGCAGACAAAGTGGTTGCTTTCGAGGCCGCATTGCTTGCCCACATGAAAGCCAATCATGGCGACCTGCTGGACAAGATCAATGACACCGGCGACTACAGCGATGAAATCCAGGCGGGCCTCAAGGCGGTTGCCGAGGAATTTATTGCGACCGGAGCGTACTGAGCGCGGACCGACTGAGGAGCATCACCGATGGCCGGTGCCAAGGAAATTCGTACAAAGATCAAGAGTATCAAGAATACTCAGAAGATCACCAAGGCCATGGAAATGGTCGCGGCGAGCAAAATGCGTCGCTCGCAGGAGCGCATCAACGCGACCCGTCCGTATGCCGAGCGCATCCATCGTGTGATCGGCCATCTGAATATGGCCACTCCGGACTATTCGCATCCTTACCTCGTGGAACGCGAGGTCAAACGCGTGGGATATGTGATTGTCTCGACCGATCGCGGGTTGTGCGGCGGGCTTAACCACAACCTGTTCAAGACGGTGCTGGGTCACGTCGCCGAATGGCAGCAAAAGGGCGTCGGTGTCGATTTGTGCCTGATCGGCGCCAAGGCGGTCGCCTTTTTCCGCCGCTTTGGCGGGCGTGTCGTTTCGCAGGTAACCCACCTCGGCGATTCGCCCCACATCACCGACCTGATCGGTACGGTCAAGGTGATGCTGGACGCCTACACCGAAGGTGAAATTGACCGTTTGTTCCTGGTCCACAACGTATTCGTCAATACGATGTCCCAGCGTCCGGTCATCAGCACGTTGCTGCCGGTAGAGACGGAAGATCCGGAAGATTTGCAGGCGCACTGGGACTATATCTACGAGCCCAGCGCGATCGAGCTGCTGGACGGTATTCTGATGCGTTACGTAGAGAGCCAGGTATACCGGGCGGCGCTGGACAACAACGCCTGTGAGCAGGCTTCGCGGATGGTCGCG
>PKUM01000336.1 GCA_002868855.1 Chromatiales bacterium | reverse complement strand
GTCGGTTCGCGGCCGCGAAGTATAGCGGCGGATCGCGGCGAAAACAGCATTATTCAGTACATAGAAGATGCAGACGGCTGAAGCGCTCAGGGGCAAAATCGGGCCCCGCCTTGCGATATCCACAAAATTTCTGCACCCTTACGACAAATTATGCAGGATTATGCCGGCAGGCAGCATTGATGCAGGAACTTGGCGAAATATTCGGCCTTGCTATCGGCCTGATCGTATCGGCGGACGAGAATCTCCTCGAGATCATCTTTCTTTCATTGCGGGTCAGCCTGTCCGCGGTACTGATTTCGTGCCTGATGGGCATGCCGCTGGGGGCCATGCTCGGCATGACCCGGTTCCGTGGCCATGCCGCCGTGCTGGTCCTGCTCAATGCGCTGATGGGCCTGCCGCCCGTCGTCGTCGGACTGGTCGTTTACATGCTCCTGAGCAACGCCGGCCCAATGGGCTGGCTGCAACTGTTGTACACACCGACGGCGATGATCATTGCCCAGACCATTCTGATCACACCCATCGTCGCCGCGCTGACACGTCAGGTTATCGAGTCCCTTCATAGCGAGTACGCGGAGCAGTTCCGGTCGATGTGTGTGTCGGCGCGAACGGCCGTGGCGACGCTGCTGTGGGATGCGCGGGTCAGCCTCCTTACCGTTGCACTGGCGGGATTCGGGCGCGCCATCGCCGAGGTTGGTGCGGTAATGATCGTCGGCGGCAACATCATTCACCTCACCCGGGTCATGACGACCGCCATTGCGCTGGAGACTTCGAAGGGGAACCTCGATCTTGCCCTGGCGCTCGGAATCGTTCTGTTCCTGCTTGCGCTCGGCATCAACGCGGTCGTTATGAGTCTGCGATCGGACACCACGCGATATGGCTATGCTTGAGACCTTGGCCCTGCGCACAATGAATGCAAGCGGCACGCGCAACGAAGAGTCGCTGTTGCCGGCGGTTACCCGGTCGCTGACATACCGTACAAACGGCAGAACGATTCTGCAAAACGTATCTCTGCGCCTTGCACCGCTTTCGCTGACCGTTGTCATGGGACCGAACGGCGCTGGAAAGAGCATTCTGCTGCGTCTTTTACACGGCCTGCTGCAACCCAGTGGCGGGGAAATCCGGTGGGGCGGCAAGGGCCTCGATCCGGTGATTCGCAAACGCCAGGCGATGGTTTTTCAAAGACCGGTACTGCTGCGGCGCAGTGTCGCCGACAACATCCTTTTCGCACTCAGGCTGCGCGGCACTGGCACTTCCCGGGACTGCGATCGAATACTGGCGGCTGCGGGACTCTCGGCGCAGGCGGAGCAAGCGGCGCGGTCGCTGTCCGGTGGCGAGCAGCAACGCCTCGCCCTCGCACGCGCCCTGGTGTTTCAGCCAGAGGTGCTGTTTCTGGACGAACCTACCGCAAACCTCGACCCGGCCTCCACTGCCGCCATCGAGTCGGCGGTCCTCGACGTGCGGCGCAGCGGCACAAAGATCATTTTCGTCAGTCACGACCTCGGCCAGGCGCAGCGCCTCGCGGACGATGTCGTATTTCTCCACCGCGGCAAGTTGCAGGAGCACAGCAGCGCCGCCGTTTTCTTCAATACTCCGGAGTCGGATGCAGCGAAGTCGTATCTGGCAGGAGATCTCGTTTTATAGTTATGTTGGAGCCGCGCGGATGACACGCTTCTTTTCATCACCCCGGGCGCTGGGCGCACTGGCGCCACTGCTACTGGCCGCGGTTGCACTCGGCCTGCCAGCCCATGCGGATGAGCGTTCGATCATCCTGCAGTCCACCACCTCAACAGCCAATTCGGGCCTGTACGACGCAATTCTCCCGCTGTTCACCGAACGCACCGGGATAACGGTTCATGTCGTCGCAGTCGGCACCGGCCAGGCGATACGAAATGCCGCGAATGGCGATGGCGACGTGCTGCTCGTTCATGCGCGCAAGGCCGAAGAGGAATTCGTCGCCGCCGGACATGGCGTCGAACGCTTCGATGTGATGTACAACGACTTTATTCTCATTGGCCCGGCCGACGACCCGGCGGAGGTTGCAAAAACCAGTACCGCAGCCGCGGCGCTGCAGGCCATCGCAAAATCCGGCAGGAAATTCGTATCCCGCGGCGACGATTCCGGCACCCATAAAAAGGAAATGCAACTGTGGCTGTCCTCCGGAATCGACCCGGTGGCCGACAGCGGTGACTGGTACCTCGAGTCCGGCTCGGGTATGGGGGCCACGATAAACATGACTGTCGGCATGGGCGCCTACACACTCACCGACCGTGGAACGTGGATCAGCTTCAGCAACAAACGCACCCACAAAATCGTGTTCGAAAAAGACCCGCCGCTGTTCAATCAATACGGCGTGATACTCGTGAACCCGGCCAGACACTCCAAGGCCAACATCGCGGATGGCCAGGCATTTATCGAATGGATTCTCGGCGCGGAAGGCCAGGCCGCCATCGCTGGTTACCAGCTTCAAGGCCAGCAGTTGTTCTACCCGAATGCGCAGGGCAAGAGCCAGGCGGCTCCTTGAGCGTGTAGAAAACTGAAATCAGCCGTTGAGGTGAACGGTACCGAAGCCGCGAATATCGTATCCACTCATTTGCTCCGCTCTTGCGGCAAATTTCGCGGATCGGCAGAACGCCAAAAACCGTTGCAGAGCCGGTTCGAAATACTCGCGCCGATCGAGCAGCAGATCGAATCGTTCACGAACGATCGGCACGAAATCGAGGCTGAACTGCATGGCCGGCCCACGAAGTCCGAATGCGGCGTCTGCCCTGCCCTCGGCTACTGCAATCGCCGCATCGCTCTCGGTTCTTGCAACGTCGGCAAACGATATCTGACCCGCATCGATCCCGCTCCCCGGCAAAAGCTGCTCCAGCAGCTTCTGACTGCCGGCTTCAGGCTGCCGCGCCACAACCGAGCGGCCGGCCAGCGCCGCCAGCGAGGGAAATCGCGGCGCCTCGCCCGCAGCAACTATCAGCCCGCGATCGCGCCATGCGAACTCGACAAGCACCACGGGCGAGCCGGTAAACCGGGCCGCGACCAGCGGCGCATTCCAGTCATCGACGAGTTCGTCATAAATATGCAGTCCGGCGCCGATACCCTCGCCCAGCGCAAACCTCTCGAGTCCGTCCAGGCTGCCGTCCCAGTACATCGCCAGGCCCGAACCCGACTCGCGCAATGCCCACTCGAGCAGGGGGTCGTGACTACCGTGAAAAACCGCCGGCCGTGCTGCAAGCGGTTCTCCAATGCTGCCGCCGCTTTTGCTTGCGACCCATGCGACGACCGCCTGCCGCGGGAACAGTAATTTACCGGTCGCGCGCGAACACGGGACCTCTCCCGATGCGGCAAGCTCATAGACCTTCCTTTCCTTGATGTGCAGAAGCTCGGCAAGTTCGCGCGTGGTCAGATACTGGTCGCTGAGTTCAGTCAACGGATTCTCCGCCGTTTTGCAGTTCGCAACATGACGCAATGATGGTTGCAGGATACCCGGTCAACTTCAATACACCCTGGTTGCCGGATCGCGCCGCCATTCACCTCTATCGAGTTTTCGCTCCGGCGCAATCGCGCGGCCGGACCCGCTCCGTCGCCGCGTCGCCCTTTTCGACCCGTGAGGAGATTACTATGAGCGCCCGCCACAGCCGCAAACCCCGAACCACGAAAAAGCGCAAAATCTGGCGCCCCCGTTTGCGTATTGCGCCAACCCCGAGAATCGATCGATACGTCGATGAGATCGCTACCCGGACTGCATTTCTGACGATCATGCTGATACTGCTCGTTTGTGGCTGATCAGCGCATCCGGACTATGGCTTGCAGAAAGAGGCGCTCCGGCCACCGCCGTCCAGAATTTCGGCGACGCCTTGTATTGGGGCGTCGCCGCCGTGTCGACGGCCGGGATTGCCGGTACGCCGGTCACAGCCGCTGGCAAATTGTTCGGGGGCGGCTGGATTGTGATCGGCTCCGCGCTTTTCTTCGGCACTCTTGTCGCAACGATCACAAGCCATTTCATGCGTCCGCTACAGCGTCCGGCGCACCAGATCGTCGGGACGATCGAATACAACCTCGAACATTTGTCCGATCTGTCGGTTGAAGAACTGGACCTGCTGAAGGAGACGACCGACGCGCTGATCCTGCACGTCGAGAAACTAAAAGAGGACCACTGGACAGGTCTCGCAGTAACGTCCGCAACTGACCGGAGATGATGGTATTTCTTTTTGCAATATAAATGTAGTATTGACTTTAGTTATCACTCATTATCTTATGTTTTTATTATTTTTTATAGCTCTTATGTTCCATCTTGGCTGACCCATCCGCAAAACCGCCCGGCAACCGGCCACGATTTGCGCGGGGCGGCGCCGTCGGCCAATGCCGGCGACATCTTCCTGCTTGCAATTAACTCTGCGTATGGTGAAATGCGCATCCGGCCCGATTTTCAAACAGTTTTCGAGCCGATCAAAAATTCAAGGAGATCGTAATGTTGAAGTTTCTGAGGGCAAAAGTTCTGCCCATGATGCTAGGTGTTTGCCTGATGGGCGCCGCCGGCATCTCGGCTGCTGCCGACAGCCCGGTGCTGGATCGCATTATCAAAAGCGAAACGATTCGCGTCGGCATGTCAGGCAATCAGCCTCCGTTCAATGCGAAGGGCCGCGATGGCAGCCTCATCGGGCTCGAAGTCGATCTCGCCCGTGCGCTGGCCGGCGCGCTCGGCGTCAAAATCGAAATCGTTGAGCGCCCGTTCGGCGAATTGCTTGGCGCGCTGAACAAGGGCGACGTCGATATGGTGATGTCGGGCATGGCGATCACCAAGGAGCGCGCACGCGAGGCGACATTCCTCGGACCCTACATGTTGTCAGGCAAATCCATTTTGACCAAGTCGGACACGCTTGCCCGGGCCAAGGAAGCCGGAGACATCAACAACGCCAACATCCGACTCGCCGCACTGAAGGGTTCGACCAGTGAGCA
This sequence comes from Chromatiales bacterium, assembly GCA_002868855.1. GTDB lineage: Bacteria > Pseudomonadota > Gammaproteobacteria > Steroidobacterales > BM003 > BM003. The sequence goes on along the minus strand of PKUM01000336.1, from coordinate 518 downwards.
GTTCGTGGAGCGAAACCTCCCGGACTCGCAGCTCACGACCGTTGCGGATTACGACGAAGGCGTCAGCATGATCCTTGAAAACAAGGTCGATGCGATGGTTGCCGACATGCCGATCTGCATGCTGTCGATTCTGCGCTTTCCGGATGCCGGGTTCACGACGCTAACCCGGCCAATGACGATCGAGCCGATCGGTATTGCGGTGTCGGCCAGGGATCCGCAGTTCGCCCATATCATTGACAACTACATCGACGCATTCGAGAAGACCGGTGCGCTCGCTCAGTTGCGCAAGAAGTGGCTGGAGGACAACTCCTGGGTTGCCGCGCTGCCGTAACAACGGACGCTGCCAGCTAGTTTTAGATCGAGGCCGGGCAGGATAGCCCGGCCTCTTTGTTTGCACCAGCCCCCTACTCCCTTGAGACCCTGGGAGCGCGGCATGCGCACCAGGCAAGGACACCGGCAAGCAACGACTCCAGCAGCGACCGCAGTTCTGCCGCGCTGGCTCGATCGAATTCCGCTCC
>PKUM01000162.1 GCA_002868855.1 Chromatiales bacterium | reverse complement strand
TATCCGATTCGAGATTGACCGCGGTGCGAAACGGCACAACCAGCGGCGCCGAGTCGCGGAATTTGCCGTTGAGGTCGTAGAAGCGCGGAATCGGGTTCCAGTTTTCGACGACACCGGCAACCCGGAACACGGTGCCCGACAACTTGAGGTCCTTTCCGACCTAATTTTCGCCGTCGAACAGATCCTCGTTGAGCGCCCGGTTGATGACAACGACCAGCTCGCCATTCTCGTAGGCGGCCGCGTCCCAGCTCCCGCCGTATACGAACTCGAGGTCGAACATCTCGAAAAAGCCGCGGTAGGTCGCGCGCGCCGAATAGGTGTCGGGCGCAATTTCCGGGTTGTCCGATTCGACCACAAAGGCGCTGCGGTACATCGCGGCCTGGTGGGTCGGGATTTTCGAATTCATCAGGGCTGTCGCGTCCTGGTGGGTCATCATAAATGGCGGCGCGGCTCCCTGGTCGCCGTCATAGAAAGGGTTGGCGGGATCCCAGCTATCGACGAGAACCCGGTAGATCGAATCGCTCTTCTGCGGAATTGGATCGCGCGCCATCAGGTGATACACGGTAAGCGTAGTCGTGCACGCGCCGATTCCGACGCCGATCGCGGCAACCATCAATGCCGTCAGGATCGGATTGCGCCGGATACTGAGCCAGGCGAGACGCAGGTAATAGGTAAACATGGGGTGACTCCTCAGGCGCTTGCTGCAAACGCGTCAATGCGTTCCGGATCGGGCTCGTAGGGTTTGAAATCCGTAATCGCCCCGTCCAGGACATGGACATTGCGATGCGCACGGCGGGCCAGTTCAGGGTCATGGGTGACCATCACGATAGTCGTGCCGTTTGCGTTGATACCCTCGAGAATATCGAGCACCTGGCGCGCCATCAGCGAGTCGAGGTTGCCGGTCGGCTCATCCGCGAAAATCAGGCGTGGCTCTCCCGCCAGGGCGCGGGCAATCGCGACGCGCTGTTGCTGGCCGCCGGAGAGCTGCGACGGCAGATGCTTGCGCCGGGCCCCCAGTCCGACCATTTCCAGCGCCCGATCGATCCGTCGCTTGCGTTCATCGCCGGACATCTTCCGATAACGCAACGGCACGTCGACATTGTCGAATACATCGAGGTCCGGGATCAGGTTGAAACTCTGGAAAATGAATCCGATTTTCTGATTACGGATCCGCGAACGGGCGTCGTCCGACAGCTGGCTGACATCCTCTCCGTCCAGGCGGTAGTTCCCACAGGTAAATGTCTCGAGCAAGCCGGCGATATTCAGAAATGTCGTCTTGCCCGAACCCGATGGGCCGGTCACGGCGACGAACTCGCCTTCGGCTACGCTCAAATTGAAATCGCGCAGCGCGTGCGTCTCGACCAGATCGGTGCGGTAGACCTTGCTGACATGCTCCATTTGCAACATCGTGTATTCCTCTTTGGTAAATCCAATCCGAACAGGGTCAATCGGTAAGACGCACTGTCTCGGCCGCGCGAAAAGCATCGGTGCTCGATATCACCAGCATCTCCCCGGCACTGACGCCGTCGACAATCTCGACCGCGTTGATACTGACCGAACCCACCTTGATCTGGCGCCGGGTCGCGATATCGCCCTCGACGACATAGGCGACGCGGCCATTGCCGCTGTCGAGAAACGGGCCGCGCTGGACGAAGACCGCACCCGGCTTCTGTTCCAGCAGGATCGTCGCGGAGACTCGCTGGTTTTGTCTCAGCCCGGTCGGCGTGCCATCGCGGAATCGCACGCGCACGATCACTTCGTTGTTGGCAACTTCGGGGGAGACCGCCCGCAGCTCGCCGCCATAACTGGCGCCGCCATAACGAAGATCCACTTGCATCCCGGGACTCAGATCGTCGGCATAAGCTTCGGGTACTCGCAACTCGGCTTCGAACGCGGAAAGATCGACCACGGTAAACAAGGGCTGATTGGCGGAGACAGCGGCCTTTTGCTCGACGCTCAGATTGCCGATTACACCGGCGACCGGCGACCGAATGGACAATGCTTCGACCTGACGCTGCAATTCGGCAACCATCAGATTCTGACGATCGCGTTCCAGCTCCAGGGTTTTCAATTCGAACGCGACCTCGTCCTCAACCAGTTCCGCGTCCTGCATCGCATGGCCATAGCGCAGCGTTGCCGACTCCAGATCGTCGCTGGCCTTGTCATAGTCCTGCTGGCTGATCACTTCGCGTTGCCGGCCGGCTTCGGCGCGGTCGCGCTCGCGCTCGGCGGCAGTCACCTCGACCCGCGCAAGGTCGGCGGCCTGACGCGCGCCGAGCAGGCGCTTGCGGCCGTCGATTTGCTGGCGCTCGAGGCCGACCTCGAGACCCTCGAGGGTCGCCTGTTCCTGTCGCAAACGGCTGCTCAGCTCCGGCGATTCGAGCCGGGCAACCTCCTGATTCAACTCCACGGTGTCACCGGCGCGAGCGAGCAGCGTGACAGTCCCTTCGGCGGGGGCGTAAACAGTGGGACTGACGGCGGCCACAATGCTTCCCTGAACGGAGACATCGCGAACGAAGTCACCGACCTCGACCGTGGCAATTCGCAGACGCTCGCGCGCCACCGAACGCTCGGCGCCACTCCAGCGCTGCCAAAGCATGACAACGACAGCGGCCATAATTGCGATACCGAGTGCCGCCACGATCCAGCGCATCCGGCCAGAGCCGCCACTGCGCTGGTCAACCGGACGATCCTGCGACGACGTATCGCGAATCGTGGTGCTCCGCCCGGTGTCCTCGTTGACCACCGACAGGGGCATCAGATCCCGCCCTCGATCTCGGCGCAGGTAGCGCGCATGACGCCAGCCGGCATGCCGGTACCGTTACCCCGATCCTCGTCGCAGGCCTGTGCTATCACGACCACCGGCGCACTCATCCGGGTTTCCGCCGCCGGACCATTTCCCGCGCCCGGCTCCACAAACCGACTCAGCATGAAGACCAGAATCGCCGCACCGCGAGCGTATTTCAGCAGACCGTCCATTCCCGTTCCCCGTCGCGGCGCCATCGCCGTTGTTCACCGAGAAACAAACAAGAACCGTGCCAAGCAATGCAATAGAAATCTACGTAATTGTTTTAATTATGAATTTTTCTTCCCTCTCGATTATTGACGCAAGTCGATAACTGTCCGAAATCAGCACCGCGGACACCTGGCGGACACACCTGTCCGGCCCGCGGACACCCGCCACCCGCTGCTAATGGCAGCGCGGCGCCGGGTCCGCGACCGAGCGCCGGAAATTCGATGAAACCCGCAGCGGCCACACGCGGTCCAATCGGGTAATCTTTAAGCGTTTGGAGAACGGGGCAAGGGATGACGGCGATGCTGAAAAACAGCCTGTTCGCACTGGCGCTGGTCGCCGCGGGGGCGGCTGCGGGTGTCTACTCGGGTAGCACGCGCGATAAGCCTGAATCACCTCCCGCCGCGAATCGCGCCGTCACCACGCCAGAGGTCAGGGCCGAGGCACCGACCGGCGCCGACACCTACACGACGCAAATGTATGACGCGCTTGCCGCCATCCTCGAACAGGAGGTCGAAGAACGGCAGCGCCTCGAGCAGGAACTGGAAGATCTCCAGGCTATCGTCTCGCGCCTGGAAACGGCGCTACAGACGGCCAGCACGGGTCTCTCCGAGGCTTCCGCAAGGCCGCGGCAGAATCCGCGCCGCAATGGCGGGAGCCGCCGCGGCGAGGGGCTGCAAAAGCGCCTGGTGGAACAAGGGCTTGACGAAGAGCGGGCCGCCTATATTGCGCGGCGGCGCGACGAACTGGCGCTCGAGCGCATGTACCTCCAGGATCAGGCCGCCCGCGAAGGCTGGGTCAACACTCCGCGCTTTTCCGAAGCATGGCTTGCCGCCCAGGATCGCATCGCGCTCGAGAACGAACTGAACGCACAGGAATTCGATTTGTACCTGCGATCTACGGGTCAGGCCAATCGGGTCACGATCAACAACGTGTTGCAAACATCACCAGCGGAGCAAGCCGGATTTCAGCCGGGCGACCGCCTGCTCAGCTATGACGGCCAGCAAATCTACAGCGGCGCCCAGTTGCGCGCGGCGACCCGCAGCGGCAGTGCCGGCGACGTGGTTATTGTCACCATTGAGCGCGGCGGCCAGCAGATGCAGTTGTCGATTCCGCGCGGCCCGCTCGGCGTCAATCTGGGCTTTGCTCCGCCCGATTGACGTCAGTTGCCTCTTCAGGTTACGCCGCGGCGGATGACGAGACCACTGCAATTCCGGTAGGCTGAGCGTCCACTCAATCCTCCCTTCGAAGGAACTTACAGTTATGACCCGTTTACTTTGCATCGGCCTTGCGGCCGTCATCGCGCTGTCCGCAATCCGGGCCGACGCCCAGACCATCCCCACCACCGAAGATGAAAAAACGCTGTATGCAATCGGTATGGTGCTGGCACGCAACCTTGAAGGCCTCGGACTCAGTACGGAAGAATTGAAAATGGTCGAGGCCGGGCTGATGGACGCAACGATGGGTAAGGAATCGCAGGTCGATCTCGCAGTCTACGGGCCGCAAATCCAGACCTTCGCGCAGTCGCGTATGGCATCGGCCGCGGCGACCGAGAAACAGGCGTCGGCGGCTTTCGTGGAAGAGATGAAAAAGACCAAGGGCGCCAAGGTGTCTGAATCAGGGCTGATCTTCTTCGAAACCAGCGTTGGCGCGGGCGACCACCCGGCGGCATCGGACACCGTTACCGTTCATTACACGGGCACGCTGAAGGACGGCACGGTTTTCGACAGTTCGGTACAGCGCGGCGAACCCGCGACTTTCCAGCTTGATCGGGTCATCCCCTGCTGGACCGAGGGTCTGCAAAAAATGAAGCCGGGCGGGAAAGCCAAACTCATCTGTCCTTCCGAGATCGCGTATGGCGACCAGGGCGCCGGCGACAAAATCAAACCGGGCGCAGTACTCGTATTCGAGGTCGAACTGCTGTCGATCCAGTAACACCGGGCACCACCGCCTGCTGTCGCAGGCTGCCCTTGAGTTTCGCTCCCCAGCAACGCCGGCGATGTCCGCCGGCGTTTTTTTTGTCCATGGAACATGGGCTGACACGGCCCGGCAACCGCAGATGTGTGAGCGCGTTCACGGCAACGCCATCGCCATCGTTCCTACACTTGCGGCAGCTTATGTCGAAAAAGGGCGGTGTGGCGCAGGCAGTCGCAGCCAGCCCGCGGAGAGATCGATGCAAAAAGCCACTGGTCTGATTCTGACGACGCTTGCGGCGCTGACGTTGTCGGCGTGCGCGACCATGAACGAAGACGAATGCATCTACAGCGACTGGGGCGCAATCGGCTACGAAGACGGTGTCCGCGGGATGACTGGCGATCGCATTGGCCAGCACCGCAAAGCCTGTGCCAAACACGGTGTCACCCCGGATTTCACTGCCTACCAGGACGGACGCGAACTCGGTCTGCGCGAGTACTGCCGGCCGGAAAACGGCTTTCGCGTCGGCTCCAGCGGCGCCGCACTGCCAACGGTATGTG
>PKUM01000163.1 GCA_002868855.1 Chromatiales bacterium | reverse complement strand
TGTGGAGCCGCCAACCGGGGTTTGCGACGCTCGTAAGTATCGTCCTCGAGCAACAGGTGTCGCTGGCATCTGCCCGGGCGACGTTCGATCGCCTGCTGGCCGAGGTCGAAGAACTGAACGCCGCCGCGTTTCTGGGGCTGACCGAGGAGACGCTGCGGCAATGCGGATTCAGCCGCCAGAAAAGCCGCTACTGCCGCGGCATCGCGGAAGCTGTTCACGATGGCCAACTCGATCTTCAAGCCCTCTCCGGACTTTCCGACGAAAGCGTTCGCGAACGACTGGTCGCCATCACCGGTATCGGACCGTGGACGGCAAATATCTACCTGTTGATGGCGCTGGGAAGGCGCGACGTCTGGCCGGCCGGCGACCTCGCACTCGCAATCGCGGTGCAAAGAGTCAAACGCCTCGAAACGCGCCCGTCTGCAGCTGAAATGGAAGCGATCGGCGAGGCGTGGCGGCCATGGCGCTCGGTCGCCTCGCGTTTGCTGTGGCAAAGCTATCTCAACGATTCGAAGCAGGTGCCGGACTAATGTTCAGCGCCGCTACCGGGCGACACTGCACGGGCGCAATACTTAAACCTGAGACTCGAGACCGCGCTCACGTGCCGCGGACGTGCCTTCCTTACGCAGCCGGGCAAGACCGGGCTTGAGCTTCTTCAACGCCTGTTCAATCACGCTGTCGTCGCCCCAGTCTTCGGAAAACTCACGCAACGCGATCTCCAGGTTGGCATTGAGATGAACGCCTGGCGGCATATCTCCCACCAGCGTGGCCTGGTCCGAGAAAAGAATCAGCCCGTGCACGGGCACACCGGGGCAAAGGCCGGCGATCACATCGAGATAGGCACGCTGCCGTGTGACGGGGTTGAGAAACCGGAAGGTCTCCATACGCGCCGAATGCGACCACATTCGATCCGCGGCATCGCCTTGCACAGCGCCGGTGTAGTCGCGCAGCTCGATGCAAACCAGTCCCGCCATCGTTGCGACTACGTAGTCCACGACCCGGTCACCGCCGCGTTCGTCTGGAACCCGCAGGTTGCGACGAAACCGGAAACCGGCGGCCCGGAGCCGTTTACCGACGGCACCCCTGCCACGCCGGAATTCCTCGGTAGCCGCAAGCGCTATCAGTATTCCTACCACGCCGAAACCCGCAAGCAACGACCACGTTAAGATGCCATCTGACATATTGCCAAGCCTAACGCTGCATGCGCTGGCCCACTGTGAGCTGCGTCACGATCGTTGCAGTGTGCAAACCTGCCGTCGCCAGCCTGTTGGTTGAAGTTCGGAGCGCTCTGCCGTAGCCTCCGGGGGATGCCCGGATTCATTCTTCGCACCCTGATAACCATGCTCGGTTTGTGGCTCGCCGACCGGTTGCTCGACGGCGTCACGATAACCGGCAGCGGTACTTTCGTACTCGCGGCGCTGTTGCTTGGCTTCGTCAACGCGTTGATACGCCCGATCGCGGTCATCCTGACGCTGCCGCTCACCATCCTCACGCTCGGGCTGTTTCTTTTTGTAATCAATGCCCTGATGTTCAGCCTCGTGGCGACTCTGCTCAGTAGTTTCGTCGTCGCAGGATTCGGCTCCGCGCTGCTCGGCGCGATCGTCGTCAGTCTCACCAGCCTGATCGCCTCGTGGTTTATCGGACCGAAAGGGCGTTACCAGGTCCTGGTCGTCAACAAACGCGACCACTAGTCTTCCGGTTCCAGTGCCGCGACAATGCTGTCGGAGCGGCGCCAATCCGCCCGGATTGCGCCTGTTGGCGCACAAAATATTGCTAAAAGCGGGAGAATCGTTAGATTCTGGGTCTCTTTGTTCTCCGAGAGGCAATCGGCATGGACCGGTTCGCGAACATGCAGAGTTTTGTCACCGTCGTCGACGCCGGGAGCATTACGGCCGCAGCGGAGCGGCTTGGGGTTGCGAAATCGGCGGTGAGCCGGCGCCTCGCCGAACTCGAGCACTATCTCGGGGTGCAGTTGCTGAATCGCACCACCCGGCGGCTGGACTTGACCGACACCGGACGCAGCTACTACCAGCGCTGCCAGCGAATCCTCGAGGATGTTCGCGAAACCGAAACCGCGGTATCAACCGAACACGGCGCCCTGCAAGGACGAATCCGGATATCGGTGCCGCTGACTTTTGGCCTGCTCCACCTGCGCGCGGCAATCAGCGATTTTGCCGCTCAGAATCCCGCTGTGAGATTTGACCTCGACCTGAGCGACCGCCGGGTGGACCTGCTCGGCGAAGGCTTCGACCTCGCCATCCGCATTGCCCGCCTCGCCGATTCCAGCCTGATAGCACGCCGGCTCGCGCCGGTGCGCAATGTCATTTGCTCGAGCCCCGGGTACTGGTCGCGCCACTCCCGCCCGCAACACCCGCGCGATCTCGCCAACCACGACTGTCTCCACTACAGCCTCGCCGATGACCCCGGCACCTGGCGCTACGCCGATGCAGCCGAGCGTCCCGGCTCGGTGAAAACCCGTGGCGTTCTGCGCGCAAACAATGGCGATGTACTGCGCGATCTTGCCATCGCCGGCCACGGCGTGGCGCTGCTGCCCACGTTTATCGTATTCGAGGCAATTGCCGCCGGACGGCTTGAAGTCGCCCTGACCGATTTCGAATGGGCGCCGCTCGCCGCCTACGCCGTCTACCCCCATTCACGCCATCTCTCCACTCGCATACGCGCATTCGTCGATTATCTCGCTAAGCGGTTCGGCGACCGTCCGTACTGGGACGACTGCATCGGTCATCGCTGAGCCGGCCGACGCATCCGGCCTCAACGATCCCGCCGGTGAGGCTGCATCCAGTCGATTACCGGGCCGGCCGGTACCACGCCGCTGGGATTGATGTTCAGGTGACTCTGGTAATAGTGCCCCTTGATGTGATCGAAATGCACCGTATCCGCGACGCCCGGGTACTGAAACAACTCGCGGGTGTAGGCCCAGAGATTGGGGTAATCGACGATCCGGCGCAGGTTGCATTTGAAATGACCCACGTAAACCGCATCGAACCGGACCAGTGTCGTGAACAGACGCCAGTCGGCTTCGGTCAGCGTATCGCCAACCAGATAACGATTGTGCGCGAGGCGTTTTTCCAGCCAGTCGAGGGTGTCGAACAAAGGTACGACGGCCTCTTCATAGGCGGCCTGGGAAGTCGCGAATCCGGCCTTGTAGACACCGTTGTTGACGCTGTCGTAGACGCGCTCGTTGACGCTGTCTATCTCACCGCGCAGCGCCGCGGGATAGTAGTCGCCGGGCGTGGCACCGATGTCATCAAACCCCTCGTTAAGCATCCGGATGATCTCGGATGACTCGTTGTTGACGATCGTGCCGCGCTGCTTGTCCCACAACAGCGGCACGGTCACGCGCCCGCTGTAGCCGGGATCGGCCGCGGTATAGACCTGGTGGAGAAAGTCTGCGCCGTGCAGCGGGTCGGCTACGACGCCGGGACCGTCGGCGAAGGTCCAGCCATTCTCGGCCATCAGCCAGTTCACCACCGACACGCCGATATGCGATTCGAGGCCTTTCAGTTTGCGAACGATCAGCGTCCGATGGGCCCATGGACAAGCATAGGACACATAGAGGTGATAGCGGCCCGGCTCAGCCCTGAATCCGCTGTCACCGGTCGGCCCCGCCGCGCCATCGCGGGTAATCCAGTTGCGAAACTGGGCGTCGGAGCGCACAAACCTGCCCCCGGTCGATTTGGTGTCGTACCAGCGGTCAACCCACTGTCCATCAACAAGTAATCCCATCGTTTCCAGCTCCCGTGCAAAGGTCGTGTTGAAAATTTCTCAGGTGCAACCGCCATTCCAGCCCGATCAGGGCGCAGCCTGGCTGGCGCGGTTATCCAGTGCGAGCGCGCCGGCACCGTTCGCGACCAGGAACAGGAATCCGCCTGCGATCGCGATGTTTTTCCAGAACATGATGAACTGGTTCTGATCGGCCAGATCGAAATGAAACAACAAGGCCGACAGCACGCTGAAACCCGCCAGCAAAAATGCCGCAATACGCGTCTTCCAGCCGAGGATGATGGCGGCAGCGCCGCCCAGCTCCAGCGCAATGACAAGCGGCAACAGCAACGCCGGCACACCCATGGCTTCCATGTAGCCGCCCGTCGCCGTGTAGCCACTGATCTTGCTGATGCCGGCAAACAAGAAAATTGCGCCGATAAAAATCCGCCCGAGCAGGTTCAGATAGGGTCTCGCTGCATTCATGATCGATTCTCCCGAAGTGGTGACCGGCCCGTTGCCGGCGCTGTCACATAGCTTCACTGAGACCGAAACTGAAATAAACTCGATTTTTTATAAATTACTGTTGCGTTTTAAAGAACAATTCAGATCAAATTGATTGTGCATTCAACGTAACCTCCGTTTCACCCGAATCGCCCGCCGGCGAGCAATGCAAAAGGCCCGGGCTTTTTGCCCGGGCCCCGCAAACCATGCCATGGCATCGTTTTATTGCATCAGCGCAACGCAGCAAGCGCCGCCTTGCGCGCCGCCTCGAATTCGTCGCCCGGGTTCCACGACGGCAGCTCATCGTCGTTGGCGATGATGAGGCCGCACCAGAACCCGAGTTGCGCGTCCTGCACAAGACCGTCGAAATTCCAATCGTCGGTCAGTTCGTCACTCGGCTGGTGATAATTTTTCGCCGTATAGGCGCCGACCTGTTCCGCGCCCCAGTTCGCGGGGCGACCGATGTAATCGGTACCGCCTTTCATATACATCGCAGGCACACCGATGCGCGCCAGTGCAAACTGGTCCGAGCGATAAAAATAGCCCTTGTCCGGGAACTGGTCTCCCGTCACGACGCGGTCCTGGTGCGCGGCCACGGTTTGGGCGACCTCGTCCAGCGACGACTTGCCGAGACCGATAAACGTGATATCGCGAGTCGCACCCCAGATATTGCCCGCGTCGAAATTGATATTCGCGGCGATAAGGCCGGGCGCGACCGGCGGATCGGCGGCGAGCGCCTTCGCTCCGAGCAGGCCTTGCTCCTCCGCGCCGACCGCGGCAATCAGGATCGAGCGCCGCGGCGGTTCGGGCAATTCCGCGACCGCTTTCGCGATCGCGAGAATCGTCGCAACACCACTGGCGTTGTCACGGGCACCGTTGTATATCCGGTCACCCTCGCCACTCTCCGCGGTCCCGAGATGATCGTGATGGGCGGTGAAAACCACGACCTCATCGGCCAGCTCCGGATCGCTGCCCCGGAGCATACCCAGCACGTTGCCTGTACTGACCCGGGTCAGCCGGTTTTCGAGATCAAGCGATGTGGTCATGCCCAGCGCGACCGGCTCGAAATCCCTGCTGCGCGCTTTCTCGATCAGGTTTTCCAGATCGTGACCGTTCAGGGCCATCAATTTGCGCGCGGCGTCCTCGGTAACCCAGGCCGCGACCTGAATTCGCGGCTCGTCACCGGCCGGAATCTCGAACTGCTCGCCGGTCCACGAAGTCTGCACCACCTGAAACGGGTAGCCGGCGGAAGGTGTGGTGT
>PKUM01000079.1 GCA_002868855.1 Chromatiales bacterium | reverse complement strand
TCAGATCAGGGACGACCTGGCGGAACTGCTGGATCCGAGATTCCTGCGCCTGACCGCCGAGTTCAACGTCCGCGGCGGCATCTACACCAGCGTGGTCGCCGAGCACAGCAAGAGCGGTTGGGAGTCAGAATTGCCCGTGGATCTGCCGTAGCGTGCTGTTGCATAAAAGCTCGGTTCGCAGCTTCACCTTACCCGGCATTTTCGATATATAATAGCCGGTTTGACAGATTAGCCCCGGAGACTACAGATGCCGGCAAAGAAAAAACGACCCGCGACGAAACGTAAGACCGTCGGCGCGAAAAAGACCGCGGCTAAAAAAGCGGTAGCGAAGAAAACGCGCAAGACCGCCTCGACCGCGGCGAAAAAGACCACGACGCGCAAAAAAACAACGCGCGCCGCGAGTAAACCGACCGCACGCAAGAAAACTGCGAAAAAAACCGTGAAGAAAAAGGCAACTGTGAAAAAGAAACCAGCAACCCGGAAGGCCACCGCGAGCAAAAAGAAGCCTGCGGCAGTGAAAAAGGCCGCAGCGAAGAAAAAGCCTGCGGCAAAAAAGAAAGCCGTGACCAAGAAGAAAGCTGCCGCGCGGAAGAAGCCCGTTGCGAAGAAGAAACCTGCGGCAAAGAAAAAAGCCGCAGCCAGCAAACCTGCGGCAAAGAAAAAGACCGCAGCCAGAAAGAAGGCGCCCGTCAAGGCCGCCGCAACCAAGAAAACCCCAGCGAAACGCAGGCGCCGGCCCTCCACTGCGAAACGCCGGGCCCAGTTGTTGACCGGCCCGATTCACGGCGTTGCGCCCTACAAGAGAGGCGCCGGTGAGATCTACATGAGCGACGAACAGCTCGAGCATTTCCAGAATATTCTGCTCAATTGGAAACGCGAGCTGATGGAAGAAGTCGACCGCACCGTTCATCACATGAAAGACGAGGCGGCCAATTTCCCCGACCCGAATGACCGCGCGACCCAGGAGTCCGAGTTCGGCCTTGAACTTCGCACCCGTGACCGGGAACGGAAATTGCTTCGCAAAATCGACTCCGCGCTGGCCCGGATCGACGATGGAAGCTATGGCTTCTGCGAGGAAACCGGGGAAGAGATCGGCCTCAAACGCCTCGAAGCGCGCCCGGTTGCGACGCTTTGCCTCGAGGCGCAGGAGCGGCGCGAGCTGGCGGAGAGACAATTCCGCGATCGTGACGACCGCTACCGCTAGATACAATTCTCGCGGCCGTCCGACCAGCCATGCCCGGTCGGACGGCCCACCCAGTGCGCCGGGTAACGTACAGGTGTGACTGCACAGTACCGCGGTAGATTTGCTCCCTCCCCGACCGGTCCGTTGCATTTCGGCTCGCTCGTTGCCGCGGTGGGCAGCTACCTGCAGGCACGCAGCCACGACGGTGCCTGGCTGGTACGCATCGAAAACCTCGATCCGCCGCGTGAATCTCCGACCGCCAGCGATCAGATACTCAGTACCCTGGAGTACTTTGGGCTGTGCTGGGACGAGGATGTCCTTTACCAGTCTGATCGGTACTCGGCCTACGAGGCAGCACTGGACCGCTTGCGCGAACATGAGCTTCTTTTCTATTGCACCTGCAGTCGCAAGGATTTGCGGGACGCGCAACCGAAATCCCCTGCGGACTCAGGCTCAGAACCGGTTTATCCTGGCACCTGCCGCTGGCGCCGGACAGCCCCCCCGCAGCCGCATAGCGTCCGGATTCTCACCAGCGCTGCCCCGATAGTTTTCGAGGATGCATTACAGGGACAATGCGAGCAGATCGTCGAACAGGTCTCTGGCGATTTCGTGCTCAAGCGCCGGGACGGCCTTTATAGTTACCAGTTAGCGGTAGTTGTCGACGATGCGGCACAAGGCATCAGCGAAGTGGTTCGCGGTGCCGACCTACTCGGTCAGACGGCCCGTCAGATTTTTCTGCAAAAAAAGCTGGATTTACCGATGCCGGCATATGCGCACCTGCCGATTGTCATCGACAACGCGGGAAACAAGCTCAGTAAACAGACCGGCGCCGTGGACGTTCGCTCCGGCACAGGGTATACACCGCTGTGGCACGCCTTGAATTTTCTGCGCCAGGATCCCCCACCGGAACTGTATCGGGCGTCGGCTGCGGAGATGCTGGAGTGGGCTGTCCCGCACTGGAAAATCGAGCATTTGGCAGGCGAGCTGCGGCGAACCCTGCACAGTATTAACGAGAATCCATCTTATGATGTATAGTTGAAACCACGCTAAAAAATGCCGGCGCCAAAATTTTGGCATTGGGTTGGCGCAATGGTTTTAGCTGTATAAGCGCCGTCGGAACCGGCCCAGGCGCGGACAGACAAAAGAGGGGGTTTCGCCTTCTATGAGCGAAGCACGAGTAATCAAGAAGTACCCTAATCGCCGACTGTACGATACGGAAGAAAGCCGCTACATCACGCTTTCCGACATTCGCAGACTGGTCCTGGATAAAGTCGATTTCGTTGTCATTGACAAGAAGTCGCAGGCGGACATAACAAGCAGCATCCTGTTGCAGGTGATCAGCGAACAAGAACAAAGCGGCGAGCCGATTATGAGCCGGGATTTTCTATCGCAGATTATTCGCTCGTATGGCGGAACCATGCAGGGAATGGTGAGCAGCTATCTCGAACAGAGCATGAAGCTGTTTCTCACCCAGCAGCAACAGGTTCGGGAGCGGGTCAAGAGCGTTGTTGGTATCGATCCCGTGGGAATAGTCGCCGACCTCACTACAAAGAACTACCAGCGTTGGCGCGCGGTGCAGGAAGAAATTTTCCGAACCTTGACCGGCGGCGGTCGTGCCGACGAAAGCAAACGGGAATCAAAGAAGCAGGAAGCGGCAACCGAGGAAAGAAAGGGCTAGCGCAGACGACGTCTCCGGCCTCGCGCCGGCGCCAGCCAACTCTTGCCGCGATCACCGGGTTTCTCGTTGACGACTCAGAACACCAGCCACGGATCGCTGGCCGCCAGTGACTTTCGGCCTGCGCCTGTGCTGCGCGGACCACATTTCCAGACAATTCTGGCGAATGGTCCTTTCAGTCGCTGCCCCGTTATTGAACTTCAGCGCGAGCGAATCGAACTCCCGGACGGAGATTTTCTGGATCTCGACTGGCTGGTTCAAGATGACGACCCGGCCGATGCTCCGATTGTCTTTTTGCTGCACGGCCTGACAGGCTCAGCACAGTCGCGCTATGCGCAGGATCTTTTTACTCGGATCCGAAGCAAAGGGTGGCGCGCCGTGTTAATGAATTTTCGCGGTTGCAGCGGTTATCCCAACCGACTGCCGCGCACATACCACGCCGGCGAGACCACCGACTTCGAGTACATTCTGCGTCTGCTACAGCAACGCGAACCAGGCCGACCAATAGTGGCAGTCGGCTATTCGCTGGGCGGCAACGTTCTGCTCAAACATCTGGGCGTCATGCAGTCGCAGAGTCCCCTCAGCGCCGGCGTTGCTGTTTCGGTACCCTTCGACCTCGAAATTGCGGCGCGCTCGCTCGGTTCCGGGCTGTCCCGTATTTATCAAATCAACCTCTTGCAACAATTGCGCAAGAGTATCCTCGCGAAATACCAGCATGGAGGCAGTCCGTTCGATTGGGAGCGCGCGATGAGCGCCCGCGATTTCTTCGAATTCGACGACGCAGTGACCGCTCCTTTGCACGGCTTTGAGGGTGTGTCCGACTACTACTCCAGATCCAGCAGCAGACAGTATCTGGGCGCTATTACGGTTCCCACGTTAATCCTGCATGCCGAAGACGATCCATTCGTACATCGAAGCGCGATTCCCAGCGCGCGCGAACTCGGGACGTCCGTAACGCTCGAACTATCGCGCCATGGCGGGCATGTCGGGTTTCTGCAAGGTTTCCCGGGCGAAACTCGAAATCGCTGGCTGCCGCAAAGAATCATCGCTCATCTGGCAGGAATTTTTGCCGTAAGCTGAGAGCAGAACGGATCGAAGGCGCAACAAAAAAGGGCTGCATTTGCAGCCCTTTCTCGTTCCGTTCAACCGCAGTTGCTAATCAGGCGGCATCGTCACCCAGATCACGCATGCTGAGTCGAATTCGGCCCTGGCGATCAACCTCCAGCACCTTGACCTTGATAATATCGCCCTCGTTCAACTCGTCGCTGACTTTCTCGACGCGCTTGTCGGAAATCTGCGAAATGTGAACGAGACCGTCCTTCCCGGGCAAAATCTGGACGAAAGCGCCGAAGTCCATCAAGCGCACGACCTTGCCTTCATAGATCTGCCCAACCTCGACTTCAGCCGTAATCAGGTCGATGCGACGCCGTGCTTCCTGACCCGATGCGCCATCGACCGAGGCAATTTTCACGGTGCCATCATTTTCGATGTCGATCGTTGCACCGGTAGTCTCTGTGATCTCGCGAATCACCGACCCGCCCTTGCCGATCACATCACGAATCTTCTCGGGATCGATCTTGAAGGTTTGAATGGTTGGTGCCCAATCAGACATGGTCTCGCGCGGCGAACCAAGCACGGAATTCATCTCTCCGAGGATATGCAATCGCCCGTCCTTCGCCTGCGCAAGCGCATCCTCCATGATCTGCCTGGTTATGCCATCGATCTTGATGTCCATCTGCAAAGCAGTGACACCGGTTTCGGTTCCGGCGACCTTGAAATCCATGTCGCCGAGATGATCCTCGTCGCCGAGAATATCGGTGAGAACCGCGAATTTGTCGGCCTCTTTGACCAGCCCCATCGCCACACCGGCTACCGGTGCCTTGATCGGCACGCCGGCATCCATCAGGGACAGGCTGGTACCGCAAACACTCGCCATCGAACTCGAGCCATTCGATTCAGTAACTTCCGATACAACCCGTATCACATACGGAAATTCCTCATGAGTTGGCATCACAGCCAGGATGCCGCGTTTGGCCAGTTTACCGTGGCCGATTTCGCGTCGTTTCGGCGAGCCCATAAAGCCGGTTTCGCCTACGCAGAATGGCGGGAAGTTGTAATGCAGCATGAAGGCTTCTTTGCGTTCTCCTTCCAGCGCATCGATTATCTGGGCGTCCCGGCCGGTACCCAACGTGGTGACCACAATCGCCTGGGTTTCGCCGCGGGTGAAAATAGCGGACCCATGCGTGCGCGGAAGAAATCCGGCTCGAACAGCGATCGGCCGTACCGTCCGGGTATCGCGGCCATCGATCCGGGGCTCGCCCTCGAGAATCCGTCCACGGACGATCTCTCGCTCCAGTTTGCTGAGCTGCTGAGAGACAGCGCCGCTGTCCCACTCGCTGCCTTCGCCACACAAAGCTTCAACCGCCGCTTGTTTCGCGGCACCGACCATTTCCTGGCGGGTCTGTTTCTCAGCCACGACGTAGGCCGCGGTAAGGGCATCAGCAGCGGCATCGCGCACCGCACTCTGCAACGCCGGATCGACCTCGGCAGCGGTCCGGGTCCACGCGGGCTTGCCAGCTTCGGCGGCAAGCTCATTGATGGCGGATATTGCGACCTGCATCTGCTCGTGTCCGAACATGACCGCATCGAGCATGACCGACTCAGCAAGACAATTTGCC
>PKUM01000140.1 GCA_002868855.1 Chromatiales bacterium | reverse complement strand
CTTATTTATCAATGAACCCCTGGTATCGTTCACTGAAGAACCAGGCTATGCTGGAAAACTATTATCTGCCGAGCGACCTGAAGGCCCGCATCGCTGAGTTCGTCGACTACTACAACACGGAGCGCTACCACGAGAGCCTCGACAATCTGACCCCGGCGGATGTGTACACCGGTCGAGGTCAGACGGTCCTGGATCGAAGGAGGAGGATCAGGCAGAAAACGATCGCGGAGCGGCGCCGACCATACTACCGGCAGAAAGCCGCCTGACAATAAACCTGATGAGTCGAAACTCTCTCTTCAATCAGGCCGCCTGAAGTCCGGAATCCCCTGACGACGCGCACCCGGCACAGTGACCTTAATTACTGGTTGCCCGTGTCAGGTTCATGTTCACTTGCCCTAAATTCAGTCGCTGCAATTTGTTACCGCGGCCGGGCGCCGCGCAAACCCATCATCGCGGCGTCCAGCAGATCCAGCGGGATGCTGACCCGGATCTTGCGCAACAGCGCCGCACGGATTCTGAGTTTCGATGCCTTGTGCGCCGCTGCATCGAGTTCGTCGAAGGCTTCCGCCAGGGTCTCGGCGCGGCTCGTCAACGCTTCAGGATCGACCAGCTCATCGAAAAACCCGGCACGAAGCGCGGATTCAGCATCGAAGTACTCGGCCAGCGTGACGGCACGCTGATACGCGGCCGGGGTCAGCCGATTTTGCAACGTGGCCGCGGCAACGCGCGGCATGGTCAGGCCGAGTGCGACCTCGTTGGCCGAGATCTTGAAGTCCCCCCGGCTGCCGATTACATAGTCGGCCGACAACATCAGGAAAACCCCCATCGCCATCGCGTGACCGTTGCAGGCGGCGATGACCGGGCGCGGATAGGCCATGACCCTGGCGGTTAACGCGTAACCGAGGCGGAGCATCCGCATCGCGTCGGTGCCGCCGCGTTTCATCGTATGAAGATCGAATCCGGCCGAGAATACCGACTCCCTGCCGGTAATGATGACAGTAGCCTTGTCCGATTCCGCCCGGTCGAGCACCCGATAAATTTCCCGCAGAACCTGTGGAGACAGGGCGTTGCGTTTGCCATCGTCGATACGAATGGTCGCGATGTTGTCACGCAAACTGTAAAAGACGGAGTCGGCCATTTTCGTTCCGTTGCTCAGCAAGACCCGGTTGTTTCGTTGCAACCGCGGGTTTTTTTCTCGAAGCGCCAAGCATAGGGTCTATCGCCGGATTGGCCAAACCGAATCGGCTGTGGAAACGGGTCTGCGCCGTCAGGCCACCGCGCTGGCGCGAAAAAACTTCGCCGTTTTCGCGTGTGTCGGGGCCAACGCCTCGACCCGGCGTTCGTCCGTCGCAATGTCCCGCGGCGTGCAAAACGCAAAAATCACCGGGAACAGGCTCAGTTCGAGTCCGGTGCTATCCAGCTCGCGCGACACCACCAGCGGCAGGCCTTCATCGACCGGCGCGCGCGCTTTTTGTCTCCGGCCAGCTCGATGTACCGCGACCGAATTTACCCGGACGGGTCCGGCTTGCCGCTTCCGCCCGAGATGAGTTCCTCCAGCTTCGCCAGGCGCTCCTCGAGACTCAGCAGCCGTTCCTCGGTCTGCGCGTCCGTCTTGCGAAACGGCCCGTCGCCGCCGCCGACGAAGTAGCCTTCCATCGTCACCCCGGCCAGGTACCAGGGTTGCGAGGCATCGTAACAACGCACCCGGACTCCCGTGACAAACTTCAGCGGGTCGACGTCGACGGTCACCTTGATCGGATCCAGCATCCTCGGTCCGCGCGCGCGCAGCGTGTCGAGATCCAGCAATGACGTGGCGGAATCGCCGCCAACCGAGTACTGCACGCTGGCCTCGAACCGTCCGGCATCCGCCGACGACATGTGTTCGAACGGACCGTCCGGCCACAATCGCACCCACAACGTCAGCAAGCCCTCCGACGCCACCGCGACCCGCGTGAGCTGTTGCTGGACGCAGTCGTTACCGAGTAGCTTGAGATTGTGTTGGCTGCAGAACACCGGCGACTGTTGCATATCCGTGACCCCGCCCTGCAGGGTCATGCCGCTGCATGGCGACCATGGCGCGAGTTCACCGTCATCGAAATTGCCGTTTTGAATCAGTTCCATCTGTTACGTCCTCGAACGGGAATTGGAAACAGCCCGGGCCGCCCATGACACTGCAATCGCAGGTCCGTCAACGTGCCGGTGACAGCCGCGTGCCCCTGGGTGAGTATAGCAATGCAGCGACGCCAGCATTGCAGAAATCGGGTGATGTTCGGGTTTGATTGCTGGTTAGTACAAGCCCGGATTGACGGCCTTTGAATTTGTGGAAATTTACCGCCTGGATGTGTGAAATCGCGGCGCGGGTCGCCATGGCGATCACGCCGATCTGTGGGCGGCATGCTTCGAAACCCCGGCCCCGGCCGAGCACTGCCAGCCTCCGAAGTTTTGGCCACCGCCCTCAAACTGCGATTTAATGACGCCGAACGCCGGTCGTCGAAAACGGGAGACGCCATGACCACTAGGATTTTGATCGCTTGCCTGGCACTCACTTGCGTCGGCGTGGTGGCCGAGGTGCACGCTAAGGGTGAGGCGCAGCAACGCTGGGAGCTGATGAACCAGATCCGCCAGGAGAAATTCGACCTGGTCCTGCCCGAGGTGATGCGCGAGAACGGCGTCGACATGTGGATCACCGTCAACCGCGAGGGCTTCGACGATCCGCTGACCGAGGACTTCGGCAAGGGCTACGTGGGCGGCTATGGCTACTACATCTTCACCGACCGCGGTGACGGCCGCATCGAACGCGCCGTGCTCGGGGTCGATACTGCGCTGGTCGAGGACAACGGCGCCTACGACATCTTCGGCGGGCCGGACGAACTGAAGGCTTTCGTCGAGGAGCGCGATCCGAGGACGATAGCGCTGAACTATGCGCTGAACATCGGCGCCGCCGACGGCCTGAGCTACACCAGCTTCCAGAGACTGAGCGAGGAACTCGGACCGCGTTATGCCGAGCGTTTCGTCTCGGCCGAGAAACTGGTGTCGGATTTTCGTTCGCGCCGGGTCGCCACCGAGATCGCCGCGTTCGCCTGGGCCGGTAACCTGTCACGCAACATCGCCGAGCGTGCTTTTTCAAATGAGGTGATTACGCCTGGCGTGACCACGCTCGCGGACGTCGCCTGGTGGATGCGCGAGCAGCAATTCGAGAACAATCTCGGCACCTCTTTCGGCATGCCGTCGGTGTACATCACCGGGCCCGACGGCTTTGTCGCGCTGTCCAACGACCACGTGATCCAGCGCGGCGATTTCCTCGCGATCGACTGGGGCGTCGGCTATCTGAATTTTTATACCGACTTGAAACGCCACGCCTACGTGCTCAAAGAAGGCGAGACTCACCTGCCGGAAAGCATTCAAAAGGCGTTCGACAACGGCCGCAAGGTGCGCGACATCTTAAAGGCCAATATCAAGGCGGGACGCACCGCCGGTGACACGTTCGAGCTGTTGAACGATCGCATCAACGCCGCCGGCTTCAAGGTGATGGAAACCTTCAACGAGCCGACCGACGACCCGGAAAACATCGACGTAATCATCGGCTGCCACTCGGTGGGCAACCTCGGCCACGGCATCGGCCCGTCGATCGCGTGGTTCAACCCGGAACGCATGAAATATACGATCCAGCCGACCAACCTGTTCTCGATCGAGCTGTTCGCCTACACCGCGATCCCCGAGTGGGGCGGCAAGAAATTGCGGGTGCCGCTCGAGGACAACGCTATCGTCACCGAGCGCGGCGTCGAGTGGTTGTACCCGGTCAACAACAAGGTGTTGTTGATCCGGTAGGGATGGAAACCTGACCTTTTACGGACAGTCGTCCTGAACCTGTACGGGCCTGAAGCCAACTTAATGGCGTTCGCCGCCAGGTTACAAAACTGGCGCCGGACTTCAAACCATATTCGATTTCCGCGCATCCAAACCTGAAACCGCAACAATTCCTCCGGTTCCGCGATGACCGAAAAGGGAGGGGGTTCAGGTTCTGAAAATTCCCGATACATCGGCGCAGGACGTGGCGCTGGCGCCGCGCAATCCGCGCCGCAAAAGACTGGTCATTGCGGGGATCGCGCTCGCGGTGATCTCGGCGGCGGTCATCGCCGCGCCGTGGGTCCAGCGCTGGGCCAGTGCCACGGTCAGCGTACCGTTTGAACGCATCCGCATAGCGACCGTCACGCGCGGCAACCTGGTGCGTGACGTCACGGTACAGGGACGCGTCGTGGCAGCAGTCAGTCCGACCCTGTATGCAACGACATCCGGCACGATCACGCTGCTGGTCGATGCCGGCGAGCAGGTGGTTGCGGGCCAGGTGCTGGCATCGGTCGACAGCCCCGAGCTTGCCAACCAGCTCCAGCAGGCCGAAGCCGCCCTCGGGCAACGCATGCTGAACCTGGAACGGCAGCGTATCGAGACCCGCCAGCAGACGCTCGAGAAGCGCAAGGCCGCGGACCTGGCCGAGGTCGCAGCCATCGCGGCGCGCCGGGAAAAACGCCGCGCCGATACGGGCGAACAGAAAGGCGTGATTCCCAAGATCGACTGGGAGAAGGCTCAGGATGACCTGCGTAACGCGGAACTGGCTTTCGAGCACGCGATCGCGGACGCCAGGTTGTACGAGGAACGCCTTTCGTTCGAGCTGCGCGCCACCGAGTTCGAGGTCAATGCACAGGAACTGGCCGTGGCGAATCTGCGCCGCCAGGTCGACGAGCTCTCGATCAAATCGCCGGTCGACGGCATCGTCGGCGACCTCCTCGTGGACCAGAAAGCGGCCGTGGCCCGGGACATGCCGGTGATGGCGGTAGTTGACCTTTCGCGCTACGAGATCGACCTGATGATTCCCGAGAGCTACGCCGACGATCTTGCGATCGGCATGACGGCCGAGGTCCAGTCCGGCGGCCGCAACTACCAGGCCCGGATCGTGGCGGTCTCACCGGAAATCGTCAACAACCAGGTCGCCAGCCGGGTCCGTTTTGTCGGTGACGGCCCGACCGGTCTGCGGCAGAACCAGCGCCTGACCACCCGCATTCTGCTCGCGGAATTCAGCGACGTCATGATGGTGCAGCGGGGCCAGTTTCTCGACAGCGGTGGCGGCCGGATGGCCTACGTAATCAATGACGACCGGGTCGCGCAGCGGCGCCAGATCCAGACCGGTGCGTACAGCCTCGGCGCGGTCGAAATCCTCACCGGCCTGCAGCCCGGCGAGACCATCGTGATTTCCAATCTCGATCCGTTCCGCGGTGCGGACACGGTTCTGCTGACAGACTGACGTACCGGAGGAGTCGATCAATGTTGATGATGAAAGACATATCCAAGATCTACCGCACCGACGCGGTGGAAACCCATGCATTGCGAAGCTTCTCGCTCAAGGTCGACGACGGCGAGTTTGTCTCGGTAACCGGTCCTTCCGGTTCGGGAAAGACCACGTTCCTCAACATCGCCGGCCTGCTCGAAGAATTGACGGGCGGCACCTACGAACTCGACGGACGCGATATCTCGTCACTGAACGACAAGGAACGCTCGCGGGTACGGAACGAAAAGATCGGGTTTATTTTCCAGAGCTT
>PKUM01000265.1 GCA_002868855.1 Chromatiales bacterium | reverse complement strand
GGCTGTGGTTTTTGATGCGCTCCGACCAACCCCAGATCGGTCACATCGACAACACCAATTACGTTTACGCGGATCGCAATGTGCCCGCGCCGAACGACGCGTTCCGGCGCGTACTCGTCTCGAAAACGATCGAACTCAGGAACTCGCGAATATGAGCAACGTCACGCTACAGACCCGTCAACAAGGCGCCGCGCTGGTAGTCGGCCTGGTGCTGCTGCTAGTGCTCACCGTCCTTGGTGTATCCGGCATGAATACGGCGACACTCGAGTGGACGATGGCCACCAATGACCAGTATTCGGAAAATGCGTTCCAGGCCGCCGAAACCGGCATCGACCGGGCGCTGGCCGGTGGCAATTTCACAACACAGGGCACCGTGACATCGCCCCTTACGGTCCTTCCGAATCAGTCCACATTCGTCAGTGAAACCAGTTTCGAACTCGAGACGGCGCCACCGCCGCGGCCCGGTCTCGGTTTCAGCCAGGGCGTCGGTGGTGGCGGCTTCTCGGCATACCACTTCGAGGTTGGCAGCACCGGCCAGGCGCAGCGCAATGCGAATTCCGTACACAACCAGGGTTTCTACGTCATCGGGCCAAACGGTGGCGGCAACTGAGATTCGTCTCAGGGAGGGTAAACAGTCATGAAAACCACACTTCTCTTGTCTGTATTTTCGCTGGCGCTGACCGTCTGGACCCCGGCCCAGGCGGCCCGGTTCATGGAACTGGTAGAGGATGCCTACGAGGTCAGCGCTGCCGACGTACAGCTGCCAACCGAACAGGGGCGCACGATGTATGTGAAAACCTGCTCTGATTGTGCGCCGACCGCTATGCAGACCAGCGCGAAGACAATTTTTTTCGAAGAACAGGGTACCGTCGCCTATACGGAATTCCGTGAGTTGCTGAAACAGAACTATGACTCCGCCGTTTATGTTTTCTTCCGCCCGGGCACCAATGAAGTCACTCGCATCGTCGTGAGCCCGATCACCAGACCGTCGGCTTCGCCGGCAGCACCGCCCGCCAAACCCGAGCAGGACGACCAGCGTCGCCGTCCGGGTTTCCGTGCAGGCTCTTAAGCGAAGCCAGAGGGAGGTCAGTACCATGAAACGGACTGCCATTTTGAATTTTGTCGCCGCGCTTGCCGTGCCGCTGTTTAGCGCCGGCCCGGTGACGGCTGACGACACCGAATTGTTTCTCGGCGAAGTCGATCCGATCGACGGCTCGCAGCCCAATATCCTCTTCATCCTCGACACATCCGGAAGTATGGGCGGTAACGTCATCACCAAATTGCCGTATGACGCGAACCAGGTTTACGACGCGGGCTGTCCCGCCGATGTGGTTTTCTGGCGCGAGGGCCCCGGTGATCCGCCCGCCTGCGATAGCGACAACTATTTCAACCGCAGTGCGCTGGAATGCGAATCGGCCGAGATTGCTTTTGCCAGCTCCGGCGTCTACACCGACCGCGCGACTCAGTACCATCGCGGAAACATACGTTGGCAACGCATTCGTTCCGGGGCGAAAAACCGCGAGGTCGAGTGCCGCGGCGACCGTGGCATCCACGGCGAAGGCGACCCCAACAAGGTTTATGCCCAGGATGGCGATCTGAACGAGATGTGGACCGCGGACGAGGCCGCCGAGGTGTCCTGGACCGGTCTCACCACCGGGCGAACGTATTCCTTGTATGACGCTAACTACGTCAACTGGTGGAACGACAACGGGGTAACGATCGGCGTCGATACGCGCATCAACATCGTCAAGCAGGTGACCAACCAGTTGCTCGACTCGATGAAGGGCGTCAACGTCGGCCTGATGCGGTTCAATAACGAACAGGGCGGCCCGGTGCTGCAGCAAATCGACGATATCGACTTGATCCGCGACGACATGAAAGCGCAGGTCAACGCGTTACCCTCGCAGGGCTGGACGCCGTTGTCCGAAACGCTATACGAAGCCGGACAGTACTACACCGGCGGCAGTGTCGTGTATGGCGATGTGGGCCCTGTGCTCAGCGTGCCCGGCTCTCGCAACCCGGCTGATCTCACCGCCTATAACCAGCCCGTCAGCTTCGAATGCCAGAAAAATTACATTGTCATGCTTTCTGACGGTGAACCCACCCGCGATGTAGATGCCGACGACCGGATTGCCGCGCTGCCAGGCTATGCGCAGGCCGTCGGACCGGCTTGCGGGACCGGCACTAACGGCGCGTGCCTCGACGATATGGCGAAATACCTGTTCGAGGCCGATATCGAGCCCAATCTGCGCGGCCAGCAAAACGTCACGACCTACACCATCGGCTTCGTAGAAAACATCCCGCTGCTGCAGGAAACGGCAAACAAAGGCGGTGGCGAGTATTTCCAGGCCAATGACGCGGCGTCGCTGACGACGGTTCTGACCAATATCGTGCGCGAAATTCTCGAAGACGATACGACCTTTGTCTCACCCACGGTTTCGGTCAACGCATTCAACCGCACCCAGACACTCAACGATCTGTTCGTCGCGGTGTTCCGCCCTGCCGGCGAAGAGCACTGGCCCGGAAATATCAAGAAATATAAACTGGTGGACGGTGAAATTGTCGGTGTCGACGAAGTCACCGCCGTGGTCGACCCCGCTACCGGGTTCTTCAAGGAGAACGCTCACAGCATCTGGTCGGCGCAGGCCGATGGCTCCAATGTCGCCGAGGGCGGCGCGGCCAACCAACTTCCTGACCCCGCCATTCGAAATGTCTTTACCTACCTTGGCAACAAGAATCTCGCCGCGGACATCAACCGCTTCAACGAGGCGAATGCGGATCTGCTGGATGCGCTCAACGGCTTGCCCGGCTATGCCGCTGAGAACTCGTGCCCCTCGCGCAATTGCGACATTATCCGCCACGCCCGCGGTATCGACATGACCGACGCCGACCAGGACGGCAATATCGATGAGCCGCGCTACGCGATGGGCGATCCGTTGCATGCCAGGCCGGTTTCGGTGATCTATGGCGGCACCGAAATCAACCCCGATCTCGACGACTCAGTCATCTACACCGCCAACAACGACGGGTACCTGCACGCATTCGACCCGAATAGCGGTAAAGAACTGTGGGCATTCATCCCTGCCGAGTTGTTCGAGCACTTGCCGCGTTTGTACGACAATAACGCCACGACGGACCGGTTCTACGGTATCGACGGAAATCTCAGAGCGGTCAAGGTCGATAAAGACGGAAACGGCATCGTCGAACCACTGGAAGGTGACAGGGTGTACTTGTACTACGGCATGCGCCGCGGCGGCGACACTGTGTTCGCAATGGATGTCACTGACAAGCAAAACCCGATCCTGATGTGGGCCAAAGACGGCAACGATATTCCGGGTCTTGGCCAGACGTGGTCGACACCGATTCCGACCCGGATCGAGATCGCCGACAAGGGGCAGAATCCCGACGATTCCGTACTGGTGTTCGGTGGTGGTTACGACTCGAGTCAGGACAACGACCCGTACAGCGTCGATGGGAGCGGCAACAACATCACGATCGTTGATGCCTTGTCCGGCGCACTGCTGTGGCAGGCGAGCAGCGACAACAGCAATCTAAATTTACCCAAGATGGTCAACTCCATTCCGGGCGATGTTCGGGTCCTCGACCTGAACAATGACGGCTATGCTGACCGCTTTTATGCTTCGGACACCGGTGGACGGGTCTGGCGCATAGATATCACCAACGGCAACACGGCAAACACGCTGGCCGCCGGCGGCGTTCTTGCCGAGCTTGGTGCGGCGGGCTTGGGCGCACCCACCCTCGCGGACACGCGCCGATTCTATTACGCACCGGATACCGCGGTCATCACTACCAAATCGATGCGCTTCATGCATGTCGGCATCGGCTCCGGCTATCGTGCGCATCCGCTGGATCGCGATAACCAAAATGCGTTCTTCGCGCTGCGCGACAAGAACACGTTCAACAGCCTGACCCAGGCACAGTACGATGTGCTTGCGCCAATTACCCCGGCCGACCTGGTTGATGTGACAGACGACGCCAACCCGAACATCGCCGACGGTCAACCCGGCTGGAAGATCGAGTTGCGTGGTGGCGGCTGGATCGGTGAGAAAGTGCTGGCGGAGGCACGTACATTTGCGGACAAGGTCTTTTTCACGACCTTTACGCCAAAATCCGGCGACAATCCGTGCCTGCCCGGCCTTGGCGTGAACAAGCTGTTCATTGTCAATGCCAGCGACGGCAGCCCGGTGAACAACCTCGATGGCGTCGGCGGCGATGACGATCTCACGGTGGAAGACCGCATTTACAGTCTCTCGCAGGGCGGCATCGCTCCTGAAATCGTGTTCCTGTTCCCGGGCAACGAAGCGTGTAAGGGCGGCGACTGTGACCGTGTCTATGGCTTCGTCGGTGTGGAAGGCATCGGCGGGCTGGATCTGCCACCGTTCGTGCGCACTTACTGGAGTCAGGACGATACTGAGTAAGCAAACGGGCGCCACAAACGAGGTGCCCGCTTCACTCCGGAGCAACAGACGATGAAGAAAAAGATACTTGGCGTCACGCTGATCGAGCTGATGGTAGTGGTTCTGATCGTCGGCATATTGGCCGCCTTTGCAATTCCCAGTTACCGCCAGTATGTGCTGCGCGCGAATCGCGCCGATGCCAAGGCGACGCTGCTACGCCTGGCGGCGGCCCAGGAACAGTTCTACGCGCAGAACAACACCTATACCAACAACCTCGCGGCGGCCCCACCGGCCGGACTGGGGATAGCGGGAACCGAGAAAGGCTACTATCAGCTCAACGTCGTCAACGCGGACGCGACCGGTTTCACGGTGACTGCCGCACCCGGGGCACTTAGCCCGCAGCTCCAGGATGGGGCGTGCCAGACATTTACGATTACCGCGACAGGCGTTCGTAGTTCCATTAACGGGGCCGGCGCCGACAGCACCGCTGAATGCTGGAATCGCTGATCCGGCCCGACTTTCAAACGGAACTGAACGCCCTCAGCGCCAACATCGACTGGCCACTATTCCGCCGCCGGCAGCTGCGAGGTTTTTTGGTTTTTCCGCAGGAGCTTTGGCAGCGAGAACACAACCTGCTCCGACCGCCCCTCGACTTCCTCCGCGAAATCGCCACCCCATCCGCGCAGTCTCTCGATCACCTGGCGCACCAGCAGCTCCGGCGCCGAAGCGCCCGCGGTGACGCCTACGGCGGCGCAATCAGTAAACCACTGCTCGCGCAGATCTTCCGGGCCATCAATCAGGTGACCGGGTATCCCGGCCTTTTCCGCGATTTCACGTAACCGGTTCGAATTGGAGCTGGTGCGGGAACCGACTACCAGCATGACATCGACTTGCTGTACCAGCTTTTTCACCGCATCCTGACGATTCTGGGTCGCATAACATATGTCTTCCTTGCGCGGACCGGTCAGCGCCGGAAAGCGCTCCCTGAGCGCATCGACAATCGCCGCGGTGTCATCGACAGAAAGCGTTGTCTGGGTAACGAAAGCGACTCTCTCGGGATTCGCAAACTCGAGGCTATCGACATCATCCACGGATTCAACCAGCACAATTCTTCCACCGTGATCCGCATCGAACTGGCCCATTGTGCCCTCCACTTCGGGGTGGCCCGCATGGCCGATCAGCACAACTTCACGACCCTCACGCGCGTAGCGCGTTACTTCCATATGTACCTTGGTGACCAGCGGACAGGTCGCATCAAATACGGTTAACTTACGCCGTTGCGCATCCGTCTGCACCGCGCGTGC
>PKUM01000092.1 GCA_002868855.1 Chromatiales bacterium | reverse complement strand
AGATCGATGCGATGCCGGCTGAGTTTCGCCACCGCTTCCTGTTCGTCTGTCAGTCCTACGAACTGCACGTAGCGCGTGCCGAGGAACGGATGGCTGTCGAGATCTATTTTGGCGCTGTCCTGCAGAACGCCGGCCTTGAACAACGGCCGCGGCGGCCCGGAAAAAATCAGTCCCATGCCGACCACGAGAAGAATCGGCAACATGATGTTCCAGCCGAAAGATGCGCGGTCACGAACAAATTCGAGGTTGCGTGCATGCAGAATTGCGAGCATGCGACGGATCATGCGCGCAACTCCTTGCCGGTGAGTTCGATAAACAGGTCTTCGAGATTGCGCGGCCGTATCCGCAACCGCTGCATCGGCACCCCGGCTGCATTCAGCGCAGCGAGCGCGGCATTGACGTCAGCGGTGGATATTTCGACGTTCTGGCCCTCGCGCAATACCTGGTAATCAAAACCGCGAAGGTCATGCGGCCAGTCCTCGAGTGGCAATTCGAGGACGACGTCGTCGAAGTGCTCGGCGAGCAAGGCCTGCGGCGAGCCCTCGGCGATGATTTTTCCGTGGTCCATTATCGCGATGGTGTCGCACAGAATATAAGCTTCTTCCATGTAGTGAGTAGTAAGAACTACTGTCGTGTTTTGCGCTTTTATCCCTTCTACCATCTGCCAGAAATTGCGCCGCGCCTGCGGATCGAGACCGGTAGTCGGCTCGTCCAGAAACACCAGTGCGGGACGATTGATCAAGGCGATACCGAGCAGCAGGCGCTGGCGCTGGCCACCCGACAATTTGCGTGTATCGCGGTCGAGCAATTGCTCGAGACTGCAAAGCCCGACGACCTCGTCGATGCTATCGACCCTGCCATACAGCTTGCGAAACAGATCGAGCGTTTCGGCAACTGTCAGGAAATCCTGTAGCGCCGTGGACTGGAACTGGATACCGGCTTCTTCGCGAAATCTCCGCCCGATCGGGGCGCCGCGGTACAGCACTACACCGGAACTGGCGGGAATGACGCCCTCCATGATCTCGACGGTCGTCGTCTTGCCGGCGCCGTTCGGACCGAGCAATCCGAAACATGTGCCTTCGGCAACCGAGAAACCGATGCCGTCAACCGCGCGTACGCCGGGGTACTCCTTGACGAGATCCCTCACCTCGAGAATTGTGGCAGTCGGGCTCATGGTCTCAACCCCGGCAACTGACTTAGGGTTCCCAGTAAAAGGGTTTTCGTTCGCGCGGATGGTTGCCGGCCTGATTCATTGACGTTGCGTCGTAGAGCCGTCCATTGACCATCACATACTTTACCGTCTCGCTGTTGCGTATATCGGCAAGTGGATTCGCTTCGAGCACGATGAGGTCCGCCAGTTTGCCTTTCTCCAGCGAACCGATGTCCTTGTTCATGCCAAGATAAGTGGCGCCGTTGATGGTTGCGGCCCTGATCACCTCGAGCGGCTCCATTCCGCCTTGTGCCAGCATCCACATTTCCCAATGCGCGCCGAGCCCTTCGCGCTGGCCATGTGCTCCGATCTGCACCGAGACGCCAGCCGCCGCAAGCTCGGCCGTCACGCGCGCCGCGGCGAAATGATTGTAGTCCTCGTCCGGAGCAAGCATGCGGCGTCGAGATCGAGGGTCGAGAATTTCGCGCGGAACGAACTGCGAAAGCCTCTCGTGGGCAAAAACGTCCGACTCCTGGTACCAGTAATTCTCTCCCCAAATTCCACCGTAGGCGACCACCAGCGTCGGCGTGTAGCCGACATTGGTTTGCGACCAGAATTGCACCACGTCGTCGTAAATCCGCGCCAGTGGCAGGCTGTGCTCGATGCCTGTATGGCCGTCGACGACCATGTTCATATTGTGCTGGTACAGGGCGCCGCCTTCCGGATAGACATTGATCTTCAGTTCGCGCGCTGCGGCCAGGATCTGCTGGCGTTGGTTGCGCCGCGGCTGGTTGTAACTTTTGACGCTTTCGGCGCCGAGCGCGCGCATCCTGCGCAGCGTGGCGCGGGCATCCTCGAGACTATCGACCTCGGCGGTAAATTCGGTGCTTGCGCCGTAAAGAATAGTTCCGGTCGAGAATATGCGAGGCGCAGTGATCAGCCCCGCTCGAGCCATTTCCTTGGCGGTGAATATTTCGCTCGAGTCGTTCGATGGATCATGGATGGTCGTGACGCCAAAAGCGAGCGTCGCATAGTTGACCCAGTTCTGCTGCGGAATGATTTCGTCGCTGCCTTGCGGCCCGTGCCAGTGTGCGTCGACGATGCCGGGCATCACGGTCATGCCGCCGGCCAGGAGTGTCTCCGCATCGTCTGGAATCCTGACGTCTACGCGTGGACCCACTGCGCTGATCCGGTTGCCCTCGATTACGATGACCCCGTCGTCGATCACTTCATCGCCATTCATCGTAATGATTCGTACTCCGGCGATGGCAATCTTGCCGTCGGGTTTATCGAGTTCCTGTTTGAAATCGAGTTCGATGCGGGACGCGTCACCGGGTTCGTCCGCGCCCTTGGCGGCGTCGATTTCAAGCGCAAAAAGATCCGGGCCCAGCGACCAGTACAAGGTCCGGCCGTCGCTGGACCAGTTGAGGTAGTCGCCCGCATCGTTTGTCAGACGCTTTGCCCCGACCGATTTCATGTCCGGGCTCACCTCCAGTGTCTTGCCGATACCCGGAACAGGCAACAGGTAGACCTGGAAGCGTTCCTGAACGGCCAGCCACTTGCCGTCAGGGGAAATGACAAAATCGCTGGCGAACTTGCTCTTGGCGACAATGTGCTCGGAGCCATCGGAGAGGCGCCAGCTGACCAGCAGCAGTTCGTTGTCCTCGCCTTGGCGGATCAGGTAGAGGTGATCCCGGTCTGCGCCGAATCGGGGTTTCTCACCTTCTCGGGCCAGGAAGTCCGTTTCGCCGCCGCGAGCGGATACCTCGTAGATGCCGGGATCCTCACCCCACCACGGACTGCGCAGCAGGTTACCCGCAAGCTTGCGGTAAACGATGCTTTGACCATCGGGTGCGAAACGCGGCTCTACATAATGACCCGGGTCGGGCGTTACGACTTCGCTGCGGCCGCCATCGGCGTCAATGACGCGTACCGCACCGAGATCCTGATCGCTCCAGCTGACGTAGACGATCTTGCGCCCGTCACGCGAGAACGACGGATAGAATTCGAAATGCTCGTCCTGCTCGGTCAGTCGCATAGTTTTGCCGTCCGAGAGATTTCTGACGTACAGGCGTCCCATCGCGGAAAACACGACCTGCTTGCCGTCCGGTGAAATTTCGGGCCAACGCAACATCCGAGGCGTAAATTCGTCCGGTGCCACGGTAACCGGGAAATGCACCGCCTCGCGCGCCTCCAGTGTGGCCTCCACCTTGAATTCGATCGCCTGTGTCGCACCGCTGACAGCATCAATACGCAGTATTTTGCCGCCGGCCCATGCCAGGATGGCGCTGTTGTCCGGCAGCCACGCCATGTTGGGGTACACGCCATGGATCGACCAGATTTCCTGGTTGTCACGATCCAGTTGATCGAATAACGCGGTCTCGACGCCGCTCGCAACGTCCTTTACGTGCAAAACGCTCTTGCCGCGAACTCTGCGTACGAAAGCGACTGACTTGCCGTCAGGTGAGGGTAGCGGCCGGACGGCGCCGCCGGCGCCGCCGATAAAGGCGAGGTCCTCGCCGCTGGCGCGGTCGAGGCGGCGAATCTGATAGATCTCGCCATTGGAATCCTTGTTGTATTGGAAGTTCTCGCCCGGTGTGGCGTCGAGGCTGTAGTACAGGTATTTGCCGTCCGGAGAAAACGCAGGTTCGTTTATGTCCTTCTGGTTTGTGCGTTTTTCTATGACCTGCAGTCCGTCGCCGCCATCACGATGGTAGAACCAGATTTCGCCGGCTCCCAGCGAACGGCGCTTGGTAAAGTGCTTGCGTACTGCGATGAAACGACCGTCTGGCGACCACGCCGGATTATGAACCAGGCGAAACTCTTCCTTGCTGACCTGGGTCGGGTTCGACCCGTCGGCGCCCATGATCCACAGATTATCAGCGCCGTCGCGGTCGCTGATGAATGCAATATGCCGTCCGTCCGGGCTGAACCTCGGTTGCATGTCCCATGCCATGCCGGAAGCCAGCGCTTTCGCCGGTCCGCCCTGGGCCGGGATCGTATATATGTCACCGAGGAGGTCAAAAACGATGGTGTTGCCATCGGGGCTGACATCCAGGCTGATCCAGGTGCCCTCGCTGGTATCGATTTCGATCGAAGCCGCGGGGCCCGGCGGGTCGCTGATATCCCAGTCCGCAGCGTCGTCCGCCCCGGCTGCGGCGGCGCAGAACGCCAGCGCAGGGAGCCAAAAAAGAGTGCGCCGTGCAAGGTATTTGCTAAACATGATGATTTTCCGCCCCGATCGTGCGACAGCTCGCGCAAAGACGCGAATGCTAACGCAATCGGGACCGGGGCGTCACACTGGCAATACTGTTGAGTCTTGCGGCGACGGCGGCGCTCGGGCACCCTTGCGTCGCCGTTCCGTCTGCAAAAGGTCAGTACATGAACCAGCGCTACCCGAATTTGTTTTCGCCACTGCAAGTCGGCGGACTTACGCTGCCCAACCGGGTCCTGATGGGATCGATGCATACCGGCCTGGAAGACCGGGCAAAAGATTACGGCATTCTGGCCGAGTATTTCGCCGAGCGGGCACGTGGCGGAGTGGGCCTGATTGTGACCGGTGGCATCGCTCCAAATATCGTCGGCGGCGTGGCGCCGCTTGCCGGAAAACTGAGCTCGCGACGTGAGCTTGCGCGCCACCGCAAGGTGACCAATGCGGTCGCGAATGCCGATGGACGCATCTGCATGCAGATATTGCATGCCGGGCGCTATGCTTATCATCCGCTGGCGGTCGCGCCGTCGAAAATACGCTCGCCAATCTCGCCGTTCCGCCCGCGTGGGCTCAGTACCCGCGGTGTCGCCCGGCAGATCGAGGATTTTGTCCGCTGTGCAACACTGGCTGCCGAGGCCGGTTATCACGGCGTCGAGGTGATGGGTTCGGAAGGCTATCTGATAAACGAGTTCCTCGTTGCCGCCACCAACCAGAGAGACGATGAGTGGGGCGGAGAATTCGAGCGACGCATGCGATTCCCGGTCGAAATCGTGCGCCGGATACGCGCAGCGACCGGCCCCGATTTCGTCATCATTTACCGACTCTCGATGCTGGACCTTGTGCCGGGCGGCAGTTCGTGGGACGAGGTGGAGACCCTGGCCCGGGCGATCGAAGCAGCCGGTGCAAGCATCATCAATACCGGTATCGGTTGGCACGAAGCGCGTATTCCGACCATCGCCACGATGGTGCCTCGCGGCGCTTTCAGCTGGGTCACAAAGCGCTTGCGCGGAGTGGTTTCGGTACCGCTTGTTGCAACCAATCGGATTAACACGCCGGAGCTCGCCGAGCAGGTTCTGGCCGATGGTTGCGCGGACATGGTGTCGATGGCGCGGCCGCTGCTGGCCGACGCTGATTTCGTTGCAAAGGCGGAACAGGGCAGGGCGGACGAAATCAATACCTGTATTGCGTGCAATCAGGCGTGCCTGGATCATGCGTTTGCCGGGAAGCGCGCTTCCTGCCTGGTCAATCCGCGAGCCTGCCACGAAACCGAGCTGGTCGGTAGAAAGGCGAGGAAGCGGCGCCGGATCGCTGTAATCGGTGCCGGCCCGGCCGGCCTGTCCTTTGCGGTAACCGCTGCGCAATGCGGTCATGAGGTCACATTGTACGAGGCGGCCGACCGTATCGGCGGCCAGTTCCTCATGGCAATGCGGATACCGGGCAAAGAGGACTATGCCGAGACCGT
>PKUM01000269.1 GCA_002868855.1 Chromatiales bacterium | reverse complement strand
CGGGGACTTCGCTCGGCGGCAAATTCTGCAACCAGACGTGGCGCGCCGAGATGGAGCCACCGACTGCCGCTACGAGAAAAAGCAAAACACCGTAGAACCGGGCGCCGACACGGCCCGGGTTGTGCACGAACGCCCCCAGAAAAACCAGCCCGAGCGCGATCATCGCAACTCGTTGCAGCACACACAGCGGACAGGGTTCGAGGCCCAGCACATATTGCGCGAACAAGGCGTATGCCATGCAGGCGGCGCAGGCTATCGCACCGATGCCATTCGCCAGTTTTCTCGTCACTGCCATAGCTTCCCCACCAATAACGGGCGCGGCCCGCGCGCCATTGGCGAGGATAGTACAACAGATCCCGCAGCCGAAAGTCCGCGCGTATTAGCTGGAGTCTGGAACAGACTTCCGCCGGAAATTATCGCGGTCGCGAGACACTTGCAGCGACAGCATCAATATCGCCATGTGCGACAATCTGGCCGGCAGACATGTAAACCACGTGTTCACAGACGTTCTTTGCGTGATCACCGATACGCTCCAGCGCCCGGACAACCCACATGACGTCCAGGACGCGGCTGATGGTGCGTGGGTCCTCGAGCATGAAAGTTACCGACTGGCGCGAAACCGCGTCGAATTCCTCGTCGATTCCACGATCCAGTTTCTTGACTCGCGCAGCGGCCTGTTCATCGCCGCGGGCAAAGGAGTCCAGCGCGCCACGCACCATCAACTTGACCTGTGCACCGAGGTTCTTGACCTCACGATAGCTGTTCGCCGGGCGCTCTATCGACGCAAGGTGCGAGCCGATGATACCGACGCGCTTGGCCTCGTCGCCCATCCTCTCGAGGTCGGTAATGATCTTGATCACCGCAAGGATGAGACGAAGGTCGACCGCGGTCGGGGCCCGCAAAGCCAGAATGCGCGCGCACTCTGAATCGATCTCGACCTCCAGGGTGTTGACCTTCTCGTCGTTGTCGGCAATATCCAGCCCGAGGTCGCTGTCGCCCTTGACGACGGATTCGACCGCACCCTCGATCTGTCTTTCGACGAGACCGCCCATCTCCAGCACTTTCGACCGCAGGGCCTCCAGTTCCTCGTTGAACTCGCGCGAAGTGTGTCCTGAGAATTCGGTGGTGTCCATGGCATCTTGACTCTCTGATTCGAATTGGGCATAGGTGCAGCGGCGTCCGACATGCAGCGTCTGCCCCTGCGAAAATAGTGAATGGTTATTACAGCTTGATGATATGCCCAACGCACGGGTCGTCACAAACACAAACGGGCCCGGAGACTGCCTCCGGGCCCGCCCTGGTGCAGATCGCCAACTCTGGATTTATTTGAAATCCATTGAAGCGCGGACCTGGAAGACCGACGGGTCTTCACCATCCTTCGGGCCGTCGCTGATGTCGTCAACGATGATGTAGTTGAACATGAAGCGCAGGTACGGGTTCACGTAATAGTTGACCGCCAATGTGATGTTGTCCTGCTGGCCGCCATTAATGCCCTGCACGCGGTCGGTGACCGGGTCATATCCGGAAGTACCGTCGCTGAGATCGATGTTGCTCCAACGCGCCGCGAACTCCCACGCATTCTTGGCCTTGGTGCGGCCGAACACGCCGTCTTTGTAAGCGCGCTTGTTGCCACCGG
This sequence comes from Chromatiales bacterium, assembly GCA_002868855.1. Taxonomy (GTDB): domain Bacteria; phylum Pseudomonadota; class Gammaproteobacteria; order Steroidobacterales; family BM003; genus BM003. Next base: position 4,212 of record PKUM01000269.1, on the reverse strand, counting down.
TCAGCCAGGAGACGTAGGCGTACCAGCCTGAAAGGTCATAACTGTCGTCTTTAAACTGGTCATCGGTACCGTCGCCGTTGGAGTCAGAGCCGGCATCGAAACAGGCGTCATCGCACTCGACAGTGTTGAATATGTACTCACCCTGAATCGACAAAGAATTCCATACCCAGGCAGCTTCGAGGCCCGTGCGCAGCTGGTAGTCGAGGCCATCAATCGTGCCAGTATCGACCAGGCGCTGGTTGGTAACGTGAGACTCCGGACGGGCGCGATAGCGGAACGACTCATCATCGCCATTCGTTGCCTGTTCCCAGGATACCGCGCCACCAAAATGAAGCACCATGTCGTCGTTGTTCAGAGCGGCCCAGGTGAAGCGACCTGCGGCGCCCCAGCCTTCGTCTGCCGGCGCTTCCTGATCGTCGGCATTCTGGCCATGACCCATCACGTTAAATGTCCACGCATCGCCCTTCGTGCCCCAGCCGATACCGATTTTCCGGCTTGGCGCGAAGGTGGACACGACCATCGCACGTTCCATGAACGTGGTGTACTTGCCACTGGTCAGTTCCTCGAGGCTGAACGGCGCCTTGAACTGGCCGATCTTGAAACCACTGGAGTGGGAAATCCACGCGTCTTTCATATCGAGGTCATTGTCGGCAAAGTCGAGTTGCAACTTGTATTTCCAACTATCGTCAATATTGCCATCCGCGAAAATCCGGGCCCGGCGGAACTCCGTGCCGTCGCCGAGGTCTGTTTCGTCCTCGTCATAAACAGCGGCATCGACCTGAATGCGCCCCCCGACATTGACCGTCATCTCGGCCTGGGCCGGCCACGCGGCGACAGTTGCAATCAGAGCAGCGCTACTAAGTGCTGCCAGCTTCTTGAGAGTCATGATTCGCTCCATACTATGGAAAAAACGCCAGGGCCCGAAAGGGCCACCATTTGCGCGGCAGTCTAGGCAGCGAATATTTCAGAAATATGACAAAGCCATGTCGTTTCCAATGGTATGGCTTGGTCGCAACAAAATGGCGTATTCAGCGGAAAACCCCGTTTCGTTATTTGTTGCGATTTCGCAACAAACGACGCAGGCCGGGGGCTGACGAGAACCTGTTCAAAACCCCGGATTGCACAGCCGGCCGGGTGGAAAGTGACAGGAAAACCGGCTGCCCTCGCCCGGTGAACTGGTTACTTCGAGTTGCGCCTGGTGCCGTTGCAAGGCGTATTTGACGATCGACAGCCCGAGGCCGGTACCTCCCTTGAGTCGGGAGCGCCCGCGATCAACCCGATAGAACCGTTCGGTAAGCCGCGGAATCTCATCCGGGTCGATCCCGACCCCGGTGTCGGCCACCGAAAAATGACCGCCCTCCTCGTCGACAGTCCAGCGCACGGTAACGCGGCCGCTCGTGCCGGTATATTTGAGCGCATTGTCCACCAGGTTGTTGAAAATCGAGTGCAATTCGCGCTCCTCGCCCAGCAGTCCCTGGCTCGACTCGAGAAAAAACTCGATCACCTCCGGACGGTTCTCGCGCGCAAGCGCATCCTTGCGAATGACCGACAACAGCCCCGCCACGTCCACCTTGTTCTGACCGGCACGCGAGGACTCCGCCTCGAGTCGCGACAACTCCAGCAGGTCCGAAATGATCGCCGTCATACGGGTCGTCTGCCGGCGCATTTCGTCGATCGGTCCGGCCCAGCCATCCTGTATCTCCGGGTCGTCTGCCATATTGTCGAGATAGCCGTTCAGCACCGTAAGCGGGGATCGCAACTCATGCGATGCATTCGCGACAAAGTCGCGCCGGACCCGCTCCATGCGGGTCTGAACCGTGACATCGCGCACCAGCATCAGGTATTGCTGCTCGCCGTACGGCACCAGCAGGCAGGAGAGATGAATGTCGGGCTCGCTGCGTGACCGCGTCAGAATTGGCTGGGAGAAATCGCCAACCTTGAGAAAATTGACGAACTCGGGGTCGCGAATAAAGTTATCGATACGCCTGCCGCGGTCGCGGCGCACCAGGTCCAGCATTTGCGAAGCGCGCTCGTTGAAGCCCTGAATCGCGTGTTCCGAATCGAGGATCAATACGCCGTCGGGTAATGCGCTGGCAGATCGACGAAACTGCTCGCTGACATTGCGGAACTGGGCCTTACGATGTCGCAGGCGCCGGCGCAAATCTCTGACCAGCGATTCAATGCTGCCCCAGACTCCCCTCAATCCCGGCGCCGGCGACCGCATGTTGCCCCGAAGCCAGCGATCGAGCCGGTACAAAGAAAAAAGATGCCACCCGAGCAATGCCAGCGCCGAGGCGAGCAGCCACCAGGGCAGCCCGCCAAAAACCAGTCCCGCGAACGTGGCCAGCGCCAACATCAGCAGGAATCCGCCGATGAGGCGCCCCCAGCGACTCTGGGTCATGCAGCGATCTCCCGGCCGGGAACAACGCCGATTTCACTCCCGAGGCGGATTCGCCGCTTCTGAGCCACAACTACTGTCATCACCGCTCAGCCGGTACGCGTCGAAAACCGGTAACCCGCGCCCCTGACAGTCTGGATGAAACGGTCATACGCGTGCGGCTCCAGGGCCTTGCGCAGCCGGCGGATATGAACGTCAACGGTGCGTTCCTCGACATAGACGTTGCCGCCCCAGACCCGATCCAGCAGCTGGCCGCGGCTGTAGACGCGCTCCGGGTGAGTCATGAAAAAGGACAACAGGCGAAATTCGGTCGGGCCGAGCGCAATATTTTCGTTCCCGGCGGTAACCCGGTGACTGGCGGAATCGAGTCGCAATTCTTCGGCGCTGACGACCTCGTCATCTCCGGTCGGGCTGACACGCCGCAGCACCGCGTGAATTCGTGCCAGTAATTCGCGCGGGGAAAACGGCTTGGTGACATAGTCATCGGCGCCGCTCTCGAGACCCGAGACTTTGTCGTTTTCGTCAGCGCGCGCGGTCAGCATAATGACCGGCACTTCCCGGGTGTTGTCGTCACGTTTGAGCGAGCGCGTCAGCTCGAGGCCGCTCATATCGGGCAGCATCCAGTCCACCAGCAACAGATCCGGCATGTGATCGGCGATCGAAGCGCGGGCGGAAAAGCAGTCCTCCGCCTCGTCGACGTCGAAACCCGCGCGGCGCAAACCGAAAGCAATCATATCCCTGATCGGTTTTTCATCCTCGACGATCAAAATCCGTTTTGCGCTCATATTGGAATCCTGTTGCATGGAGCTGGCCCGGATGTCTGCACGGCATTGACAGGCAACTGCAAAAGCGATCGCGAGCGACCCGCAATGCCAGTCGAAAATCCGGTCAGATCCTAAATTTGCCGAAGTGTAATCAGCATCCGGTTACAAATTTGTTACCCGAGCCGAAAAAATGTTGCAGTACCGATACAGCGAAACAGCACAATTCTAGTACGTTACGTTGTTCCTGATGTAGGTCGGCGCCGCAAGCTCTGGAGCCAGCACTCGACCCGCCTGCAATTCTCCAAGCGCAATCGCGGCCACATCGGCCGCGTCAGGCCAACGTGGGTTCGTTTCGATTACCCCTGCAAAACCCACATGCAGTTGCGGGTATGCAAGCCAGCCGCTGCCTGCGCCGAGCCAGTCCGAGCCCGCGACGGAAACGGCTTCGGGCGGTCCCACCCGCTCGGGCCCTGACGCAACCGGCAGATCGTCAGCGCCGCGGTCGAAAGTGCCCCAGTAGACCTCGCCCATGCGTGCGTCCTGGCAAACGATTACCTTGCGTGCGGTCGTATCCCGCATTGTCGAAGCAGCCAATGCGGCAAGGTTGGAGACCGGAATCACCGGGAGTCGCGCACCCAGTGCCAATCCCTGCGCGGCACCGGCCGCAATTCGCAGTCCGGTAAATCCGCCTGGCCCACAACCAAAGGCGATCGCATCGAGGTCACCCAGGTCGAGTTCCGCCTCAGTCAGCACGCTCTCCACCATTGGCAGCAGTAGACGAAGATGGGCACGAGGCCGGACTTCGAATCGCCGATACATCGCGCTGCCCGCCAGCACCGCCACGGAACAGGCCTCGGTAGCCGTCTCGAGCGCAAGTATTCGGACACTCACAATACGGCCTCCTTGCATTGCCGATCTGCGGCCAGAAATCCGGCGGCCTCGTCGCAGTCCGTCGTTCGAGGCATTGGCGGCAGGCTCGACAGGAAAAGTCGGCCGTAGGCGCGACTGGAGAGGCGCGGATCACACAGCATCGCAACACCTGTATCCGTG
>PKUM01000263.1 GCA_002868855.1 Chromatiales bacterium | reverse complement strand
GGCGGATCCCAGCTTGCAGCACCGGAAACAGAACATCCCGCCAGTACCGCAAACAGCACAGTTGCCGCCGCAAGCACTGAAATCCAGCGCCTGTTCTCGCGGGGTCGTCTGCTTGTTATTGTCGTACCTGACATGGTCTGCTCTCCCTACTCCAGTCGCACCAGGCCATCGGCCTGGATCGAAAGCTGCCCACCGCCGGCATCGCTCATCGCGGCCGCGATGGCGGCACGGGTCGCTGCCGGCAACACGACGCCCCAGCTAACGCTCTCGACAGCAACATTGGCGCGACGTCGCAGCGCGCGCCGCAGGTCTGGCGGAACGGTCGTGGGCGTCATCTCATAAATTTGTGACGGTGGCGCGGCCGCATGAAAACTGTAGCGCCCGCTGCTCGTGGCAAGGCGCCATGCGGTTTTTTCGCCGTATGCAAAAAGGGAAACCGAGCCGGACTCGATCAGAGCGAACATCGCCTCGTCCGACACAAATCTCAGCGTGAACCCTTGTTGCCGGTCCTCGCTTACCGGCAAGGGAGAACTTTTTTCCCCGCCGCGGTGCTGTTGCGTAGCCGGTTCAGCCGGAACCTCAGGCAGCGGCGGCAAGTCACTCGCGGTCGCAACTTTAGTCATGTCACCGGCACTCAGGGCGGGTGTGGCGGTGGCGTTGTCACGGATAATTTCCGCCGCTCCTGTCGCGGCTACCGGGGCTGGCACCGCATTGGGTTGATCGGGTAACGACGCAAGCGACTCCTGTTGCATCTGCGGAGCCGGCATAAACGTGCGCGGAGCATCCCGCTTGATATTTTCGCCAGGCGGCGGCGTGTTCGGTTCAGGTGTTTTCGCAGCGATTTTCTGCGCCGCCGATGCCGCTGGCCCGGCGCCGACTACGGCCGGGACTGCAGGTGCGGCGGGTTTTTCTGCAACCTCCGCAACCTGCGGCGACCACGGCACACTCTGCACCAACGCGAACACCGCGAGCAGGCAAAATGCGAGGATCGCCATGAAGCGCATGACGTCTGTCTCCAGCGCCTGCATGCCGGCATCATCGTCAACGCCGCCGCCCCATGCCGGTCCGCCAATCACGATGCAGCCTCCTCGCCTGCCCCGGCGGTGTGCAAACGCGCCTCGATGCGCTGCACGGCCGCGGCGAGTTCGCGGGTCGGGGCCAGCATGACCTGACCGTAGTAGCGGCGCAGCGCGGCACCGACAGACAGTGTTTTCACGACTCGCATCAGGTAGCCACCGATGCCGCCGAAAATCGTCGTCGACAACGCGATGAGAATTCCGCCGTCGACCAGGCGCCGCAACATTTCGAATGCGCCCGCTGCCATGCTCGCCTCAGGGTTACCCAGAGCAAAAATCAAAGCCTGCCGCAAACCGATCGCGGTCCAGATAACACCCACGCCGAAAAACAGGCTGGTCCACGTATCGGCCAGATGTTCCAGTTGCGCCACCTCGTCGATCGGGGCATCGCATTCCAGCGCAGATACCAACCGGCTCAGGCTGCGAACGAAAAGCAGCAACACGACTGCAAATACCGGAAGGGACAACCCCAGGTTGTGCCATGCCCAGTTCCATAACTCGCCGGGCGCAGCGGGCGCGGATTCAGGCCGATCCAGCCAAATCAGCAAGCCACCGCCAGCCAGTACCGCGCCGAGCGCACCGGCACCGACACCCTGGAGAAAACCCGTATTGACTGTGACATCGCGGCTCATGGACTCAGCCTCAACGATTGGCACAAGCTGTGCAGGTCGCCTCGAGCACCAGCTCTGTTTCCTGAAACAGTCGGTCGGCGCGGTAATAACTCGCCGGGTCCTGGCTGACCTTGACCAGGCCGCGCTCCTTGTCAGTGAGTTCGGCTTCCATCGCAGTCAACACGCGTGTTTTGCGCGGACAGGTCTGGGCACAATTGTTGTAGTCGCCCGCAAGCGCCATGAACTTGACGTTGAAATACCGGTTATAGAGTTTTTGCGCCTGTCTCCGGCTCAGTATTCCTTCGTCGGCTGACCAGCCGAGAAAGTCACTGAACTTCTGCTTGTTGGCCGGTTGCGGATCGCCTGCGGCGACACCCAGCAGCTGGTCGAAATACGAATCGAAGTGTGCCTCGCAGCCGTCAGCGAGTTTGGCTTTTGCGTTGATGAAGGCGCTGTCGAGATTTCGTTCAGCCGCCAGTTCGCAGGCGCCCGGCGTCGTCGCGCAACCCGCCAACATCGAGATTCCCAGCAGTGAAAGCACATATAAATAATTTTTTTTCATTAACTTGTATTTCATTTGTAATTCCTCTTCTAGATAGCGACGGTGGTGGTCGGATCACATTTCCAGCGGACTCTTGTATGGCTTTTCCTCACTCCCGGGCGGCGGCCCGGCCACCTGGTAAGGTGCCTCAGAGTCTCCGAACAGGATCGACTTGACCCCGTCGACGACCTGCTGCATCTCGGGCGTGATCGTGCCGAAGGACTGGTTGAGCTGTTCCATCAAGGTGGCGCGCCCGATCTCCTCCTGGGTCCGGGCGATCAACTCCGATGCCTCGTTCATATCGAGGTAGATGTCCGATGCGACGACCGCCATCGACTGGTTCGAGGCTCCCGCGCCGGAACTCGCAACCAGCTGGTAGTACTGCTGAAATCGCTGCGACAGTCGCATGCCGGAACGCCCGCGCATCCGCGGCGCCGGCGACGCGTTACCGGCGGGCGTGTTGCCAAGCAGGTTCTCCTGCAAAGTCCACGACGTCATCTTCTGGCCCAGCTCTCCGCGCAGCCGTTTCTCGAGGCTGTTCCGGGTTGCATTGACCGCCCGTTCCATATCGGGCAGGCGTTCGTTCATTACATTGAGCATTTCCAGATAGGTGGCACCCAGTTGCTTGGCAATTCGTCCACAACCGGGATCGCCTTCGGCGCCGTCGCACTTGCTGTCCTGGTACAACTGGCTCTGCTGATCCATCCGCGCGATGACATCCTGCAGGCCGGTTTCCATTTCTTCAGCGACGTATCCGGTCTCCTTGATATCCTCGAGCACCGAGGTAGGGAAAAGACGAATCGTCGGACCGCCGGCGGTGTCGGACCGGGCGGGGCTTATCAGGGTCAGGCTCATGGCGAAGATCGCGCCAAGCGGAATCAGCGCCGCCACTCGCACGTGCCTTCGCCGCATTGGCATGGGCGTGGAAACATTCATGACTGCTCTCTCCTTGCAGGTAGCGGAAACATGGCGCAGGCCGATGCACTGCGCGTTGACAATCACAGTACGGGGACGAGGCTGAACCGAAACTGAACGGGACGATGAATCAGCGAACCGGGCAAAATTTCCCGGCCAGCCATGTGATGCAGGCCTCAACCACGAAATCCACTACGTCGTATGCCGAGTGAGTTTGCGGTGTCGGCGCAAAGTGACACGATCGGTTCGCTGACGGTGCACGGTGCAACCCGGACCGCGGCGCTGCAGGACGGCGCCATCGCGCGAATCAGGGTCTGACGATGGGCGCCGGCGCACGCAGAGACGCCACACGTTGCGGCAACCGGTCACTATCGGTATTCGAGCATTGCCGCGGGTATGCGGCGATGGCCCGCGCATCGGCGCCACCGAAATCGATCCCTGGCCCGGACTCTTACACGATGCCGACGCTTCTCGCTGGCGGTCACCAAGGTGTCGCGGGATCGGATCACGCCGGGCAGGTTGTTGCCACAACCCGGAGCAAGACGAGACCACCCCGACACAACGCATCGGTCGTGCTGCGGAAGCTCAGAGTGTGGCGGACCGGCGTCGGTTCTTTCTGTCAGCGAAACCGGCGAGGAACTCACCCAGCATCCGGAACTCCTCGCCACGCCCGCTGGCGCTGCGCCATAGCAAAGCGATCTCGCGATATCCGCGTTCCTTCAGCGGAAACGTCTTGACCCTCGTTTGCCGCAACAGGGCCGAGCCTTCCGCCATCTCCGGCAGAAACGTAACGCCGAGATCGGCGTCTACCATTTCTATCAGCGTCAAAATGCTGGTGGCGGCGAATCTGTTAACCGTGTCGGTGTTGCGGACCCGGCACGCAGCCATCGCATGGTCTCGCAAGCAATGACCATCCTCGAGCAACATCACTGACTCCGCATTCAGACGATTGAAGCGGTAGTTTTCCGGATCGACCAGCGTCGTATCGCTGCGGCAGGCCAGCCGGAATCCCTCCCGGAACAGAGGCAATACCTCGACATGAGCAAGTTCGAATGGCAATGCGATCAGGATGGCATCGAGATCTCCACGTAACAGTCGCTCATGAACTTCCAGGGTCTGACCCTCGACCAGTAACAACTGCAACTTATCGAAACGTCGCCGCAACTCGGGTAGTAACGGTGGCAACATAAACGGCGCGATGGTCGGAATAACACCGAGTCTCAGCCGGCCCGTCAGAGGCTCGTCGTCGCGACGCGCCATTTCGACCAGTGCCTCGACGTCGCGCAGGCACAAGCGCGCCTGGACCGCAATCTCCTGACCCGTCGCGGTGATAGTGACACGCCGGTTGGTCCGGTCCACAAGCTGTCTGCCGAGCGTCGCTTCGAGTTCCTGGATGGCATTACTGAACGCGGACTGGCTGACGAAACACGCCTCCGCGGCGCGGCCGAAATGCTGCCGCTCGACCAGCTCGAGAAAATAGCCCAGTTGTCTGAGCGTTGGCTGGCGTGAACGATGCTCTGCCATGGGTCACTCTCCGGTTTGAGGCGGTAACACGCCAGCCAGTGGCCGGCACAAGTCAATACTATAATCTATTTTAACGATTATTTTAAATTATTTAATCTGTTTTACATGCATAAAGGCAGAGCCTAGGATACGTTAAACGCTTATTTGACAGGAGACAGCGACATGACCATCGACATTGGAATCAGCAGCGACGAGCGAGCCAAAATTGCAAGCGGTCTCAGCAGGCTGCTCGCCGACAGCTACACCCTGTATCTGAAAACTCACAATTTTCACTGGAACGTTACCGGCCCGATGTTCATGACGCTTCATCAGATGTTCGAAGAGCAGTACTCGGAGCTTGCGCTCGCCGTTGACGAAATCGCCGAACGCATTCGCGCGCTGGGGCACCCCGCACCGGGCAGCTACGGCGAATTTCAGGCGCTCACGTCGATTCAGGACGACGCGGGCACCCTCGACGCCCAGGCGATGATCGCCGCGCTGGTAACCGCCCAGGAGACCGTGGCAAGGACCGCACGGGAAGTATTTCCGGTCGTGGAGGCGGCCGCCGACGAACCCAGCGCGGACCTGCTCACCCAACGCATGCAGGTGCATGAGAAAAATGCGTGGATGCTGCGGAGCCTGATCGAGAAGGCCGCCTGATTGCGACAACCAGATTTAGTCCAACAAACAGGAGAATTACAATGTTCGACAATACCGAAGGAAAACGAATACCGGAAGTCACCTTTCGCACCCGGCGCGATCACGAATGGGTCGAATTGACGAGCAAGGACATCTTCGAGGGCAAGACGGTAGTCGTTTTCTCGTTGCCCGGCGCCTTCACCCCTACCTGCTCTTCGGCTCACGTGCCGCGTTATAACCATCTGACTCCCGCCCTGAAAAAGAACGGCGTCGATGAGGTGATCTGCATTTCCGTCAACGACGCATTCGTCATGAACGAGTGGAAGCGGAGCCAGAAAGCGGATCGCATTACGTTTCTGCCGGACGGTAACGGTGATTTCACCGCAGGCATGGGAATGCTGATTGGCAAGGAAGATCTCGGATTCGGCAAGCGCTCCTGGCGCTACTCGATGCTGGTGCGCGATGGCATCGTGGAGAAAATGTTCATCGAGCCCGACAATCCGGGCGACCCGTTCGAGGTCTCCGATGCCGACACGATGCTGGCTTATGTCGCGCCGAGTGCGTCTGCGCCGGCTGACGTTACCGTCCTGAGCCGGGAGGGTTGCCCATTC
>PKUM01000097.1 GCA_002868855.1 Chromatiales bacterium | reverse complement strand
GCGCTACGCTGGAACTCCTGAGCCTGCCCTACCCGGTCGCCGCACCCTGAATCGGGCACTTATTGTTCCGGCCGCATATGCGGGAACAGCAGCACATCACGAATCGATGCAGAGTCGCTGAGTAACATCGCCAGACGGTCGATTCCGACCCCGAGACCCGCAGTAGGCGGCAAGCCGTACTCGAGCGCGCGAATGTAATCGTTGTCGAAATACATCGCCTCGAGGTCTCCGGAGTCCTAGCTTGCTACCTGCTCACCGAATCTGCGCGCCTGTTCTTCCGGATCATTGAGTTCGGAAAATCCGTTGGCAATCTCTCGCCCCGTCAGAAACAACTCGAACCGGTCCGTGATAAACGGATCGAGATCGTTGCTCCGCGCGAGCGGCGATACTTCGGTCGGGAAACCGGTAATGAAAGTCGGGTCCCAAAGCCCGGGTTCGACAGTTTTCTCAAACACTTCGGTCAGCAGTTTGCCCGCGCCCCAGGAGTTTTCCACATGGATCCCGAGGCCGTCGCAGACTTCGCGCAGATAAGCGACGTCGCGGCAGCGCTCTGACTCCATGGCCGGATTCGCCTCCAGCACAGCTTCCTCGAGACTCTGGCGCCTGAACGGCGAACCGAGATCGACTTCGCGATCCTGATAGGTGCAGACGCCACCTCCCATCAGTCCACCAGCGAGTCCGTGGATCATACTCTCGACGAGTTCCATCTGGTCGTTGAAATCGGCATAGGCCATATAGACCTCGAGCATCGTGAATTCGGGATTGTGCTGGGTGGAGACCCCTTCGTTACGAAAACTCCGGTTGATCTCGTAAACCCGTTCGAACCCACCGACGACGAGCCGTTTCAAATACAACTCCGGCGCAATCCGCAGATACAGTTTCATATCGAGTGCGTTGTGATGCGTGACAAACGGTCGCGCCAGGGCGCCCCCCGGGATGGCATGCATCATCGGAGTTTCGACTTCCTGGAAACCCAGCGTATCCAGATAGTCACGAATGTACTTTACGATCCGGCTTCGCAGGCGAAAAACCTCGCGCGACCCCTCGTTCACTATCAGGTCGACATAACGTTGGCGATAGCGCTGTTCCTGATCGCTAAGACCGTGAAATTTCTCCGGCAGCGGTCGCAGCGATTTGGTCATCAGCCGAAGGCGTTCGACCCAGACCGACAGCTCACCGGTTTTGGTTTTGAATAACCGGCCCTCGGCGGCAACGATATCGCCGACATCCCAGTGGCGAAATGCCTCGTAAACGTCCTCGCCGATACTATTGCGCTGCACGAACAACTGAATCTGGCCGCTTCGGTCCTGCAACTTGGCGAAGCTCGCTTTGCCCATCACTCGCTTGGCCATCATGCGCCCGGCGACCGAAACCGTGATGACTTCCGTCTCGAGGGCATCGTTGTCCTTGGCCCCATGAGTCTGATGCAGTTCCTCGGCCAGTGCGTCGCGCCGGAAATCATTGGGATATGCGATTCCACTCTCGCGCAAAGCGTGCAACTTCCGCCGTCGTTCCGCGATCAGCGCATTTTCTTCGTCGTGGCTCATCTTCGTTATGTCCGTATTCAGCAAACCATTTACAGGCATCAAAGACCCTGTTTGAGGCTCTCTTCCAGAAATCCATTGAGATCGCCGTCCAGCACCGCCTGGGTATTGCCGACCTCGTGGCCTGTGCGCAGGTCCTTTATACGCGACTGGTCAAGCACATAGGAGCGAATCTGGCTGCCCCAGCCAATATCCGCTTTGCCTGCCTCGACCTGGTCTGCCTGGGCGCGCCGTTTCTGCATTTCGAGTTCGTACAATTTGGCCTTGAGCTGTTTCATCGCGGTTGCCTTGTTCTTGTGCTGCGAGCGGTCGTTCTGGCACTGGACGACGATACCGCTCGGTTCATGCGTGATCCGCACAGCCGACTCCGTCCTGTTGACGTGCTGGCCACCAGCACCGCTTGCACGATAGACATCGATTCGCAGATCCGAAGGGTTGATCTCGACGTCTATCTGATCGTCAATCTCGGGCGAAACGAAAACGGCGGCGAACGAGGTGTGCCTGCGACTGCCCGCGTCGAAAGGTGATTTACGAACCAGCCGGTGCACTCCGGTCTCCGTGCGCAACCATCCATAGGCATAATCGCCACCAAACCGCACCGTCGCACTTTTGATCCCGGCGACTTCCCCGGCGGAGGCCTCGATGATTTCGGTATCGAATCCGCGCGCCTCACCCCATCGCAGGTACATTCGCAACAGCATTTCCGCCCAGTCCTGGGCCTCGGTGCCACCGGAGCCGGCCTGAATATCGAGAAACGCATTGGCGCTGTCGAGCTCCCCTGCAAACATCCGACGGAACTCCAGCTGCGCGGTCTGCGCCTCGAAACGGTCGAGATCGGTCACGACCTCGGCGACAGTCCCCTCATCATTCTCATCGAACGCCATTTCGAGCAGTTCCGCGGCATCGGCGACTCCGCCGCTGATTTGTTCCAGGGTACTGGTCAATTCTTCGAGTTGCGCGCGCTCGCGACCGAGGCTCTGTGCCCGCTCCTGATCGCTCCAGACGTTGGGGTCTTCGAGTTCGCGCTCTACTTCCTGCAGTCGTTCGCGCTTGTTTTCGTAGTCAAAGATACCCCCTAAGCGCATCGCTGCGCTCTTTCAGATCCTGGATTCTGCTGCGTATCTGGCCAATTTCCATTGCTCAGACCCCTAAAGAATAAGCGCGACATACTAGGGAAAATCAGCGCCGCGCGAAAGCTCGAAGACACAGCTTCTCAGTTCGTACCGATGTACTCCACGACCAACTGGGGCGAGCGGCGGCCACGGAACTCGTTGACTTCGAGACGGTAGACCAGATGGACCGGCGCCGCGCCCACCGCGGCGATCAGGTCAGCCTGGTTGAAAGCGATCGCGTCCAACAGCGGTTCCGTTGCGCCATCGCGACGGACCTTTAGCTTCAGGTGACGCGCGCCAACGATACGGGCGTCCTCGACCACGAACTCGCCGTCGAACGACGGTGCCGGAAACTGCTGCCCCCAGGGCAGACAATCGCGCAACAACTGCGCCGTCTCGAGAGTGTGCTCGCTCCCGCTCAGTTCACCATCGGTCAGCAACGTGCCGTGCAGGTCCATGTGCGGCGTCCACTGCGACACTTCGGCATCGATCGCCGTCGAAAATTCTCCGAATTTCGATGCTTTCAGGCTCAAGCCCGCCGCCATTGCGTGACCACCGAACTTTTCCACCAGGCCGCGGTGACGGACCGCGACATTGTCGAGTGCATCGCGAATGTGCAGACCGGTCACCGAACGCGCCGACCCCTTGAGCATGTCCGCATCGCCGCGCGCAAAAGCGAACACCGGGCGATGCGTTTGCTCCTTGATACGCGCGGCCACCAGGCCAACGACACCCTGATGCCAGCTTTCGTCATACAAGCACAGGCAGGATGGCAATTGGGCGTCAAGCCGAAGATTTTCCACGATGCGCATTGCTTCTTTCTGCATCTCGCCCTCGATTTCCCTGCGCTGCGCATTCAACGCCGACAATTGCGCCGCCATCTCCGCCGCAGCCGCGGGTTCGTCGGTCAGCAGACACTCAATACCGAGACTCATATCTTCCAGGCGTCCCGCAGCGTTGAGCCGCGGCGCAACGGCAAATCCGAGATCGGTAGCGACGATGCTGCGCCAGTCCCGCTCCGCCTCGTTCATCAACGCGGGGATTCCGGGAACACAGCGTCCGGCGCGGATACGCCGCAGTCCCTCGCTGACGAGAATACGGTTATTGCGGTCAAGCGGAACGACATCGGCGACCGTACCGAGCGCCACCAGGTCCAGAAGCCCGGTTATGGTTGCGGAGTCCAGGCCGACGCGGCGCGCAAGCGCCGCGACGAGATAAAAAGCGACCCCGACCCCGGCCAGGGACTTGCTCGGGAAGTCGTCTTCCGCGAGGTTCGGATTGACGATGGCCTCAGCCGCCGGAAGCGCTTCCCCGGGGAGATGATGATCGGTGATAAGCACTTCGATCCCGCGCGCATTTGCCCGCTCGACACCCTCGATACTGGATATTCCATTGTCCACAGTGACAAGCAACCGCGGACAGTCATTGGCCGCGAGATCGACGATCGCAGGCGTCAGCCCATAGCCGAACTCGAACCGATTTGGCACCAGGTAGCCCGCGTCCGCGCCGAGCAGGCGCAACACCCTCAACACCAATGCCGTACTGGTCGCACCATCCGCATCGAAATCGCCGACTACAGTGATCCGGTTGCCGTTGTCGAGGTGCCTGAGCAAAACGTTGACGGCTGCCGGCAATGACGCAAGTCTTCCGACCCCGATCAAACTCCCGAGCCGATGCTCGAGCTGGTCAGCATCGGCAATTCCCCTCGCCAACAGGACACGGCGCAAAACAGCCGGGATTTCGCGCGGCAGCCGGTCAGCAACCGATATACCCCGCCGCTCAATCCGACGGCTCATTGTTGGCGCCCCAGTGGCGGAATCGTGCGCCGCCAGATCCGCAGCGGATCGAATCTGCGCCAGCAAAAACGACGACCAAGCGCATCGGCCAGCCTGAGTTCGCTCAGCCGGCCCGTCAGCAACCGGCGGCGCGCCTCGGTCAGCCAGCAAACAAGCCGCTCGAGCGCCGCAGCTTTCTCGCCGGGGCCCGCGAATGCCACGTTCGGGCTGAGAGCCATTAACGTTTCACCGCGACAATTTGCCCAGAATTCCTCGTCGCTCGGCGACGGTAACGGTCGCATTTCTTCCTCCACCATTCGTCCGAGCCCGCCCAGGAACGGGTCCTCGCCAAACAGCCGTGAGCATCGAATGCCCGTTCCCGGATCCGGCCCGCGACCGCCCCCCCAAAACCAGAGGCTATTGACCGCGGGCAATCCCCTCCGCACGCGTTCGAGATTGAGCGGATGGTCGCTGAGCAACATCTGCACCTCGCTCAGCGCGCGGCGCAGATCGGCGGCGGCCGCCCCGCGCGGCAACGCCGCGGAAAAACCGGATTGCCCAACTTCCACGGGCGTTGCGGTATCGATTTGCGGCCATGCCATGTCGTGCAGGTACCAGCGATCGGCGACCGGTGCGACGAGTTTCCATGGCGGCCATTCCAGTGCCGCCGCAATGTCAGCCGCGAAAGTCGCCGCTTCCCGCGTGTCGAGTGCAAGGGCGGTACCGAAAACAACACCGGTGTCCCTGCCGCTACCGAGCCGGACGTGCGCCGGATCCGCACGCCAGCAATCCGCGGTAGCGCGCGCTCCATAGTCATGCAGCCATGTAACCGGCGCCACGGCGACCCGCGCCGCGGAATCCCCGCCCGCGAGGATATAGAGTCCGGACTCGTACGTGGTGGGCGGCGCCACCGTGGCCGACGCACGGGCGAGCATCGCACCCAGGACGGCGCGCTGACGGCTGCTGCCGTGCGCGACGGCAGCCGCGCTCAGGTACGCAAGATGCGGCTCGACAAGGGTAAGAACGGTGGGCACGGGACGGCAGCGACCTGGGGCAACGAGTTTGGGCTGGAAATGGTGCCTCAGCTGAACCCCTGCAACAAGCGCAGGGACTCCCGGTCGGACCGCGTTGCAGGTAGCATTGCCGCATGCAATTTCACCGTGAAAGCGCTACCGGCCTGAATATGATTCGCGCCATCCGCAAAGACGCGATCCAGGTCGGCGAACGCTGGCATTCCGGCAACCTCATTGTTGCACCGGACGCCATCGTGCCCGACTGGACGCCGCGCAACATGGCATTGCTCGATGAACGCCATCTGGAAGCTGTCTGGAGTCTCGAGCCCGAACTGGTGCTACTGGGGAGCGGAAGTAGCATTGCGTTTCCAGCGCCGCGGGTACTGGCACTCGGCCCGGTGCGAGGAATAGGAATGGAGGTTATGGATACCGCCGCTGCCTGCAGGACCTACAACATTCTCGCGTCCGAAGGACGCAAGGTTGCGGCCGCCCTG
>PKUM01000072.1 GCA_002868855.1 Chromatiales bacterium | reverse complement strand
GTTATTGCAGCCATAGGCAGCACCCGTCTTGGCGCCTGGCGCAGCTTTACGCTTTCCGGGGAGTTCACGTATCTCGACACGGCTCAGGTCCAGGAAGGACTCCGCAGCACATACTACGAGGACATGCCCAGTCCGATCGATCGCGTGCGCGGCTGGCCCCGGGTCGACAGCTTCAAGCAAAGCGGCAGCTTCGTTCGCCTGTTCTTGCCGTATCAGCCGCTGCGCGACAATCTCGTGCTCGATCAACTCTGCGGCAGCGCCGAGGAAGCGCCGGACCGGGTCGCCTGCTTGCGCCAGTTATGGACAGTGGCTATTGACGGAAGTCCGGTATCGATGGCGGATTTTGAACCTGCAGAGCGCGCGGACCTGAGAATGCGAGGTCTGATAGGTCTTGTGCCACTTACCGGGCTCGAGCCGGGCCTGCGCCGGATCGAGGTCGTGTGGAACCCGGGCGCGGCCGAGGAAGCTGCCCCGATCGATGATCGCTACACGCAGGTCATTAACAAGTATGTCATTCCGATCGCATTCTCGCCGGATTTCGAAATTTCGCTGGATTGACGCTTCGGGTCAGTGTGCGATCGATCGCTGCAGTTGGCCGTTGGCGGATGGCCGTCATAGCCGGGTCCAAACGTCAGTTGACGCAGATCGCTCCCGTCGATGTTCATTACGAATACATCGTTGTTACCCGCGGCGACGTAGATTGCCAGAACGATCTGCGTTCCATCGGGCGAGATCACCGGCGTCTCCGCGCCAAACTCGGAATTCGTCAATTTTATTGTCGATGCGTCGCCCGCCTCGTCGCCCAAAATTCTGGCGTAGACCTGGCTTGTACCGGACCGATTTGATTCGAAGACCAAGAGCCGGCCATCGGGGGAAATGCTCGGGTACATGTCACGAACGTTGAGCAGCCGCTCGGGCTCGCTCGCAGAAATGATGGTGGGAATCAGAAGCGACCAGACGATGACAGCGGAAGCACGGCACATAGCAGAATATTCCAGGGAATCGAATGGAGATATTACTGCAACGGGTGACGGGCGGTCTTTCAGTGACCGACGGCCGCTTCGACGGCTTCGTCGATTTCAACTATTTTCTTATCCACTCGGCCGTAGTCGTAGAGGCCAGCTTCGTCGAAGATGACACGATCCTCGTAATCGTCGAACCAGATGGCGTCCGGGTTGCGCCCGACGATACAGACCTTGCCGCGGTCCGGCGCGTCCAGTGCGTTGCGCAGGATCTTGAAAATCACCACGCCGTTTTCGGATCCGGGAATCCCATGAAGAGGCTCGTTGGTAACCGCGGCCACCTCGGTTTTGCCCTTGTAGTGCGTTATCGACAGGCGTGCGTGCGTTTCCACGCCGGACAGCCCTTTCTGTGACTCGTTCAGGATATTCCATGCGGTTTCGATCGGCACGTTAAAAGCCCGGTAGGCCACGATGTCTCTGCCGCAGAAGAAGTAGTGGTTTCCAATTCCGACCCGGTACAGGGCACGTTGCATCACTCTGAGCGCGTCGGGATCGTCATTGATGCCCTTGATGATAGGCGCCTGGTTCTCGACATTGATCCAGCCACGGGACGTAATCCCCTCCATGGCCTTGCGGGTGTCCTCGTGCCACTTGAGCGAGCCGTTGGGATTGGTGAGATAGGCACCATCGGCATCCTTCAGCAGGAATTCGTCCGGGTGATTAAAGTGGATCATCAGCCGAAAACCGATATCCGGGTAAGTCTGGTGGAAATTGTCGAGCATTGACAGAAATGCTTCGTCAAAACGCTTCGGGAAAAAAGACATCTCCTTTGTGCCAATGCGAATCGACTCCACGCCCGCCTCTGCGAGCGCGGCCATCCAGGCACCAACCTTGCGGTTTGGCAACACCATCGGGTCGCCACCGGACAGCAGAACTTCCCTGAGTTTCTCGCGGCCGGTTTCCGGGTGCAGCCCGCCGTTAGCGGCGACGATTCTGTTGTGTTCGCGTATGTAATCGGTGACGTCCTTGATCTTCGCCAGTCCTTTCTTGGCGACGGTGCCATCCTGGCGTTCGACTTCCTTCTGGCTGATCAGCTCTTCGCGATAACAGAATCGGCAATGCGCCGAACAAGTGGAGACCGCATACACCAGCCCCATTTCATACTTGTGCAACAAGCCTTCGACCGGCGCGAAATCCATCTGATATCCGGGATCTTCGGAACCCGCCAGGTTGAGCGTCTCATCCGGGCTGGCCTTGACGAGTCTCTGCAGCGGCTTGCTGTTTCTGGCCAACTCGAAAAAATGGCCAGTCACCTTCACCGGCATCCGGGCCTCGACATCGCGCTCCGTGCCTTTCACGCTTGCCAATGCGGAAAGCTCGTCCCGGGAATAGAAACCCCTGAACTCCGGGGGCGCCGTATCCTGCAGGAAGGGCTTCAGACCATTGATTGTCTGACGATCGTGTTTCGGACTCTCAATCGTGTCCAGGAACGCTTGTTCTCTTTCCGTCGGAACGTATCTGCCTGCAGTTGCCACGTCACTCCCCGTTTTCATGTTGCCATCGGCAATAATGTAACACATAGCACGATACCGTTGTGCTAATGTAACAATATGAACATAACGGGCCCGGAAGCATCCGTTCTGGATTTGGTCGCGGCGGTCAGCGCTGAGCTCACGCCCACGGAGCGGCGTATCGCGGAGGCGGTGCTTGCCGAGCCCACCTTGCTTGCCTTCGGCACCGTCTCGGATCTGGCCGGCCGTGTCGGCACCAGCCGACCGTCTATCGTGCGTTTCGCCGCCAAGCTCGGGTTCGCGGGCTATACCCAGTTGCAACAACACATTCGCAGCAATTTATCGCATCGTCTGTCACGCCCGAGCGAGCGGATCAGAAGCGATGGCGAAATGACGCTGCCGGCAAAAGTGGCGATCAGCAACGCTATTTCATCCGTTTTTGCCGTCGTTGAAAGCGATCGAATGGCAGCGCTGATCGACCCTGTCGTCCGGGCTGAAAATGTATGGGTTCTTTCCGGGGAGACTTCGCAGGCAGGTGCTCATACGCTTTGCAGCGGCTTGTCGATGGTACGGCCCGGCGTGCGCTCGCTCGAGGAACATGCGTTTGGTACCGCCCTGAGCGACGCGGGGCCAGGCGACGCGGCCGTGGTGTTCGACTTCTTCCGCTACCGGCGGCAGGTCGCTGCCGCAGCCAGTATCTTCGCCAACGCTGGCGTTACCGTCGTGGCGATTACCGATAGTCCACTCTCGCCGCTGGTCGAGTTGGCGGATGTCTGGTGCCAGATCGAGATTCCGGCTATCGGCCCCTTTGACAGCTCGGTTCCTGTCGTCGCGATGTGCGAATTGCTCGTTGCCGGGGTGGCAAAAGCGCTTCAGGATGATGCGACAGACCGTATCGACCGCATCGAGGCAGTTTGGAAAGATACCGAGGTTTTCCTTTAGTTCTTCCTTGTTCAGCAGGAGTCCCAGGTGATTGACAAGAGATGCCCATCGGTCGCAGACGCCGTCGCGGACATTCCGGACGGAGCGGTTGTGATGGTGGGCGGGTTCGGCGCATCAGGCAGCCCGATAGAACTGATTCATGCCCTGATTGACCACGGCGCGACCGGCCTGACGGTAATCAATAACAACACCGGCAACGGCGAGGTGGGGCTGGCAGCCCTGATTGGCAACGGCCAGGTGAGCAAGATGATCTGTTCGTTTCCGCGGTCCAGCCAATCCAGAGTGTTCCCGAAGCTGTACAGGGAGGGCAAAATCGAGCTGGAAATTGTTCCCCAGGGCACGCTTGCCGAACGCATTCGTGCAGCGGGCGCGGGGATTCCTGCTTTCTACACACCGACCACGGTGGGCACGATCCTGGCTGACGGCAAGGAGCTGCGGCAGTTCGATGATCGCACTTACGTCATGGAGCCGTGGCTCAAGGCCGATTTTGCGTTGATCAAGAGCGAAATTGCCGATCCGTTGGGCAACCTGACCTTCAACAAGACTGCCCGCAACTTCAGCCCCCTGATGTGCATGGCGGCCACGACAACCATCGTTCAGACAAAGCAACTTGTGCCTGCCGGTGATATCGATCCCGAGCACGTGATCACGCCCGGAATATTCGTCGATCGCATCGTCGAGGTTTCCCGGCCCGTCCATGAGGACACCCTCATTGCCGCGGGAAGGAGTTACCCATGAGTGAAGGCTGGACAAGAGAACAGATGGCAGCAAGAACGGCCCAGGACATCCCCGACGGTTCCTACGTGAACCTGGGAATCGGGATTCCGGAACTGGTCGCGAAGTTTGTGCCGCAAGGCCGCGAGTTCATTTATCACACCGAAAACGGCATGCTTGGCATGGGGCCGCCACCGGCTGACGACGAGCGCGACCTCGACCTGATAAATGCCGGCAAGAAATACGTGACCGCGTTGCCCGGCGCCGCTTACTTCCACCATGCCGACAGCTTCAGCATGATTCGTGGCGGTCACATCGATGTTTGTGTGCTCGGCACGATGCAGGTGGCGGAAAACGGCGACCTCGCCAACTGGTCTACGGGTGCGGCAGATGCCATCCCCGCGGTGGGCGGTGCGATGGACCTCGTGCAGGGAGTGAAGAACATCTACGTGATTACCCAGCACACGACCAAAACCGGCGAACCGAAACTGGTCGAGAAGTGCAGCTATCCACTAACCGGGCCTGGCGTTGTGTCTCGCATCTATACCAATCTTGCCGTCGTTGATGTCACCCCCGCCGGATTCCAGGTCATTGAACTGGCGCCGGGCGTCACGTTTGAACAAGTCAGAAGCCGCACCGGCGCATCGATACTGCCACCGCAATAACCACATGATGTCCGGGACATGAAATGGAATCACTGAGTCATGCGATTGAGAGTGCGCGGTCGCGGTATGCGTCTGCAAATCCTCTGAGCCAGGCTGCCGACACAAAGGCGCAGCGTTATCTGCCGGGCGGCAATACCCGCACCGTTCTGCATTACGATCCATTCCCCCTGACCATGGTCGCAGGCGAGGGCGCTGAAGTAACGGACCTCGACGGCCATCGCTACGTCGATTTCGTGGGTGAGTATTCCGCGGCCCTGTTCGGTCATACCAACGAGGTCATCAAGTCGGCAATCTGCAAGGCTCTCGACACCGGTATCGCCATGGGCGCACCGACCTCTTACGAGAGAGAGCTGGCAGGGCTGCTGTGCGAGCGTTTTCCCTCTCTTGAACAGGTCAGGTTTTGCAACTCGGGCACCGAAGCGAACCTGATGGCATTGAGCACGGCGCGAGTCGTGACAGGCCGCGACAAGCTGCTGGTCTTCAATGAGGCCTACCATGGCGGAGTCATCAAATTTCCGGGCGGCCACTGCGCGCTCAACATGCCCTTCGACTTTGTTCTGGCGGACTATAACGACATCGAAGGCACCGCCGAGTTGATCGGTCAGGTGGGTGACCAGCTTGCCGCTGTCATCATCGAACCGATACTGGGTGCCGGCGGTAATATCCCGGCAGACCGGAAGTTCCTGCAGATGCTCAGGCAAAAGACAAGGGAATTCGGGATACTGCTGATCTTCGATGAGATCAAAACGGCGCGGCTCGGCAGCGCCGGCGTCCAGGGAATGCTGGGCATCGCACCCGACCTGACCACGCTGGGCAAGTTCATCGGCGGAGGCCTGCCGACGGGCGCATTCGGCGGGAGCGCCGAAATCATGGCGCAGTTCAACCCGAGACTGCCGGGCGCGCTGGCCCACGCCGGCACGTTCAATAACAACGTCTGTTCCATGGCGGCCGGTTGTGCGGCATTGAGCAAAGTCTATACGCCGCAACGTGCCGCGGAGTTCTTTGACTGGTCGGAAGCGTTTCGCCTTTCACTCAAAGAAATGTTCGCCGCGAAAGCGGTACCGATGTACGCCAATGGCCTGGGTTCGATGATTGCGATTCACTTTGCGAGCGAGCCGACGAAAAGGCCGTCCGACATCAGCGCCGGATGTCAGTCTCTGCGACCTCTTCTGCACCTGGAGTTGCTTCT
>PKUM01000066.1 GCA_002868855.1 Chromatiales bacterium | reverse complement strand
GGCCGCCTCGGCGCGAGTCAGCCGGCCGCGGATCGATAACACCACGGCGAATTAGCCGGATCCGGAGAGCATCCGTTCGCGGCCGGCCGCGAGCAGTACGTCCCAAAGGCCCAGCAGGTAATCCTCCGGGTCAGCGGTGGCCGACAGGTCGTGATATCTGAGAACCACGCCACTGAATCCGTCGCTTTTCCAGTGTGCGCCGGGTGGTAATGCGAGGTCCGGGAAGTTATCCGGCAACGGGTAGGCGGTGACATAGAAATAGGGCTCCGGGATCCCGTCATCGCCAAAAGTGAAGCCGAAGTTCATCTGCTTGTCCGAGTGCTCCTCGTCGTCGGGATCCTGTCCCGGTATCTTGGTTCCCGGCAGCCACAGCATCGAGAGATCGAAATGATGCGGCCATAGCTGAATGGGACTGGTTTCTTCGGCGATACCGGCACGAAACCGCGCCAGCGTGGATGACACCGCGGCAAGCGCGTCGGCCATCAGCGTGGCCAGCTCGGCCGAGTAGCCTGGCGTTACCTTGTCGCTATCCGATACCGTCGCCGCCAGATCGTCGGACATGCCGGCCGCGACCAGGAAATCCGCCACCGCCGCCGCGAGCGCCGCCGACGACTGTCCAACCAACGGCTCGCGCAACTCTTCACCACCGGCGATCCGCCCTGCCAGTAAGCCGTCTCGCAGATCCAGTTCCAGCTCGAATCGAACATCGGCATTTACGAAACCGGTGGTGAGCCCGGCGAGCGACGGGCGCAGGCTCGCATGCCACCAGTGCTTGCGCCGCGGGCGGCAGGCCTTCAGCCAGTCACCGAGAATCCGCGAGTAGCCATGCAGCGTATCGCGCGTTGCAACGATCGCATTTGCATCGAGCTCTGGAAACTGCACTGTCGTCATGGTCAATACCCGGTTCAGCCGATCCCGACGCCACCATATGCAACGCCGGTCAGTTGCGCCATATCAGATTTGAACGTGGTCAGATCCTCTACGGAAAACTCACTGAGGTGACGATGACCGGCTGCGCGCGCCACCACCGTCATCAGCTCGACCGCCGCCGAGAAGAACCTCGCCAGCCGCTCGGCCGCGATATCCACCGGCAGGCGCGCCCGCAGGTGCGGCTTCTGCGTGGCAATGCCGACCGGGCAGTTGTTGGTCTGACAGGCGCGCATGCCGAGACAACCGATGGCCTGGATTGCCGCGTTGGATACCGCCACGCCGTCGGCGCCAAGCGCCATCGCCTTGGCAAAATCGGCCGGATGACGCAGCCCGCCGGTAATGATCAGCGTTACGCCGCCGGCATCCGAGGAATCGAGATGGCGCCGGGCGCGCGCGAGCGCCGGAATCGTCGGTACCGAGATGTGATCGCGAAAGATCAGCGGTGCCGCGCCGGTGCCGCCACCGCGGCCATCGAGAATGATGTAGTCGACGCCGACCGCGAGCGCCGCATCGATATCCTTCTCGATGTGTTGTGCCGACAATTTGAAACCCACCGGTATCCCGCCGGTTTGCTCGCGCACCTCGGCGGCGAAATCGCGGAACTGTTCGAGGCTCGTCCACTCCGGGAACCGTGCCGGCGAGATCGCCGGCTCACCCTCGGCAAGTCCTCGCACCTCGGCGATTTTTCCCTTCACCTTCTCACCCGGAAGGTGACCGCCGGTACCGGTTTTCGCGCCCTGGCCGCCTTTGAAGTGAAATGCCTGGGTCTGTTGCACCTTGTCCCACGCGAAACCGAACCGCGCCGAGGCGAGCTCGTAGAAGTACCGCGTATTGGCGCGCTGCTCGTCCGCGAGCATGCCGCCCTCGCCCGAGCATATGCCGGTGCCGGCAAGCTCGGCACCCTTGGCGAGGGCGACCTTGGCTTCCTCCGACAACGCCCCGAAACTCATGTCGGAGACGAACAACGGTATTGCCAGCTCGAGCGGCTTCTTCGCATTGGGGCCGATCACGAGGCCGGTGCCGACCGGCTCGTCGTCGAGCAACGGCAGCTTGTGCAACTGGCCGACGACGAACTGCAGATCGTCCCAGCTCGGCAACTTACCGCGCGGCACGCCCATCGCGGCCGCCGGGCCGTGATGCCCGACCTTGGCCAGACCGTCCGCGGCGAGCTTGCGGATATATTTCACGTATGGCTCATCCGCGGTGCCGGTCGGATCCTGGTAGGCACCCTGGTAGGCATCGCGATCGTAGGGCTGGGGATGGGCGCGCGACCAGGCCGCGATCTCGTCTTCGTCGACAAAGACCTGGCCATCCTCGACCCATGAGCGAAATCCCGGCAACGTCTCGCTGTTGTTGTATTCGCTGACCCCGGTATCCAGGCGGTAGTCCCAGCCATGGACGCCGCAAATGATGTTCTTGCCGTCGACATAGCCGTCGGACATCAACGCACCGCGATGGGCGCAGCGCCCGTACAGCACGCTTATATTGTCATCGTAACGGGTCACCACCAGGTCGACATCGGCTACCAGCGCATGCGCAGGGACGCGATCCTCGAGGTCCCGCAGCGCCTTGATGGCAAGTTTTTTCATGCGTTAAGCACTCCTGCGGCGCCGCCCACGACAGCGCCTTGACCATGTTTGAGCGGAAGACTCCCTCACAGGGTAGTCAATTACTGCATGGACCGCGTCCGCGCCGCAACGCGCCGGGCCTAAGCCTGGACCGCCGGGCCGGCGAACCCGTCCTCGCGCAGTTTGGCATTCGCAGCGGCCAGTCTCGCCACCGGGACCCGCGGTCCCGAGCATGACACGTAATTCAGGCCGGCAAAGTGACAGAACCGGATCGACTCCGGGTGACCGCCCTGCTCACCGCAGATGCCGATCCGCAGATCCGGGCGCACCTCGCGCCCGCCTCGAACCGCCATCATTATCAGCTGACCCACTCCCTGGGTATCGCGCACCTCGAACGGGTTGTCCTGGAGGATGCCCGACTCGTTGTACATCGGCAGGAATTTGTTCTCGGCATCCTCGCGCGAAAACGAGAACGTCGCCTGGGTCAGGTCGTTGGTACCGAATGAGAAGAACTCCGCACTCGCCGCCAGTTGCCGCGCCCGGGTGCAGGCGCGAACCGTTTCAATCATCGTGCCGAACTCGAACACCACCGACGCGCCGTATTCCTTTTCGAGCCGTGCGGTCATCGCCTCGACCGAACGCCTGACATGTTCGAGCTCCTGCGCAGTGATGACCTGCGGCACCATGATTTCCGGACGCACATCGATGCCATTTCTCGTGCACTCGGCCGCAGCCTCGAGAATCGCCTCTATTTGCATCGCGTAAATCTCGGGATAAGTGATGCCCAGGCGCACCCCGCGATGACCCAGCATCGGGTTGGTCTCCTGCAGCTCTCGCACCTTCTTCAGCATCCGCTCCTTGCGCGACAGCGCATCTATCACCAGTTCCTCGCTCAATTCGCTAAACGGTTTCGGCAACGGCGAATGGCAGCCGATCGTCGCAAGCGCGGTCTCGCGACCGCGCACCACGTCGCGATAGATACGCAGCGTTTCGATTTGTTCTAGCAGTTGCTGCTCGGTAGGCAGGAATTCATGCATCGGCGGATCGAGCAGGCGCACGGTGACCGGGTCCGGCGCCATCACCGAAAACAGCTCGACAAAATCCGCACGCTGGATCGGCAACAGCCGGTCGAGCGCGGCTTTACGCTCCATCTCGTCGCCGGCGAGGATCATGTCGATCACGATCGGCAGGCGATCGCTGGCATTGAACATCCTCTCTGTGCGGCAAAGACCGATTCCCATCGCTCCGTATTCGCGCGCTTTTCTCGCGGCGTCAGGGGTATCGGCGTTGGCCATGACCTTGAGGTCCGCGACCTCGTCGGCCCATTCGAGCAGCGTCCTGAGATCGTCCGAAAATTG
This sequence comes from Chromatiales bacterium, assembly GCA_002868855.1. Lineage (GTDB taxonomy): Bacteria > Pseudomonadota > Gammaproteobacteria > Steroidobacterales > BM003 > BM003. The sequence continues at coordinate 2,170 of PKUM01000066.1, read as the reverse complement.
CGGCGGGAGCGTGGGAATGGCGCCCAGGTAAACATTGCCCGTGGCGCCATCGAGCGTGATCACGTCACCCTCGTGCAGAATGTGTTCGCCAACATGCGCGAGACGCAGCGCGACATCCACGGCGATGCCCTCGGCCCCGGCGACGCAGGGCTTGCCCATCCCGCGCGCGACAACCGCGGCGTGCGAGGTCTTGCCACCACGGCTCGTGAGGATGCCGGCGGCGGCAAAGAACCCGTGAATGTCCTCCGGGCGGGTCTCCTCGCGCACGAGAATGACCTGCTCACCGGTATTGCCGAGCTTCTCGGCGAGATCCGCGTCGAACACGCATTTACCCGATGCAGCGCCGGGCGAAGCCGGCAGACCGAGCGCGACCGGCTCGGTCGTGCTGTCGGGATCAAGCCGCGGATGCAGCATTTGCTCCAGCATCTCCGGGTCTATCCGCAGCAACGCCTGATCGCGGCTGATCAGACCCTCACGCGCCATCTCCACCGAAGTCTTAACCAGCGCCGCGGCATTCATCTTGCCGTTGCGCGTCTGCAGGCAGTAGAGCGTGCCTTTCTCTATCGTGAACTCGTAGTCCTGAACCTCCTGGTAGTGCGACTCGAGCCTGTTGCGCAGCTCGACCAGCTGCGCGTACTGCGAGGGCATTTCCTCGGCCATCTGCTGCAACGGCTTCGGCGTGCGTATGCCGGCAACGACGTCCTCACCCTGGGCATTGGTCAGGTACTCCCCGAACATCTCGTTATCGCCGGTACCCGGGTTGCGGGTGAAGCCGACACCGGTAGCGCAGTCGTCGCCCATGTTGCCGAATACCATCGTGCAGATATTCACCGCGGTGCCGTTCGCCATATCCGGCGTAATGTTGAATTCGCGCCGGTAGTCCACGGCCCGTTTCCCCATCCAGGAGCGGAACACCGCTTCGACCGCAAGCTTCAATTGCAGCATCACATCCTGCGGAAACCCGGTGCCAGTCTCGGCGCGGACTACGGCGAGAAACTTGTCACTGATCTCCTTCAGATGCGCGGCGTCGAGCGACAGATCGGCTTTGACACCGGCACGTTTTTTGACCTCGTTGAAATGCTCGTCGAATTTCTCGTCATCGATACCGAGCGCGACCTTGCCGAACAACTGAATAAAGCGGCGATAGGCGTCGTAGGCGAAGCGCTCATCGCCGGTCTGGGCGATAAGACCGGCCAATGTCTCGTCGTTGAGTCCGAGATTGAGGATCGTGTCCATCATTCCCGGCATCGACAACGCAGAGCCCGAGCGCACCGACACGAGAAGCGGGTTTTCGCCAGCACCGAACGTCCTCCCGGTGGCCGCCTGCAACCGCAGGATTTCCTCGCTGACCTGGCTCATCAGCGCATCCGGCAGAGCATCGGCCTCGAGATACTCGAGGCAGGCTGCAGTGGTAATCACAAATCCGGGTGGCACATTGATACCGATCTGGGTCATCTCGCACAGATTGGCGCCCTTGCCACCGAGCAGCTTCTTGTCATGGCCGTCGCCGTCGGCGAATGAGTATACGAATTGTCTGGTCATGGATCAGGCGTCCGTGTTGGTTGGATGGATGGGCAAACTATTGCAGCGCCAATTGTGCGCCAACGCGGCGGCCGCGGGATATCGGGGCAAACCACTAGCCCGGACCTCAAAGGTCAGAATAGTCGATGGCGGCACAGCGTTCGGACGGACGGGGGAGACACTATCGGAATGACAATGGGGTGTCGCGCCGCCGTTGCCGGATTCCGGTAGGTTCTCGTGCCGCGCCTGCGGTTAAAAAGGCCTCCGGTCTCGCCGCGAAACCGGAAACGAACACGGGCTCCCCTGGCGAGGGAGCCCGTCGCGGCATTACCTGTATCTGCGTCCGATCCTCGGCAGCGATCAGTATTGCTGTGTTTCTGTCACTGTCCCCTGACGGTCACCGACGATGCCGATGAACTAGAGGTTTCCGGCCTGCGCGCTGGCCTTCATGTCGTCGTTGGCGTAAACGGCCAGCTCGACGCGCCGGTTTTTCGACCGGTTCGCTTCGGAGTCGTTCGGATCCTTGGGCATGGCCTCACCGTACGCCTTGGTCTGCAGGCGGCTGCGTGAGACGCCATTGGCGACCAGAAAGTCTGACACCGTCTTCGCCCGGCGCTGCGACAGATCCATGTTGATCTGTTCGGTGCCG
>PKUM01000187.1 GCA_002868855.1 Chromatiales bacterium | reverse complement strand
TCTTCCCACTCGCAGTTGAAATCGCCCATAACGATGGTTGGTCCGGTGCTGCTGTCGAGATGCTGAGCGAGCATACGCAGCTGTTTATGGCGCATCGTCGGTCGCAAAGGATCGAGATGGACAGACACGACGGTCACGGAAGGATAATCGGCGGCACCTGTCTCCATAGTGGACACAACGAAGCCCTTGGCCGGCCAGACTCCGCGAGCCGGAAACGAGAATCCCTCGCCATCGGCTAGCGTGTATCGCGACATCAGTGCTGTGCCATAGCGCAAGCCGGCCAGTTTCTGATTATCGGCCCGCAGGTATGACGGCAGGCCGCTGCGCTCGCTGAGAAACTCGGCGTGATCGAAGCCGCCGCTCCAGAATGACGGTCCATCAAGCTCCTGCAGTGCCAGCACATCGGGCGCCTCGCGTTCGATGACCGCGGCGATGGTGGCGAGATTCTCGCGCGCAGTGTCGCCGTCCTGCAATATCTGATGAAAGCCCGTGCCACGCGAGTGCGCAGCGTTGAGTGTCATCACCCGCACGCCACCCTGATCGTTGATCGGAGCATTTATCGCGACCGAATTCCGCTGTTCCTGAGCCGGTTCCAGTTCAAGCTGGCTCGAGCAAGCCGCCAGCACGGCCGCGAGCAACACAGGGACGAGGAGGTTTCGACTGCGGTTACTCATTCTCGGACTCCTGGGCGAGCGCTTGTTCGGCCATTTGCAGTCGATACTCGCCCAACCTCGTCCCCAACCAGTCGGCGGTCTTGGTCCGCGTTCCGTCAGCGAGTACCACGTAGTAAGGTTTTCCCGACATCAGGCTTCGGGTGGCGGCAAGGCGGATAAAATCCTCGGCGCTGACGATGTCATCGTCGAAATAATCGTATTTCTTACGCATGTGTTCGGCGGCTTCGCTGCCGGCATAGCGCTTGCCATTACGAATGAACGTAAGATCCGATTCCGACACGCTCGCGATCAGGTACTCAATAGTCTCCGCCACGGCGGGATCGGGCGTGGCGCGCGCGAGACCGGGCAATGCCAACGCAAGCATCGCGACAGTAGCGACGATCACCGACAGCGGGTGTGAGAGCGATTTTGACACGTGGATGTTCATACGCTGACCTGAATCATACCGTTCTGAACCCGCACGGGAAAAGTGCGGACCGGCTCGTAGGCGGGCGCTGTAAGGGCGGCTCCGGTACGGAGGCAGAATCTCGCGCCATGCCGCGGACAGACGATTTCGGCATCCTCGATGGGGCCTCCCGTCAATTCCTCGCCGTCATGGGTGCACACGTCCTCGATAGCGAAAAACTGACCGCCCACATTTACCACAGCAATCACTTGATCATCCGTGTCGACGACTTCGTATCCGCCGGGTGCGACCGCAGAGGCAAGGGCGACATCAATCCATGAATCACTCATCTGCTTACCTGCTGACCAAACCTTAAATCATACCAGTCTGCAACTGCGCAGCCTCGGACATCATAGACTGATTCCAAGGTGGGTCGAAAACGAGCTCAACCCGGGCAGCGTTGATGGTGGGGATAATCTCGATTTTTTCCTTGACGTCCTGAACCAGGATCTCGCCCATGCCACAGCCAGGCGCCGTCAGGGTCATGTCAACCTCGACAATTCGGGCACCGTCATCGTCGCGCCCGAGCTGACAACGGTAAATTAGGCCCAAATCCACGATATTTACCGGAATTTCCGGGTCGTAACAGGTGCGCATTTGTTGCCAGATCAGCTCCTCGACGTCCTGATCGGTAGCCCCAGGCGGCAGTTCCGGCGGTCTCACGGGTTCTTTGCCAAGCGCATCGGCGTCCACGCCCGCAACGCGAAAGAGGTTGCCTTCGACATAAACGGTAAAACTGCCGCCCAGTGCCTGGGTGATGAATCCGGACATTCCTTCGCGCAATTTGACCTCGACGCCGGCGGGAATCATCACTGCATTGACGTCGCGATGCAGGGTCACAGGTTCGTTGTCGTGGCCGAACATCACTTACTCCGTTGAAACCGCTGTGTCTTGCTGATCCAGCGCAGCCGTCAGGGTATGCCAGCACAGGCTGGCGCACTTGACTCGAGACGGGAACGCTCGCACTCCTGATATCGCCGCCAGTTTGCCGAGCCTTTCGAGGTCAACCGCATCCTCGTCACCGGTAAGCGCCTTGTGAACGTCCTCGAACAGCGCCCGTGCCTCTTGTTCCGTAAGGCCCTTCACCGCTTCCGTCATCAACGACGCGGAGGCGACCGATATCGCACATCCCGATCCCTGAAAACTGACGTCGGTGACGCGATTGTCGTCAACGGACAGATACACATGCAGTTTGTCGCCGCACAGCGGGTTGAAACCATCCGCCATGCGGTCGTAATGCTCGGGTACCCGAAAATTCCGGGGACTCCGGTTGTGGTCGACAATAATGTCCTGGTAGAGCTCGCGAAGATCCATTAACGCAGTACCCCGAGCGCGGTCTGTAAAGCGTTTGCGAGCGCATCGATTTCGGCAGTCGTGTTGTAGAACGCAAATGAGGCACGCGCCGTGGCAGGCACGCCAAAAAATTCCATGACCGGCATTGCACAGTGGTGCCCGGTTCTTATCGCGACGCCTTCACTGTCGACAATCGTGCCGAGATCGTGGGGGTGGACGCCGTCGACGGTAAACGAAATGACGCTGGCTTTCTCGCGTGCGGTGCCGACAATTTTCAGTTCCGGTATCGATTCGAGTTTCTCCGTCGCATAACGCAGCAACTTGTGTTCATAGCGCGAAATCCGCTCCAGCCCGATTGCCTGGAGATAGTCGACCGCGGCGCCGAGCCCGATGGCGCCACTTATGTTTGGTGTACCGGCTTCGAATTTGTACGGAAGTTCGTTGTATACGCTGCGCTCGAAATTGACCGCGAGAATCATCTCACCGCCGCCCTGGTACGGTGGCATCGCCTCCAGCAGCGAGCGCTTGCCGTACAAAATGCCGATTCCGGTCGGGCCGTACATCTTGTGACCGCTCATGGCCAGAAAATCGCAATCCAGCGCTTGCACGTCGATCCGGGTATGCGGAGCCGCCTGGGCAGCATCGAGCATGACCGGAATTCCGCGGGAATGCGCTTTGTCGATCAGCGTCTTGACCGGGTTGATAGTGCCAAGCGCATTGGAGATGTAGACGACAGACAATAATCGGGTCCGTTCGTTCAGCAGTTCGTCTACCGCCTCGAGTTCCAGTTCGCCGCGCCGGGTGATGGGTATTACCCTGAGCCGGACTCCGGTTTGTTCGGCCAGCAGTTGCCACGGCACGATATTGGAGTGGTGTTCCATCGTTGTGATGACGATTTCATCGCCGGCCTGCATGCGGCTACGGCCATAGCTCTGAGCTACCAGGTTTATCGCCTCGGTTGCGCCTCGGACGTAAATTATTTCCTGGTTGGATTCGGCATTGATGAACGCTCTGATTTTCTCCCGCCCACCCTCGTAGGCGTCGGTGGCGCGTTGACTCAGCGTATGCACGCCGCGGTGAACATTGGCATGATCGTGTTCTTCGTAATACCTGACCGCATCGATCACGCTTTGCGGCCGCTGCGAGGATGCGGCGTTATCGAGATAGGCGAGCGGATGCCCGTTTATTTCCTGATGCAAAACCGGAAAGTCGCGGCGTATCGCCTCGACGTCAAAATCCGTTTCCGCCACAGCGGAATTTAGCGGCAGCGTGTTTTGAGATGCAACGTTCATACGAATTCCCGAATGATGTCCTGGGCTGGAAGAAGGCCAAGTATCCGCGTGTCGAGTAGATCGCGGACCGCATCCACGCCGGCTTTCACCACGACATCTTCGGCGAAAGCATAGGTCAGAAGTGCGCGTGCGGTTTCCAGATCGATGCCACGGCTGCGCAGGTAAAACAGGGCATCGGCGTCGAGCTGGCCGACAGTTGCTCCATGCCTGCATTTGACGTCGTCGGCATAGATTTCCAGTTCCGGCTTGGTATCGATCTCGGCCTTGTCTGACAGCAACAGGTTCTTGCTGCTCTGAATGGCATCGGTCTTGTCGGCGCCGACGTGTACGACAACTTTACCGTTATAAACACCTCGAGCGCGCCCGTCGGCCACGCCACGATAATTCTGCTCGCTTTGGGTGTGCATGGCGAGGTGGTCGATGCGCACATGGTTGTCGACATGTTGACTGCCACGGACCATGAAAAGCCCGTTCAGGGTGCAATGCGCCCCGGGTTCCTCCAGCAACACAACCACGTCGTTACGGGCCAGCGCCCCGCCCAGACAATAGTTGTGGCTGACGAACTCGCTGTCGCGCGCCTGACGGACATGCAGGCCTGCGATGCTGAAACCCGTGTCGGCCTCATCCTGCAATCTTATGTGTTCGACTCGCGCGCCGTCTCCGAGATCGATCTCGCATATCGAGTTGACGAAATTGTCCGCTGCGCCGAGGCTGATATGGTGCTCCACCAGTTGCAGGGCCGAGGCGTTGCCCACCTTGACCTGAACCCGTGGGTGGACTGCCACGCGATGACCGTTCTCTCGCGAGACGAACACCAGGTAAACCACGGTCGGCTGTTTCTGATTGGGCGCAACGTTGATCACTGCGCCGTCGGTAAACAACGCCGTATTGAGCGCAGCGAAGCGATGCTGGCGGATGTCGATAACATTATCGAACCGCGTCTTTTCCGGTTGCGCCTCGTTTCGCAGGGTTGTCGCGAGTGAGACGGCATGATCGGACGGGGTGCTCGACAGGTGCGGCGAAAATACGCCGTCGACGAAAACCAGTCGGCTCGCGTGCGGCATTTCGACAATCTGCCCGGCCAGCGCATCGGCCTCGATTTCGTCCGGATTGTCTGCCGGAGCCGAGAATTTCCTGCGCAACAAGCGGCGAAGATTGGTGTATTTCCAGTCCTCATCGCGGGTGTTCGGAAAGCCGGTTGCCGCGAAAGCTGCCCACGCCTGCTGGCGTTGTTGCGCCAGCGCCGCGGACTCCCGGGTCTGCTGCACGCGTTGCTCGAACGCGGCCCGATAAGAATCAAGTGCGTGCGCCGGAGTGCTCATGCAGCTGCTTCCGCCTTGAGCCAGTCATAACCTCGCCGTTCCAGCTCAAGCGCCAGCGATTTGTCACCGGAACGAACGATTCGACCGGCGGACAACACGTGCACATAATCGGGCTCGATGTAATCGAGCAGTCGCTGGTAATGCGTCACCAGCACAATTGCGCGATCTGGATGTCGTTGGCTCTCGACACCTTTCGCCACGACCTTGAGCGCATCGATGTCGAGGCCGGAATCGGTTTCGTCCAGCAGTGCGAGGCGAGGTTCCAGCACCGCCATCTGGAAGATCTCATTACGTTTCTTCTCGCCACCGGAAAAGCCTTCGTTGACGCCGCGTTTGAGAAAGCTGTCGTCCATCTGCATCAATTTCATTTTGTCGCGCACCAGCCCCAGAAACTCGACCGCGTCGAGTTCGGACTGGCCACGGTGCTTGCGAATGGCGTTCAGTGCCGCTTTCAGCAAATAGACGTTGTTGACCCCGGGGATTTCGACCGGATATTGAAAGCCGAGAAAGATGCCCTCACGGGCACGCTCCTCGGGCGCCATGTCGAGCAACTGACTACCGCAGTAGGTAACGCTGCCAGAAGTAACTTCATAGTCGTCGCGACCGGCCAGCACCTGAACGAGAGTGCTTTTACCCGAACCGTTGGGCCCCATGATGGCGTGTACTTCGCCGGCACCCACTTCGAGATCGAGACCGCGCAGTATTTCGCTGCCGTCGACGCTGGCATGGAGATTTTCAATTTTGAGCATGTTCGTGACTCCGGGTGGTGCGGTCATCAGCCGACCGCGCCTTCAAGGCTTACATTGAGAAGGTTTTGAGCCTCGACTGCGAACTCCATCGGCAGCTCCTTGAAAACCTCTTTGCAAAAACCGTTGACGATCATGTTGACCGCGTCTTCCTCTGACAATCCTCGCTGCAGGCAATAAAACAACTGGTCCTCGCCGATTTTCGACGTAGTCGCCTCGTGCTCGACGATAGCAGTCGGATTCTTTACCTCGACATAGGGGAAAGTGTGGGCGCCGCAATCCTTGCCCATAAGAAGTGAATCGCACTG
>PKUM01000227.1 GCA_002868855.1 Chromatiales bacterium | reverse complement strand
GAGATCCTGCAGATGGAATGGTACCGGGTCGACTTCGAACGGCGTGTGGCCTGGCTGGATCCAGGCACCACCAAGACCGGAGACGGCCGCGGCATTCCCCTGAACCGGGATGCAGTACTGGCGCTGAAGGCCACCTACGGCCAACACGATCGGTGGTGTTTTACGTATCAGGGGAGACGCATGGAAGCGGTGGGCTCTGCCTGGAAACGGGCAATGCGACGAGCGGAGGTCGTGAACTTTCGGTTCCACGATCTTCGCCACACCTGGGCCAGCTGGCACGTGATGGCCGGCACCGGGCTGCAGGAGCTCATGGAGTTGGGCGGTTGGAAGTCGTACGAGATGGTACTCCGGTACGCGCACCTGGCACCGGAGCATTTATCGAATGCGGCGTCTCGAATCGAACGGGAGCTGGAAATCGTAGGGAACAACTCTACGATTTCTCTACGCTGATAAAAAACAAGGGCTCACCGAAACCGGCAAACCCTTGATTGTATTGGCGCGCCCGGAGAGATTGACTCACTGCCTGCGGCAGCTCGCCCTTCGGGCTGCCTCGCTTCGCTCCGCAGTCTGTCGGCTCGCTGCGCTCACCTCGGTTCGAACTGCGGAGTTCGAAACAAATTCGCCAGGAACCGCGAATTGCCGGCTCGACGCTACGTTTTCGCTACGCTGGCATCCGCGCAACGGTCTTTGATACAGGCGATACGGAACTTGCATCCACAACTCTGACTTTCCGCACTAGCGATAGTCGTCTTCTCGCTGATGGCGGACGGCCAGAACGGTAACCGTCTGTTGGTTCTCGATTTCGAACAGTGCCACGTAACCTGCCGAGCCAAACGGAATGACGATTTCGCGGACAAACGGATTGGAATCCTCGGCCTTGCGACAGGAAAAAGGAAACTCCTCAAGAATGGTCCACGCACGATCGATAACGTCCAGCGCCCGCTCTGCGGCCTCGAGGTCCTGTTCGGCCAGGAAACCATACAACCTTTCAAGATCGGATTTCGCTTCCAGGGTGAAGCGGAGGCGGAAGCTCACCCGTTGCGATTCGAGGCGTCGAGGATGCCGCGCAACGAATCCATGACTTCCTCCTTCGATGCGTATTCACCCGAGGACTTCGCGGATTCCCGAGCTGCCAGTCCACGTGCGATGAACTCGCTCTGGAGCTTGCGGTGTTCAATCTGCCGGCGAAGAGAGTCCTCGACAAAGCTGCTGAGCGATTCGCCTTCTTTCAACACGCTTTCTGCTTCGTTTCGAAGGTCTGGCGTGACCCGCAGCGGCGGAATGGTAGCCGATTTCATGGCGCCCTCAAATGTATCGCATATGCGATGCATTCTACTCCGGTGATACGCTATCTGCAACGGCCTGCGACGTGTTGGCTGACTTCCGGGTCGGCGGCTACTGTGGCAAGCGTTCTCCTTGTTTTTATCGGGTCCAGTGGCCGCTGCAGCGACTGGCTATGCCTCGTCATCGTAGATTACACCGCCAACCGTATCCACGAGTACCGTGTGGCATTCGACGTCAAACCATTCCCTGAATCGGTCGAGGCTTCGATCCTTCGGCCACAGCGTTGGATCGGTGTACCACCCCTCGAGTTCGGATTCGAATAGCTGCCGGTAATTTTGCTGAATCCACCGCTCGAGCGTGGCGCCGGTGTCTGCAGCCTCATCGCCTATAGCGTACGTTCCCGCCCCGGGTCAGCGACAAGCGCTCGGTGGCGACCGGCGGTCTCGAAACGTAGCGCGCCAGGCGCTCGATCTTGTCACGCTGCGAGGCCTTCGCGGCGATGCCCGCGTGCAAAGAGAAGCCAGAGCTTTCGGCGACGTCCGGCCGCGGCTCGGCCGGTAGCGTCTGCAGGGCTCGCTTCGCTCGCCTCCGTTCGAACTGCGGACTTCGAAACACAAGCGCGAGAAAAACAAAAAACCCCGCACAAGGCGGGGTTTCTCGAATACCAGGTCTACGCTCAAACTTTCCTGCGTCTGGCCAAATGCAAACCAAGCAAGCCAATGCCAAAGAGCGCGAGCGTGCCAGGTTCCAGGACCGCCGTAATTATCTCGCCGTTCAAATTCACATTGAGTGCTGCTTGAGTTTCAGAGCCTTCAAACCACAAGAGCTCGAACGCTGCCAGTCCTCCGGCGCCAGCGTCGTAGTTAATTATCGACGAACTCGGTGCCCGCAGGCCCTCGAAACTGCCAATTTCGATCCCGTCGATGATTAGAGAAAAACCATCATCACTGAAGACATCAAAAACGTTGATCCCCGGATCCAGATAAATAGTACCGGTCAGCGTGATAACAGATCCCAACAAGCTAGTTGCGCCCTCAGCTAACGGGTCCAAGGATGCTGCGTCAACCCCGAGAAAGGCGTCTAGGTCAGTAAACACATAAGGGGCTGGTCCGCCATAGTTAATTCCTGTCGAGTTGAATGTGGCATCTGGAGAGGGGTTAGTGGCGAGGAATGCCTCTACTTCGGTCATGGTGGTTGTCACGGGCGTGCAGGTATCCGGATCCTGCACACCACAAGTATCGTAAAACGTACCTATGAAACCCGCCTGAGCACTTCCGGTCACCAGAGTAGCGACTACCGCTGCGACGACTTTGAACGTTTTCATTGGATCGACCCCCCCAAAAAGTTGGTCACACCTTGGAATCAAGCAAACCCATCGTTAGTTTTTGGGCCGCGCAAATCCCCATTTTAACTTAATGCAATTTCTGGGCCAACCTCGTTATCTATTTGTTTTTATTGGATTTCACCGTTTCTTTGTTACCTGTCGTGCACTGCAATATGTCAAATAACCCGACACATAATGCCGAGCACATTTTCGTCACAACTGATATTGAAATTGATCCCTGGCTGCGCTCGTGACCCTAGGGGCACCTGTCGTCACGCTCCGCGCTCCTCGGCTCGAACTGCCGACCTTCTGATTAGCAGGAAGACGAGTCGAGATGCGGCTCAATCAGATCTACGACGTACGCGGCCCCCCCTCACCTCTTCGAGCGATTAGAGCCACTGAAACCCACAACGGCGCGCCCAGACTCTACTTTTGCCGGTCGGTGCGGATAGGCGTTTGGATACGAGAGACGTTAGAATTGAAAGATGGCCAAACCATTGCGTATTCACGAAAAGACGTTTTTCGAACGCAGCAGTGCGCTGCTCAGGGACCTGGGCCTGGCCCTCAAGCATGTCGAGAGCCTGAGATTCCTGTTCGCCGGAAACGATGGCGACGCGCCGACCCGCCCGGAAATGTCCACCGAATCTTACGAGAATATTCGAGAAGCCGTGGACGCATTGATCGAGGTGGTTGTTCCGCGCTTCTTTCCGATACGCCGCAAGCCATACAGCCGCGGCGCGATCGCCAGTGAGGGACTCGATTCGCCCTATGCCAGCGAGATGTGGCTCTTCGTCAATGGTGTCGCCACAAGCTCCGCTGTCCTCAAGGCAAACGGCAAGGAATTGGCGCGCGTGTTTCAGCGCCCGATTCACCTGGTGCATAACCCTACGGATGGTGTGCTACTCGATCTCGCGGAATGCATCCTAGGCCGGACTTTCAACTTCAAAACCGCGTTGTCGCAGTATGTACTGGACATCGTCAGTCGAGCGCTAGTGGGCTACTCGAAAGTCGTTCTGATCGGTCATTCCCAGGGCGGCATCGTCGTCGCTGACGTTGCTAATGCACTGGTACGGTACTGTAAGAATCGGGAGCTGCTGAACCATCTCGAGATCTACACGTTTGCCTCGGCTGCGGACGAGATGCTGGCGGACGACGTGCTGAGCCGGACGGCAAAACGCTGCGTGCCGTACTACGAGCATTTTGTGAACGGTAACGACTTCGTTGCCCAGTTCGGGATTATTAGCTGCAAAGACGCAATCGCGGGCCCGCTATACGTCAATGAGGGCCGGAAAGGTCACTTGCTGAATGCCCATTATCTCGAGTCGTTCGAGAAGGGGGAGTACTGCGACGGCAAGAGTCGGTTGTTCCAATACGTCGGTGGCGGCGTACCGGAAGATCTCTTCGAGAAGCTGCCCGCGAAGATCGGTCGACCCAGGTACATTTACTCTGCGGCCTAGTGTAGTGGAGCGGAATCCCCATCCACTCCCTGACAGGATTGGAAGCCTTACCGGTGTAGTGAATCGCTAACCGGTCGCCGCGCCGCAGCGGCTTGGTGTGTGCAAAACGAATGGCAGCGATGCTATTTCATTCCGCCCCTGGCCACCAATTCCTCATCCCACAAAGTCCGATAAAGTCTTGTTTCTTGCGTAAGCGTATGAATCAATTTTAATTGTCGTCCTATGACGTTTATGAACATCCGCGCAATTCGGGGACCAGGTCGGGGTGCATTCTGGGGTAGGCCGGTCCCCTGGAAGGGAGATACCCCACTATGCCTGGTTTGGCTGCCCTGGAGGTCAGTCGGGCAATACCTCGGGTCAAGGCTTACAAGCGGTACGAGAAGCGAGGGCTCTTCCTTCTCGTGCATGCTTCTGGCAGCAAGATCTGGAGGTTCAAATACAAGCACTGCGGTGAAGAGAAGCAGATTGGCCTCGGTCAGTTTTCAGGTGTTTCCCTTGCTCAGGCGACAGAAGCGCGAGAAGCAGGTCGACTCGATCACGTTGTCCCGCTTTCACGTCAAGCCCGCGCGCTTCTAAAGGAGCTGCACGCGCACACATTTCTCGTTTTGACCCCCTTCATTTCTTCACGTATAAATGCCGGTACGCTTGAAAAAAGCAAACCTGGTGCGAGCCAGGGTCGCAAAGTCACGGATCTTTGTCTTCTTCGCGTTGCCTGTCGCCTGGTCGCGAAAGAAGCTGCAGATCGCCGGACTGCTGAAAAGCATCTGAGGGTAACCTGAGGGACAGCCCTTTGCGGGCTACCGGCGAAAGCGCTGCGGTCGAGACTCTGTCGGCTCGACGTTGCGAACAAAAAAATGGTAACCGGCAAAGCGTCCGTCACAGCCCATATGGGCACCCTCTCTCCAAAAACCATGAAAACCTGAAAAAAGGGGAGTGAAAATGAAAAATATCGTCAAAACCGGTTTGCTAACCGGTCTGGTTTGTTTGATCGGCGTCGCAAACGCGGAGCCGCCCAGCGAGTCGGGCATCGTCACGCGCGGAGACCGGGAGTTCGCATTTTTCGACGTCGACGAAAAGGCGGGAATCTCGTCGGTACTTGGCGTCGACCCTGTCGCGTTTTGCAGTGGCACGGGGGAATTCGACTTTATCAGCTACGCCGACAAGGCCGTGCAGAACGATCTGCGATCGGTCAGGGTCGGACGGGGCGAGGTCACCGCATCCGTGTGGCCGTTCACGGTCTTCGATTGCAATTTATTCCTGACCGAAATGCCGCTTGCCTCGGGGATGGCGAGTGTGGTGGACCGGGACAATGATTTCTTCGGGCTGGATCGATGCGATGAAAAGCAAAACATCAATTCGTTCGGGTATCAGGCCCATGGCGCGCTTTATTCGCCCGACGGAGAGCGGAAACAGTTCAGCATGTATTCCCATGCGCTGCTCGATTGCGAGGACGACGGATCATTCACATTCACGCCTCGGGTAAAAATCAAAATCCAGAACTAGCGAGACAGCTGTGATCCGAAAGCCCCCGTCCAGGGGGCTTTCTTTTTTCCTTCAACGCGGCACTGATAACCGATCCCGATAAATATCATCGCGCCGCGGCTGCGGTCCATCAAGAATCAGATTCCGACATCCGCCGACCAGTTGCCGGGGACAGCCGCGCGTTCCGATGATCGATTGGTTGTGAAGACGGGTTACCCGGCGCCAACTGGTCATACCGTTAACAGCCTCCGTTACCCGAGATCCTGCAGTGCTGCGCACAGCGGACTTCTGCTACGCTCTACTACCGGTTCCATTGGCCGGGCCGAACGACCGATAAAAGGAAAACACGCGAGTGCAAAACAAAGCCATAAAAACGGCCACGACGCTGGCCGTCTGCGAGACCTGATTTCCGTAGACAGTTTGCTTGTTTGCAAAAAAACACACTGTCTCCGCATTTTCAAATGAAGGACCGATGTGACAGGCGGATAGTGCGTATAAGGGGCCATTATGTCAGGAGCGAAACCGTCGGCGCGAGCTGAGGCCGGCTAAATGCGGGCCGACGACGGCAGATCGAGGTCGCCATCGGGGG
>PKUM01000159.1 GCA_002868855.1 Chromatiales bacterium | reverse complement strand
TACTCAGCCCGATCCGGTCCTTGATCGAACCAGCGGGGTTCTGCAGCTCCAGTTTGAGGTACAGCTCACATACACCGGTATCAAGGCGGCTGACCCGCAGCAGCGGTGTGTTGCCGATCATCTCAAGCGTGTTGTCATAGATCATCGCCCGCTCTCCTCCCTCAAAGCTGCGCGTATTCTACTGAAAGGCCGGGTAAGATATCGCCATGTCCGCGATCAATGCATTCCTGCCATGCATCAGCGCGTTGCTCACTGAGGCAAGCGACGACCTCTCCGCTGCCAGCGAATCGCCGCGTCTCGATGCCGAACTGCTGCTTGCATTCGTACTCCAGGTACCGCGCAGCTACCTTTTCTCTCACCCGGAAAAACAGCCCGGCAAGGAGGCGTTTGCGATCTTTCGCGACCTCGTCAGCCGCCGCGGATCCGGCGAACCGGTGGCATACATTACGGGCCGCCGCGAATTCTGGTCTCTGGACCTGGTCGTCAACCGGCACACGCTGATTCCGCGCCCGGACACCGAAACCCTGGTGGCGAACGCGCTGGATCTGATTGCGGACGATCGCGAACCTTCCATTCTCGATCTCGGCACGGGCAGCGGTGCGATTGCACTGGCGCTGGCGCACGAAAGGCCCGACGCGACCGTCACCGCCACCGATACCAGTGCCGAGGCCATTGCGCTGGCGCGCTACAACGGCCAGCGACTCGCGATCGGAAATATCCGTTTCGTGCGCGGCAACTGGTTCGGTGCGGTTCCCGGCCAACAGTTCGATCTTATCGTCAGCAATCCGCCCTATGTCGCTGCAAACGACCCCCATCTCGAACGCGCCGACATCCGCTTCGAACCGATAGATGCGCTCGCCGCCGGCAGTGACGGACTCGATAGCATCAGGCATATCGTCAACGCGGCGCCCGCGTTTCTGCGACCAGGTGGCTGGCTGGCAATCGAGCATGGGGACCGTCAAGGTGCGAGCGTAACCAGGTTGTTGACCGGAGCCGGGTTTGAGGCAGTCGCCACAGTCGCGGACCTTGGCGGGCGTGACCGGGTCGGCTGCGGCCGCGCAATCCGGGCAGACACATGAACGAGCCAAATCGTTCTCAGCTGCGACGCGAATGGATTGGGCGGCTGTTGCGCGACAATCCGGGGCTGGCGTTGACACTGGGCTATATCATGGCCTCGCTTGTCGGCCTGCTGTTCAGCTGGTCATTGCTGCACCGGTTCGGTCTCAACATCATGGACTACACGGAGGTAACCGACTTCCTTACAGCCGCGCTTCGCGAACCGCTGACTTTCGTGGTCGCAGGTTCGGCAATCCCCGTCGTCTACCTGCTGCGTTGGCTGTCGGGGAAGGAACGGGCTTTCTGGCAACGCCACCCGCCCAACAACAAGCTGCTGCAGCGCTATTGCAATTTGGCAGACCAGGCCTACCGCGACCCGTTAACGGAAGTCTTCATCTTCGTCACCTACGCATTTCTGTTTATCTCGCTGTACAGCGACTGGAAAGCCGAACAGATTCAGGCCGGTCACGGCCAGCGCGTCGACGTCGAAATCGGGTGGGAGGACGAGGCCGAAAGACTAAGCCGGATTCTGGTTGGCGGCACCACGCGGTTCCTGTTTGTTTACGATGTCGCGGGCCAACGCATGGAGGCGATCCCGCACGAGTCGGTGCTGCGCGTGCTGTCGATCCCGGCCAAAACGAAACCCGTGCCGCCTGACGAAAACGGCCCGGCCACCACCAAGGAGAAAACGTGACAACCCTGACAATCGCAACAACCCATGGGGACTTTCGGGTCGAACTGAACACGGAAAAGGCACCGCTCAGTTGTGAGAATTTTCTGCGCTATGTCGACGAGGGATTCTACGACGGCACGGTATTTCATCGCGTGATCCCCGGATTCATGATCCAGGGTGGCGGGATGGGCGAGGATCTCGAACGCCGTCCCACTCATGAGCCGATCAGGAATGAGGCTGACAACGGGCTGAAGAATCTGCGCGGCACCATTGCGATGGCGCGCACCGCGCAGGTCGACAGCGCAACGACGCAGTTCTTCGTCAACCTCAGCGACAATGCATTTCTCGACCACGGCGGCCGCGATTTCGGCTATGCGGTGTTTGCCAGCGTGGTGGCGGGTATGGATGTCGTCGATGCTATTGCCGCCGTCGCGACCGGGCGCCGCGGCATGCATGATGACGTGCCGCTCGATGCCGTGTTTATCAAGTCCGTTAGCCGCGACGACTGACCACGCAGCGGGCACGAACCCGGCCGGCAGGTTCCGCTTTATGCGGCGTCGGCTTTTAGAGTCAGAACCGGCGCCAGCCAGCGCTCGGCCTCGGAGCGGCTCCAGCCCTTACGCCGTGCGTAGTCTTGTAATTGATCGTCACCGATTCGCCCGATCTGAAAATAGCGCGACTGCGGATGCGCGAAATACCAGCCACTGACCGATGCCGGCGGCCACATCGCGCAGGATTCGGTCAGCTCGATTCCGATCCGGTCGGCGACGCCAAGCAGCTGCCACAACGTACGTTTCTCGGTGTGATCCGGGCACGCCGGATATCCCGGCGCCGGACGGATGCCACGATAGCGCTCCCTGATCAACGCCTCGCCCTCCAACTCCTCGTCGGGAGCATAGCCCCAGAACTCGCGGCGCACGCGCAGATGGAGATATTCGGCGTAGGCCTCGGCCAGCCGGTCGGCAAGTGACTTCAGGAGTATCGAGTTGTAGTCGTCATTGGCGGCCTCGAACGCGCCGGCCTGTTCCTCGAGTTCGAGGCCGGCCGTCACCGCGAATGCGCCGACATAATCTTCCACCCCGGTCGCTCGCGGGGCGACAAAATCGCCAAGGCAATAGGCGGTCGCAGCGTCGCCGCGAACCTGCTGCTGGCGCAGATTGAACAAGCGGGTCGCATGCCGGTCGCGATCCTCGGAATCGAAAATGACAATATCGTCGCCATCCGAACACGCCGGGAAGAAACCGAATACCGCGCGCGGCTGCAACCAGCCCTCATCCGCAATTCGAGCCAGCATTGCCTCCGCATCGCGGAACAACTCGCTGGCGGCCACGCCACGCTCGGGATGGCTGAGCACTTCGGGAAAACGCCCGGGCATCTCCCAGGCGGCAAAAAACGGCGTCCAGTCGATGTAGGACGACAACGTATCTACATCGGTTTCCAGCGTCTGGATACCGTCTACGGCCGGCCGTTGCGCTGAAAATCCGGTCCATTCCGGGGCAAACTTTCTGCCGCGCGACTCGGCCAGCGACAGCATGTTGCCGCGCCGGTGCTTGGTAGCATGCAACTCGCGCCTGCGTGCGCAATCAGCCTTGATTTCACTGATATAGGTCGCGGCGGACGCCTCGGTCACGAGCCTCTGCGCGACCGCCACCGAACGCGATGCGTCCTTCACATAGACAACGGGACCCTCGTATTCAGGATCAATTCTCACGGAGGTGTGGGCCGGCGATGTCGTTGCACCTCCGATCAGCAGCGGGATATCGAAATCGAGGCGTTGCATCTCTTTTGCAATCTCCACCATTTCGTCAAGCGACGGCGTGATCAGTCCGGAAAGCCCGACCATGTCGGCGTTCTCACGCCGCGCGGCCTCGAGAATTTTCTGCCCCGGCACCATCACCCCGAGATCGATGACCTCGAAATTGTTGCACTGGAGCACCACGCCAACGATGTTCTTGCCAATGTCATGGACGTCACCTTTGACTGTGGCCATGATGATGCGGCCTTTCGACGAGGACGCGCCTTCGTGTCCTTCCTCGATAAACGGAATCAGGTGTGCGACCGCCTTTTTCATCACTCTTGCGGACTTGACTACCTGCGGAAGAAACATCTTTCCGGCACCGAACAGGTCACCGACCACATTCATGCCCTGCATCAACGGACCTTCGATGACGGCAAGCGGTCTGTCCGCGGCGAGCCGCGCCTCCTCGGTATCAGCCACGACGAATTCGTCGATACCCTTCACCAAGGCATGTTCGAGCCGCTTTTCGACCGGCCATTCGCGCCAGGCAAGATCGTCGCGCTGCTCTATCCGGGTCGACTTGCCGCGAAAAGAGGCGGCGATCTCAAGCAAACGCTCAGTCGCATCGGCGCGCCGGTTCTGCACGACATCTTCGACCCGTTCACGAAGCTCCGGCGCGATTTCCTGATAAATCTCCAGCTGCCCGGCATTGACGATTCCCATGTCCATACCGGCCGCGATGGCATGGTAGAGAAACACCGAGTGCATGGCTTCCCTTACCGGGTTGTTGCCGCGGAACGAAAACGACACGTTCGACACGCCACCACTGACCAGCGCATGCGGCAGCTCGGCCTTGATCCGCGCGGTTGCCGCGATGAAATCGGCCGCATAGGCGTTGTGCTCCTCGATTCCGGTGGCCACGGCAAATATGTTGGGATCGAAGATGATGTCCTCGGGCGGAAAACCGACCTCGGTCGTAAGCAGTCTGTAGGCGCGCTCACAGATGGCAACCCGTCGCTCCACGGTTTCGGCCTGCCCGGCTTCGTCAAACGCCATAACGATTATCGCGGCACCATAACGGCGCGCGAGCCTGGCCTGCTCGAGGAACGGCGCCTCGCCTTCCTTGAGGCTCAACGAGTTAACCACGCCCTTGCCCTGCATGCACTTGAGCCCCGCCTCGAGCACGCTCCATTTCGACGAATCGAGCATGAACGGCACTTTGGAGATATCGGGCTCCGATGCGAGCAAATTAAGGAAGCGCACCATCACCGCCTCCGAATCCAGCATGCCTTCATCCATGTTGATGTCGATAATCTGCGCGCCGGCCTCGACCTGCTGGCGCGCCACTTCAAGGGCGGTCGCGAAATCCTCCGCTTCAATGAGTTTGCGAAACCTCGCGGAGCCGGTGACATTGGTACGCTCGCCGACATTTACGAACAGACTATCCGGGCCGATATTGAAAGGTTCCAGTCCGCTCAGTCGGCACGCGACGGGGATCTCCGGCACGTCGCGCGGCGGCCGTTGTGTCACCGCCTCGGCAAGCGCCGCAATGTGCGCCGGGGTGGTTCCGCAACAGCCTCCGACCATGTTGAGCAACCCGCTGGCGGCGAACTCATCCAGCAACTCCGCCATCTGCTCCGGCGTGTCGTCGTAGCCCCCGAACTCGTTTGGCAGGCCAGCGTTTGGATGGACGCTGACGTAGCAGTCCGCGATCCTGGAAAGCTCCAGCACATAAGGACGAAGCTGCTCCGCACCGAGCGCACAATTAAGCCCGACGACCAGCGGCCGTGCATGCCGGACCGAGTTCCAGAAAGCCTCGGTTGTCTGGCCGCTTAGCGTGCGCCCCGAAGCATCGGTAATCGTCCCGGATATCATCAGCGGCAAATCGCATTCGCCACTGTCGCGCAGCGCGCCGAATGCAAACAGCGCGGCTTTCGCATTCAGGGTATCGAAGATTGTCTCGACCATGACAAGATCCGCGCCACCTGCAACCAGGCCGCGAATCGCGTCGCCATAGGTAGCGACCAGAGAATCGAAATCGATGTTGCGAAACGCCGGATCGTTGACGTCCGGGGACAGAGATGCCGTGCGGCTGGTCGGGCCGAGTACCCCGGCGACGAAGCGGCGCCGGCCGCTGCGTTGGGCCACGTCGTCGGCTGCCTTCCGAGCCAGCCGCGCACCCTCGTGATTGAGCTCGTAGACCAATGCCTCGAGCCCGTAATCTGCCTGCGACGGCGCGCTCGCATTAAAGGTATTCGTCTCTACGATATCGGCGCCCGCCTCGAGATAAGCGCGGTGGATTCCCTCGATCAGATCGGGCCGGGTCAACGACAGAAGGTCGTTGTTCCCCTTCAGGTCCATGCGCCAGGCAGCAAAGCGATCGCCGCGATAGTCCGTCTCGCCGAGCTGATGCTCCTGGATCATCGTTCCCATCGCGCCATCGAGTACCGCGATGCGCCGTTGCAGCAATTGTTCCAGTTCCACGCTCGCTTCCCTTGTCATCAGATTTTTCCTAACCGGCCGCAATCGCAGCGGGCACCGGCCTGACGCCGAGTGAATGGCAAATTGCGAACGTGAGCTGCGAACGATTCAGCGTGTAAAAGTGAAAATCCTCGACACCCTCGCGCTGAAGTTGCCTTACCTGGTGAATGGCGACATTGGCCGCGATCATACGGCGAGTGTCGCGATCGTCCTCAAGGCCCTC
>PKUM01000033.1 GCA_002868855.1 Chromatiales bacterium | reverse complement strand
TAGCCCGTGTTGCCGCCGTGGGGCACCACAGGAATATTCAGCTCGGTACAAACTCTCATTACTGCCGCAACCTCGGCAGTAGAACGGGGCCGCAGCACGGCGCTCGTGCTACCCCGATACAGGTCGCGGAAGTCTGTCAGGTACGGAGCTATCTGGTCGGCTTGTGTTAGTACGCCGCGGTCGTCGAGGATTGCCCGGAAACGGGCAATGTGACCTGGTTCAGAGTCGCTGATCATAGCTTCCGGCATCCTGCTTCGAGGCCGCGATTCTATCATTTGCAGCGCGCCGCGGCCGGCCAGTCTATCGTGCCGACGGCACCGCGCTTACAATACATTCCCAGCCGCGGAAGCGCCCATCTGAATTGCATCGGAGTCTGTATGAACTTCAAACAAACGGTCATTTTTGCCGTCCTGATCGTTGGCTGTTTTTTAAGTGTCCCGGCAGATGCCGCATCCAAGGAGGTTATAGATGCAAAGGTATCCGCGGCACTGAAGGAACTTTACGAGAAGTCTCAGGCGGCTCGCGATCTGAGCGCCAAGGCGTCCGGTATCCTGGTATTTCCGAGCGTGATCAAGGCAGGTATTGGAATTGGCGGCGAATATGGTGAGGGTTCTTTGCTGGTGGGTGGAAACCCGGTCGGCTACTACAACGTTGCCGCCGCATCGATAGGATTTCAGCTCGGTGCCCAGTCCAAGACCCAGGTCATCATGTTCATGACGGATGCGAGCCTTAAGCAGTTTCGCGACAGTAACGGATGGGAAGCCGGGGTCGACGGAAGTGTCGCCCTTGTCGAATGGGGCGCGGGAGGCAGCGTCGATACCAACAACATCAAGGACCCGGTGGTGGGCTTCATCTATTCGAACAAGGGTCTGATGTATAACCTCACGCTCGAGGGATCGAAGATCAGTCCGATCGAAAAATAGACGCGTGCCTTACTTCAGTCGAAAGGATGGCGGCGAACGATGGTGTGGTCGCGCTCCGGGCCTGTCGAAATCATTGCGATCGGAGTGTCCACCAATTCCTCGATCCGCGCCAGATACTGGCGAGCATTTTCCGGCAGGTCGTCATACCTCGTGATACCGACCGTGGAACTTTTCCATCCAGGCAGGTCTTCGTAGACGGGCTGGCAATCTGCGTAGCTGTCTGCCGCCAGCGGCGGAACAGCCGAAATCTCGTCTCCGATGCGGTAGCCCACTGCGACGCGAATCGTGTCTAGCCCGTCGAGGACGTCGAGCTTGGTAACACACAAGCCGCTGACGCTGTTACTGAAAATCGCGCGTCTGAGAGCCACGCTATCGAACCATCCACAGCGCCGCGGCCGGCCCGTGGTAGCGCCGAATTCGGCGCCGACCCGCGACAGGTGCTCGCCCATTTCGTCGAACAACTCGGTCGGGAACGGCCCCGCCCCGACTCGCGTGGTGTAGGCCTTTACGATACCGAGCACATAGTCGAAAAATCTCGGTCCCATGCCGGTACCCGTTGCCGCACCACCCGCGGTGGTATTCGACGACGTTACGAACGGATACGTGCCCTGATCGACATCGAGCAGCGCACCCTGAGCACCCTCGAAGAGCATGCTCTGACCATTCTCCCGAAAACGCGCAAGACGTCCCGTCACATCGGTAACCAGGGGTTTGATCCGCTCGCCCAGTGTCATCGTTTCCTCGAGCACCTTGCCGAAGGAGACGGGCTCAGCTTCGTAGTAATGACGCAGCATGAAGTTGTGATAGTCGAGGACCTCTCCGAGTTTCGCCGCAAATCGCTCGCGATGAAAAAGATCCGAAACACGCAGCGCGCGTCTCGCGACCTTATCCTCGTAGGCCGGCCCGATACCGCGGCCGGTCGTACCAATCGCTCGACTACCGCGGGCACGCTCACGCGCCAGATCCAGCTGCACATGTGACTGCAGAATTAACGGACACGCCGGGCTGATAAACAGGCGCCCGCCGATGTCGACGCCGCGCGCGGCGAGGCCGTCGATTTCGTCGATGAGCGCAGATACGGAAAGCACGACGCCGTTACCGATGAAACACTCGACACCCTCGCGCAGGATGCCCGAGGGGATCAGGTGGAGAACGGTTTTCTCGCCGCCGATGACGAGAGTGTGCCCAGCGTTGTGGCCACCCTGAAAACGCACCACTGCGGCTGCGCGCTCGGTTAGCAAATCGACCAGCTTGCCTTTGCCCTCGTCGCCCCACTGGGTGCCAATGACGACTACGTTCTTGCCCATAAGATGATGACCGTTATTGCGCAAATTCAAGGAGTCATGTCCGAACAAAATAGAGCAAAAACAGGCCGATTATGATGCTGAGCAGGCCGAAGCGCCGCAGGCGCGCGTCATCCGTTTGCGCCAGCATAGCCATCGTTCGACGCATGCCACCCGGGTTGGCAAAGGGCAGTAACCCTTCGATAATCAAAACCAGCGCCAACGCGGCAAACAGATCTTCCCAGTTCATCTCCGGCGGATTTTCGCCAGGTTATCGTGCCGCAATCATTCGGCCACAGCCTCAGCCTGGGATTCGGCCCCATTTCTATAACGGAAATAACGGAAAAAGTCGCTATCGGGTTTCAGAACGAGGATATCCCCATCACGGCCGACCGATCTCCGGTACGCTTCCAGGCTACGGTGGAAATAGTAGAACTCGGTGTTCTGACTGAATGCCTCGGCATAGATTTCCGCCGCCCGGGCATCGCCTTCACCACGAATCTGCTCTGCTTCCCTGTAAGCTTCCGCGAGCATGACGGTCCGCTGGCGGTCAGCCTCTGCACGAAGTTTCTCCGATTGCTCGGCGCCTTCCGCGCGCAACTGACTGGCCACGCGAGCACGTTCCTGACGCATACGCTCGAACACCGAACCGGAGACTTCGTCGGGAAGGTCGATGCGCTTGACACGTACATCCACGATAGTGACGCCCAAGTCGCTCGACGCGGCGCGTGCGGAGGTGAGCATGTCCGTCAGAAGTGCGGAACGCTCGGCCGACACCACTTCCTGAATGGTACGTTCTGCAAAGGTATCTCGCAGACCGTCACGAACGATCGACAACAACCGGTTGCTCGCTACGAGCTCATCGCCACGGGTCGCGCGGTAAAAACTGTCGATATCGCTGATACGCCATTTGACGAAAAAATCGACCAGTACGAACTTTCGCTCGCCGGTCAGAAACCGCTCGGGCCGGTTGTCGAGGGTCAGGATTAGATCGGGAAAGGTCCGGATGTTATTGACGATCGGCACCTTGAAATGCAGTCCAGGCTCATAGTCGGAACGCATGATTTCGCCGAACCGGAACTTGATCGCCATCTCTCTCTCATCGACGATAAACACGCTCATCGAAACAGCCAGAGCAGCGAGCGCGAGAACTACGAGCACAGCGGAGAATTTATTGCTCATCATCGGGTCCCCCGGCTGCGTCGTTCATCCGCGGCGCGAGCGTCCGGATCCTTGGTTGTCGAACGCTGCGCGTCGAGACCGGCACCCGTGCCGTCGGCGCCACTGCGGCCTGCTCCGCCGGCTAACTTGTCAATCGGCAGATACAGCAGATTGTTTCCGCTATCCGCGTCGAGAATGACCTTGTTGGAACCCCGAAACACGTGTTCCATCGTTTCGAGGAAGAGACGTTCCCGGGTTACTTCCGGAGCTTTCTCGTATTCGGCGAGAAGTTGCAAAAAGCGCGCGGTCTGACCCTCGGCGTCTGCAATAATCTGTTCCTTGTAGGCAATGGACTCCTCGATTCGACGTTGGGCCGCACCTCTGGCACGCGGGATAATGTCATTGATGTAGGCTTCGGCCTCGAGCACGAAACGTTCTTTGTCCTCGCGCGCCTTGGTCGCGTCATCCACTGCCGCCTGAACCTGCGACGGCGGAGTCGCATCGACGAGGTTGACCGAAGTTATCTCGATGCCGGTGCCGTAATCGTCCAGCGTCGCCTGCAGCAGCTCACGGGTACGAACCGAGATTTCACGCCGGCCTTCCTGGAGAACGTTTTCGGCATCGCTCTTGCCTACCACCTCACGAATTGCAGATTCGCTTACGTCCATGACGGTCTGATCCGGATCACGCACGTTGAACAGATAGGATTTTGCGTCGGCCCGACGATACTGAACGGTCATTTCGATCGCCACGATATTCTCATCAGACGTCAACATCTGTGTTTTGTAATCAACCCGGTCGATCTGCGAGACACCGACCGTTTCGACACTCTCAACCGGCCACGGTACTCGCCAGTGCAGTCCCGGCATTGCGGTTCGGTCAAATGCGCCAAACCGCAGAACGACGCCGCGTTCCTGCGCATCGACCTTGTAGAAACCTGTCAGCGCCCACAAGCCGAGCAAACCAAGCAGGATCACACCGAGGCCGCGAGGTCCCGCGGTACTCGACTTGCCCCCCGTACCCCCGCCCTTGCCAAACCAGGAGTTCGCACGTTTCTGTAGGTTACGCATCAGCTCGTCCAGGTCGGGCGGGCCCTGCTCATTACCCTTATTCCAGGGATTCTTGTCTTTACCGGGTTCGTTCCAAGCCATGATTTCTGTTCTTCGCTTCCTGAGGTTTCGCGAGACCGGGCGTCAGACAGTTGCCAGTCTCGGCGCTGATTCTAGAGAGCCGTCGGAGGCATCACAAGCAATGTAGCGCCAGCTCTCCTCTGCAATTTTCTCTCTGTGGCAAAACCGCTCGAACTGAACCCGTGGCATTCTCAGCCGCAAGACTGTCGAGCCATCGTCCATGACCCGCTCGGAAACTACTCCGCCAAGCGCAAAAAGACGCGCCCGGAGCCGGCCGTCCCCACCGCCGAGGGTCAGACTTACGTTAACCAGTTCATTTGCAATCGCCGCGGCGATAGCGGCGACGAGGTCGGGCACTCCGGCCCCCGACACCGCCGACAACCATACCCGTCTGACTCGTCCATCCGGGCTTCGTTCAATTCGCGGCTGACCCTCTATCAGATCGATTTTGTTGTACACCTCGATCTGGGGCACTTGCGCCGCCCCGATCCGTTTCAGGACCTGGTTGACCTGATCGATCCGTTCATGCCGGTCCGGGTCGCTACTGTCGATCACGTGCAACAACAATGCAGCTTCCCTGGTTTCATCAAGCGTCGATTGAAATGCGGCGACGAGTTCGTGTGGCAGATCGCGCACGAATCCTACGGTATCAGCCAGGATAGCGTCTTCGCCACCTGGCAGTTCGAGCTTGCGAAGCGTTGGATCGAGAGTGGCAAATAGTTGGTCTGCAGCATACACCCCGGCTGCCGACAGCGTGTTGAACAAAGTGGACTTCCCGGCGTTGGTATAGCCAACCAGAGAAATTACCGGGAGCTCGGAGCGTTGCCGTTGGCGACGACTCTGGCTTCTCTGCCTGCTCACTTTTTCCAGCCGCTTGCGCAGCATCTTGACCCGCTGCCCCAGCATCCGTCGATCACTTTCAAGCTGAGTCTCGCCCGGCCCGCGCAGTCCGATTCCGCCCTTCTGCCGTTCGAGATGAGTCCATCCGCGGACCAGCCGGGTGGAGAGGTGTTCCAACTGAGCCAGCTCAACCTGCAACTTGCCTTCGTGGGAGCGCGCGCGCTGGGCAAATATATCCAGAATCAGCCCGGCGCGATCGAGAACCCGGCACTTGCAAACCCGCTCGAGGTTGCGCTCCTGGCTCGGGCTGAGGTCATGGTTGACCAGCACAATGTCAGCGCCCGACTCGGCTGCCAGCGCGCTGATTTCGTCGGCCTTTCCCGATCCGACAAGAAACTTTGGGTTGGCACTTTGACGGGTCGCCGAAATCGAAGCCAGCACTTCGGCACCGGCAGACAGAGCGAGTTCCTCGAACTCCTCACAGTGGACGCTCGAAGGGGGCCGGCCGATACCTACGTGGACGAGGATTGCGCGCTCGCCAGTACGGGGTCTGTCAATCAATCGGACACCACATCCTCAGTTTCCCGCGGGCTCACTCACCCTCAGGAGCTGTTTTCTCCTCGTCGCCCGCCGGCAGCCTGACATTGCGCGCGGGCACCACGGTCGAAATCGCATGTTTATAAACCATTTGGCTGACGCTATTGCGCAACAGAACCACAAACTGGTCAAACGATTCGATCTGGCCCTGCAGCTTGATGCCATTGACGAGATAGATCGACACCGGCACCTTTTCCTTGCGCAAGGTATTCAGAAAAGGGTCTTGTAACGTCTGCCCCTTGGCCATCCCAAACTCCTATTTTGATTTTTTTGTCGTCCC
>PKUM01000211.1 GCA_002868855.1 Chromatiales bacterium | reverse complement strand
GCGGCAACGATGCCTCGCTCGCAGCCCGCAGATCGATGACCGTATCCCTGCCGGCGAGAGCGCCAACCCGCGCTTTTTCGCCATTCCTCTTGAACGTTACTAATCTCATGGTTTCAACTCTGCAATCTGGCGGTGCCAACCGGCGCCGCGGACCGGCGAATTGCGATAGCTACATTGGGGCACTAATGGCCGAAACTGCATCTCCGAACCACAACCCGGAAATAGGCGCCGGCATCGACGCCAGCGGTCTCGTTACAAACTACCATGATGCCGGAAGCGGCAAACCGGTGGTTTTGCCTCACGGCTCGGCACCGGCGGTCACCGCATGGGCAAACTGGCGCCTGACCATTCCCGAACTAGCCCCGCATCATCACGTCCTTGCACCCGACATCACCGGGTTCGACTATACCGACAACACCGCTGATGACCGCTACGACCTGGCAATCCGGCAAGACCACCTGATCACCTCATTCGATGCGCCCGACCTCGTGCGAATAGCCGCGATCGACGCCTCAATCGGCGGCGCGCCTGCGCTTGCCGTCAACCATCCGCAGCGGGTCGAGCGACTCGTACTGATGGGCGCGGCCGAGCTCGACTTTGCACTCACACCGGGACTGGACGCGGTATGGGGTTATCAGCCATCGCTTGAAAATATGCGCGCACTGATGCATCTGCTTGCGTGGGACCGGCATCTGATATCCGATGACCTGGTGCAAATGCGCTACCAGGCAAGCGAAGGACGGTGTCCAGCAAAGCTACGGCGGGATGTTCCCGGCTCCGCGGCAGTACGGTATTCAGAGCCTCGCCCAGGCCGAGGAGGATGTCGCGGCAATCGACCACCAGGCCCTGATCGTGCATGGCTGCGACGACAAGATGATTCCGCTGGGGATCAGTTTGCGCCTGCACCAGCTGATTCCGCGGTCGCAATTGCGGTCTTCGGCCACCGGACCCCGATCGAGCATGCGGATCGCTGCGCACGCCTGGTCAACGATTTTCAGCGAAAACAGTAATTGCAGAACCGGCAGCGTCCGGCACAATGACCCCTCAACAACACGACGGCGACGAAAACATGGCTACCGCCCAAACAGCAAACAGCACCGCAAAAACAGCTCGAGCGCCGGCCCCCTGGACACTGTCCGGTTGCGGCTACATCACAGCCATTCGCTGCGATTCGGATTTTTTGGATGAGGACTGTTTTCTCGAACCGGAACAGGTACCCAGCCGTCGCGGCCGCATTGCCTACATGATGCTGGTCGACTACACGGACTCACCCGTCGGCCCTTACCAGGAGCTGCTGTTCATTCCCGGGCGAGTCGCAACCATGAGCGGAGCGTGGCGCTGGACCATAAGCCGGATTTTCGTGTCAACCGAGGCGAGCGTCAGCAACGGGCGCGAAAACTGGGGTATTCCGAAGGAGCTCGCGGACTTCGATGTCCACTACGACACCACAGGCCGTGGTTGTGACGAATTTCAGGTTGCCCGCGACGGTCATACTTTCGCCCGGATGAGTTTCCGGCCATGGGGATTCAGTATGCCGGTTACCACCCGGATACTGCCTGCCTCGATGTGCACGCTGGTGCAGGCATGGCGCGGGCGCGAATTCGTATTTGCACCGGAAGCGTCCGGCCGCGCCGGCCCGGCAAAAATGGCCGAATGCGCCATCGACCCCGACGTGTTTCCCGATCTGACACGGGGCACCGTACTGACCTGTTTGCAGGTACCCGACTTTACAATGACTTTTCCTGTCGCCCGGGTCGACGACTGCCGTTGAAGAGGCCGCGGTTGCGCAATCGGCGCATTGGCAACAATAAGAAGCCTGCGCGGCTTGTGCGCGCCGAACCGGTCAGCTCAGAGAAGAGTCTTTCGCATTTGGGGTGAGCGCGCTGGCCAGGGCTTTTCGTCGCAAATACCCGTAGACGTCGAGCAGCGGCAGATCCTTGGGGCACAAATCGTCGCATGCCATCAGCCCGATACACCCGAACACGCCATCGGCATCGGACACCACCTCGAACCAGGCAGGTTTCGGGCGTTGGTCGCGAGGGTCCATCATGAAGCGCGCGATTCGGTTGAGGCCGGCCGCGCCGAGAAAATCGGGACGCACGTTCGCAACACCGCAGCCGGCGACACAACACCCGCATTCGATGCAACGGTCACGCTCGTAGATTGCCTCGGCGGTGGCATCGTCCATGCGCTCCTCTTCCGCCGTCGGCTCGAAGGCATCCTGGCGCTCGATCCAGCCATGGACCTGTTCGACCATGCGCCGGAACCAGCGCCCGGTGTCCACCGACAGGTCGCCAATGAGCTCGAAAGTCGGCAACGGATGCAGTGCGATGGTCTCCGGCAGATCGGCCGTGAGTGTTTGACAGGCCAGCGTCGGCCGCCCGTTCACCATCATGCCGCAGGAACCGCAAACCGCGGAGCGGCACGAGAAATCGAACTGGAGACTGGGATCCTGCTGCTCACGAAGTTCATTGAGCGCAATATAGAGCGACATATACGGCGCCTCTGCCAGTTCGAACCGCTGCATTTTCGGCGCGACATCCGGCTCCGCCGGGTTGTAACGGAAAATATCGAACTTGAGCGTACGTGCCTTGTTTTGCGTGTCTGCCACTGAATACTCCTAGGCTGAGGGGTCGGCTTGTTGCCAGGCACCCCACTGGATTCGGGATCCCATCGGCTCGCTGGTTTCCAGCCGCCCGGCTTCGCGCTGGGCTTTCTCGACGCCCTGGTTGTACTCCTCGAGCGACTGCTCCATCGAGACGCTGGTCGCACCGCCATACCCCCGTTCGCCCGGAGGCAGGTCGAGAAGTCCTACCGGCTCGTAGGACAACGTCGGCATTGCGGCGCCAACCGGCCACCGCGCCAGGGTCCGGTTCAACCAGCGCGTATCGTCTCTCTGCGGACAATCGGTGCGGCAATGTGCGCCCCGGCTCTCGGTCCGTGCCAACGCGCCCATCGCAGTGATCAGGCCAAGCTTCAACATGCTTTCCAGTCGCAACGCAAACGTAAGTTCCGGATTTGCGCCTGGCACCCTGGAACGCAACGTCGCGCTTTCGATCTCCAGAAGCAAGCCCTTCAGTTCGTCTACCGCCTGCTCAAGTTCGTTCCCGGTCCGGAAAATACCGACCTTGTCGATCATGATCTCACCCAAAGCATCGCGGATACCGTAGATGCCGGGGCCGGACCCCTGCCGGCCGATCCACATTGCGATGCGGTCGCTCTGTACCTTTACAAAACGCTCGACCAGCCCGGTACTTACGTCCAGAGACTGGCGCGCGGCGTACGCTGCCGCCTGTTCACCGACAATGCGACCGGCAACGATAGTCTCCGCCAGACTGTTGCCACCCAGTCGATTGAACCCGTGCATGTCCCAACAGGCAGCTTCGCCAGACGCGAAGAGACCACGCATGTTATAGGCATGACCGTCCTTGTTGACTCGCACGCCGCCCATTGAATAGTGCTGAGTCGGCCGAACCGGGATCATTTCCTGCGCCGGATTGATGCCGACGAAGTCACGGCAGATCTCCCATACTTCACGGAGTTTGGTCTTCAGGTGCTTCTCGCCGAGGTGACGCAGATCAAGCCAGAGATGGGGGCCGAATTTGCTGTCTACGCCTTTGCCGTCCCGAATCCTCTGCATCATGTGGCGCGAAACGACGTCACGGCTTGCCAGTTCCTGTTTTTCGGGTTCGAGTTCCGCCACAAAGCGGTGATTGTCCCGGTCGAGCAGATAACCACCGTCGCCACGACAACCTTCAGTTACCAGGATGCCGCTCGGCCAGAGCCCGGTCGGGTGAAACTGGATCGCCTCCATGTTGCCAAGGGGTACCTGCCCGGTGTTCATCGCGAGCATTGCCCCGGTACCCTCGTTGATCGTCGCGTTGGTCGTGTATTTGCCGTAGATTCGCCCGTAGCCACCGGTAGCGATTACGGTGGCCTTGGCCAGAAAAACCGTGAGCCCACCAGTTCGCAGGCAACGCGCTACGACACCCCAGCAACGGTCACCGTCGTGAATCAGCGAGAGCGCTTCCATGCGGTCGTAAACGTCGATGCCGAGACGGATGACCTCGCTGTCCACCGCATAGAGCACCGCGTGGCCGGTTCCGGCACTCGCATAGCAGGCACGCCACTTGGCGGTACCGCCGAAATCCCGGTGCATAATCAAACCGGCCTTGGCTGCCGGCTCGTCAATATCTACACGCTTGCCCTTGATGAAATAAGAGTTCTTGCCGGGCCGCACTCGGGTCCACGGCACGCCCCATGCCGCGAGTTCGCGCACTGCCACGGGCGCCTCCTCCGCAAAAATACGTGCGACCTCCTGGTCCGCTCCCCAGTCCGATCCGCGCACCGTATCGAGGAAATGCCAATTCGCATTGTCGCCCTCGGCCTTGACGCAATTGCCGAGCGCGGCCTGCATGCCGCCCTGGGCGGCACAACTGTGACTGCGTCGTGGCGGCACCAGTGACAGCACCGTAACGTTCTGACCCGCCGCGGCGGCCTCCACCGCGCACCGTTCACCGGCAAGGCCCCCGCCCACCACCAGCACGTCCGAGGTATAAAACTGATCCATAACGCGCTCAGCCTGTAAGAAGAAATGCAAGTGGCGGCGGCAACCAGCCCGCCAGCACAACAAGGACGACTATTCCGAGCCCGAGGAACAGCCACAACAGCACCCGCTCTATCCGGTGAAGGGTTTCTCGTCCCAGACCCGACCCGAATCCCCATTTGACGGCAAGCCGGTACAATCCGACGCTCGCGTGAAATTCGACGCACACGACAAGAATCGCATACACGACCCACAGCCCGTCGCCGACCCTTGCCATTGAACGCGCCGCTTCGATCCCTTGCTCACCGGCAAAAGTCGCATGTATCACATCGGCCGTGATCAGCAGCAAATGAAAGCTTGCGAGCACGAGGATTATCATTCCGGTCCGTACCTGCCAGATCCACAACATGGAATCGAGGTGCGGCTGGAATCTCTCGTTGCCGGTCTGCATCGCGGGTGCATTCTTCGTGTTCGACTTCAGATCCCGGCTCAGCCTGATTAGCGCTTTCCGCTCCTTGAGCTGGGCCGGAATCTTGCGGCTGGCCATGACCGCATGAACCAGGAAAAGCACCAGAACTACGATCACTGTGGGCTGGGCAATGAAGTAATGCTCCAGTATGCCGGCGATCCAATTGAATCCTTTTGCGCCCAGAAGGATGGAGCCAACGAGCAACATGTGCCCCCACATGAACAATGCCAGCAAAAACCCGGAGGCGCCGCTTGCGATCTCGTACCAGACCTGTCTGCGGGCGCCACCCGGGTCCCGCGCCAGGCTGCCTGCGCGAACCCCCGGTGCGAGGGATGTCGGGGAAGTACGTCCACTCTGTGTGCTCAAAGCCGTTTTCCTTTTCGACGAATTCAGTCGGGCGATACAGCGACCAGCAGATTTGAGTTGACCTCGAACCGCGAGCCGTCAATGGCTCTCAACGTCACCTGCCAAATGTCCTCGTCGGGGATACTGGTTCGCTCATGCCCCGGCAGCTCACGCTCGTCATCAACCTGCAAACCCCAGATACGCACGTGGCGGACGTTTTGCACGGGGATCCGCGAGTCATCGAATCGGCCGATCAGGTTCGGCGGCGGCGCGCCGCCGGCCCAGCACGCGAAACCGCAATGCTTGATTGCGGCCACCGCGGCGGGCATGGAAACATTCTCTTCGGGTACCTTGCCCACGACCCTCTCCTTGCGGCAATGGCGCAGCGCTGCTCCATGGCCGAATGTGTCATGTAAGGCACAAAGATAGTCGAGAATCGCCTGTTTCACCCATAGGTAATTGTGCGGACAAGGCAACAAAAGGGCCGGCTGCCATTTACCCAATTGGCCCGGATACAGTCCAGGGTCCTGGTCAACCCCGGTCATGGGCAACAGGCAGCCGTTATCGGCCGATTAATAGTGAGGCGGTCTCTCGTCTGGAATGTCTTCGCCACCGCGCGCCTCGTTTTGCGAATTGATGCGGTCTTTCAGCCGTTCGACCGCGAGTTCCAGTTTCTCGATGTGCGTTTGCTGGCGGACGACGGCGTCGTTCAACGTCTTCAGATCGTCCTCCATGTGGGTCAGCTTGATTTCCATCTCCGCGACTCTGTTCTCCACCGCTTCGTTCCTCCTCAATTGCGGTCACAGAGGTCGATTATGATCGATGTCGTTGCCAGGCAGGGGGCCGCAACGCAGCCAGCGCAAAACGCTTCGGGTGAGGGGTTCGGGGATTCTGCCAT
>PKUM01000253.1 GCA_002868855.1 Chromatiales bacterium | reverse complement strand
GGCGCGCCTCGTAGGCGGCCTCGCGGGCAAGGCTGCGCGGCAGATCTGCATCGTAGCGGTTGTTCTCGAGTTCACGTTCTGCCTGTTCGGCGAGGCCCTCGGCGCGCGCCAGGGTCAATGGCGCATAGCGTTTTGCCTTGTGCTGCCGCGCGGTGTCGAGCAGATTTCTGATATCGCCGAGATACGCATGCTTGATAGCGGTCAGTTCGGCAGCCCGATAAAGGGATTCGGCACGGCCGCCGCGCTCGCGCGCATTCTCGAGGTTGCCCAGTTCCAGCTCGCGCGCGGCCAACGTGAATTCTCGTTCGGCCTTTTCCCAGGCCGCCGGGTCCTGCTTGCTGGCGCCGGCCGCGAGCGCGGCGTCGCGTCCTTTCAGCGCATTGGCGAGAGTGACGCTCGCTTGCTTTGCCGCCTCTGTTGCCGCCGCGAACGACTGCGTAGCACTTGCCAGTTCGCTGCGCACACGGTCGAGATTTCCGCCGCGCTGAAAGCGGCCTTCGGCGGCCCGATAGGATTTCATCGCGAGTTTGAAATTGTTCGGTGACAGCTGTTCCGCGCGCGCCTCCCGCGCCGTCTCCAGCGCTGCATCCGCGGCGCGGAACAACAACAGGCGGGTGCCCTGATCCTCCGCTCCGAGGCCCGGCGCGGCGCGAAACAGCAGCAGAATCGCTGCCGCGCATAGTTGCAGTCGGATCATTCTGGATACCCCGGTTGTCGTTTCCGATTCGCGCCAACTCTAGCCCCGGCGTGGACGGCTGTCACCGCTGAGTGTCCCGATATCCGCGGCGACCGTCGGCGCGGCTGCCGCCAGGGATACGGGTGCGCCGGGTGGTCGCACTGCTTGTCGTTTCGCAATGATATAGACACCGAGCAACGTAATGCTGCCGCCTGCGACGATCCTCAAGGTCAGCGGTTCACCGAGAAAAACCACTGCCGCGATGACCGCGAAAATTGTCGCCAGCAGGTTGAAGGGTGCCAGCAGGCTGACGTCATAGCGCTGAATAAGGTAATACATAGTGCCGTGGCCGAACAGGCTCGCGCCAAGCGACGAAAACAGCAATGCCCCCCACACGATGGGTGGTGCTA
Source organism: Chromatiales bacterium (assembly GCA_002868855.1). Taxonomy (GTDB): domain Bacteria; phylum Pseudomonadota; class Gammaproteobacteria; order Steroidobacterales; family BM003; genus BM003. Next base: position 5,199 of record PKUM01000253.1, on the reverse strand, counting down.
CGCGCACGGCATCAAGCTGGTCGTGTTCCGTCAGCCACGATACCGCGAGCAAAATCGGTGTGCTGATCAACGCCAGCCAGGCCTGCATCGCCATCACGCCGATTCCACGCAGACGCTTCATGCCAATCACGCCGAGTGCGCCGACAAACGCGCCTGCGGTGACCAGCAACAATCCGAGCGGCTGGCCGATAATCGCCGGATCGAAAGCGATAACCACCACGCCGGCGAATGCCAGCAGCATGCCGATCCAACGCCGCCAGGCGACGGACTCACCCAGCAATACGATCGACAGGATCGTCGCGAACGGGACCGCCAGCTGGATCGCCACCGCCATTCCAGCGACGTTGTCGGCGCTGGCCAGACCGCCCCATATCAATGCGAAATGCAGCGCTCCCATCGTGATGCAAACGACGATTAAAAGCGGCATCTGGCCTTTTTGCCAGCGCAGGAAAGGTGCGAGTACGATCATCAGGAGCGCGAACCGCAGCCCGGCCAGCATGACTGGTGGAATGTGATCGACACCTATCTTTCCCGCGATCAGGTTCAGACCCCAGACCAGGTTCACGATTATCAGCAGCAAAAGATGGCGGGGAGGCATTGGCGGGCTGCCCGGATCAAGCGGGTCAAGACAATACTCGCTTGCGCGGCGCGGGGCCAATGCGCACGCCGTGCTGCCGACCCGAAGTAACGCCCGCTATAATGGTTTGTCTGGCAGGCGGGAGTAGAAGAGTGTGACGACGCACCAACTGATCATGCCCGAGATCGGCGCGTCCGTGCCGCGCAGCGGCAATCGGTTCTCGCGCTGGCTGGGGCGGCGCATCATGAGTGGCGGCGGCTGGCACTTTGCGGGCCGCGTCCCCGATATCGCGAAGTGCGTGATGATCGTCGCGCACCATACTTCCAACTGGGATTTTCCGGCCGGGGTGGGGGCCAAGTGGGCGCTCGGTCTTCACGCCCATTTCCTGGGCAAGGCGTCTCTGTTCAGATTTCCGCTTGGAATTTTCATGAGCTGGCTCGGAGGAATTCCGGTGGACCGCTCGCGCGGTGCCCCCGTGGTCACCGCGGCCGTCGAGAAGATGCGCGAACTTTCCGCGATGTGGCTGGTAATCGCGCCGGAAGGTACCCGCAGCGCCGTAACACGGTGGAAGACCGGATTTCACCGCATTGCCCGCGAAGCGCGCGTGCCGATACTCCCGGTTGCGATGGACTGGCACAGCAGGGAAATACGCCTGTTCGATCTGTTCGACCCCGGCCCGGACCTGGAGGCCGACATGGCGCGCATCCGTGCGCTCTACGACGGGATCGTGCCGCGCCGCGCGGCCGGTGTCGACGCCTGACAAAAAACCCATGGTCGGGCACAATGTCGAGTCTGCCCGGATCAGGGATAACCAGGTGAGCAAGTTCAAGGACATTCCCATCGTCAAAAGTGGTGGCAAGTACACCAACGAGGCGGGAATACGCGCAATCAAGAACGGGATCAAGCAAAGTTCGGCCGCGGCGATACCGAATGCGCGCAAGCCGCGCTGGCTGCGCGCGAAGATGCCCGCTGGCGCCGGTTTTCAGCAGGTCCGCGGAATCGTTCGTGAACACAGGCTTGCGACAGTTTGCGAGGAGTCGATGTGTCCGAACATCGGCGAGTGCTGGAACCACGGCACGGCGACGATCATGGTGATGGGCTCTGTATGCACTCGCGCCTGCAGGTTTTGTGCGGTGGATACCGGCAATCCGAACGGCTGGCTGGACCCGCAGGAGCCAATCAACGCGGCGCGCTCGGTGCAGTTGATGGGATTGCGGTATGTCGTCATCACCTCGGTCGATCGCGATGACCTGGGCGATGGCGGCGCGGCGCACTACGCGGCCTGCGTCCGGGCGATCCGCGAGCTCAATCCGGACACTGCGGTGGAGGCACTGACGCCCGATTTCCGTGGCGACAAAGCGTGTGTCGAAACAGTTGTAGATTCGGGTCTGCAGGTCTTCGCGCAAAACCTGGAGACCGTGGAAAGACTGACCCATGTCGTGCGTGACCGCCGCGCCGGTTACCGGCAGACGCTCGACGTTCTTGCCCACGCAAAACGGCATCGCCCGGACGTGATTACCAAGACCAGCCTGATGCTCGGACTCGGCGAGACCGATTCCGAAATTCGCCAGGCGTTGGACGACCTTGCCGCGCACCAGGTCGATATCGTGACTTTCGGACAATATCTGCGACCGACTCCGAACCACCTCGCCGTGGAACGCTTTGTCAGTCCCGAAGAATTCGCACGGTACCGCGATATCGGGCTGGCGCTGGGATTCATGGAGGTGGTGTCCGGTCCGCTGGTACGTTCGAGTTATCGCGCGGATCGGGTGTTCGAGCAGAACAACGTCGGTCTTGGCGAATCCGGTACCTGAACTCAGTCGCTCTTCCCGCCGCTTGCGGCTTCGTCGTAACTGACGGTCACAATTTCCACTTCCTGTGTGCCAGCCGGTGTGGCAACAGCAACCCGATCGCCACTGGCGCGGCCGATCAGCGCCTTGCCGAGTGGCGCATCCATGCTGATGTAACGCGGATCCATATCGAACTCGTCGGGTCCGACGATCCGGTGCAACCGGTTCGGGCCATCACCCAATGCGATTTCGACCCACGCCCCGAAAAACACCCGGCCCGGGTCGTGGGGCACGGTATCGACGATTTTTAGCCCGTCCAGCCTCCTGCGCAGGTGCCGGACCCGCCGGTCGATTTCTCGCAAGCGCTTCTTGCCGTAGATGTATTCGGCGTTTTCCGAACGATCGCCCTCCGCGGCAGCGGCGGCGACCGCGCGGGTCACCTGCGGACGTTCGACGCGCCACAGCTGGTCAAGCTCATCCCGCAGCCGCGCCGCGCCGGATGGGGTGATGTAGAGGGAGCTGCGCGGTGAAGGTGGGCGCCATCGGGCCATGTCGGGTATTTTTCGGTGTCAAGGACATATATGAACTTGCAGCGAGACCGCAGCCGGGTCAAGCTTTGGTCCCGGCGCGGGAACCTGGCGGTGCATCATCGGTCAGAAACTGCGCACGGCACGATATCTTCGTGCTGCCCTGCTAAACGGAAGCGAAAGGATTGCCCTTGTGAAGTTTTGTACACGACGTGTGTCCGCACTGTTCGGACTGGTGTTGTTAATGACTGCCGCGACCGGCGGCGCTGCGGAAGAAGAGGTCCAGATTCCATACGAGAAATTCGTGCTGGACAACGGCCTTACTTTGATTGTGCATGAGGACCGCAAGGCGCCGATTGTCGCTTTCAATATCTGGTACCACGTCGGCTCCAAGAACGAGCAGGCGGGCAAAACCGGTTTCGCCCATTTGTTCGAGCATCTTATGTTCAATGGCAGCGAGAACTATGACGACGACTGGTTCAAGGTGCTGAACCGGATCGGTGGCACCGGCGTGAACGGCACAACCAGTTTCGATCGAACAAACTATTTCCAGAACGTCCCGACCACCGCGCTCGACACGGTGTTGTGGCTCGAGTCCGACCGCATGGGTCATTTGCTCGGTGCAATCGATCAGGAACGTCTCGACGAACAGCGCGGTGTCGTGCAGAACGAAAAACGGCAAAGCGAGAACCAGCCCTACGGCCGGGTCTGGAGCCGGATGTTCAAGGATTTGTTCCCGGACGGCCACCCTTACCAGTGGCTGCCGATCGGCTCGATGGAAGATCTCGAGGCGGCCAGCCTCGAAGACGTCCAGAACTGGTTCCGGACGTACTATGGCCCGGACAACGCGGTCATCGTTATTGCCGGCGATATTGACGCGGCGACCGCGTACAGCAAGGTGCAGCAGTATTTCGGCAGTATTCCGGCCGGTCCGCCGCTGGCGAAACCGCAGCGCTGGATTCCCAAACGCAGTGGCACCCAGCGCGCGGTGATGCAGGACCGTGTGCCGCAGGCGCGCTTGTACAAAGTCTGGGTCATGCCTGAGTGGGGAAGCGACGACGCTGCATACCTCGACCTGGCCAGCAGCGTACTGGGTTCCGGCAAAAACTCGCGACTTTACGAAAGGCTCGTCTATCGCGACCAGATTGCGACTGATGTGTCGGCATTCGCTTATCCGCTCGAAATCGCCGGTTTGTTTGCGTTATCGGTGACGGCACAGCCGGGGCAGGATCTCGATGAAATCGAGCGCATCGTCGATGAGGAGTTGCAGAAATTTCTCGACAAGGGGCCGACAAAAGCCGAGTTGCAGCGAGTAAAGACATCGGTTCGGGCGGGCTTTATCCGCGGGGTCGAACGTGTTGGCGGGTTCGGCGGCAAATCCGATGTGCTCGCCGAGGGCGAGGTTTATGGCGGCAGTCCCGATTTTTATCGGAAGGAACTGGCGCGATTCGAGGCTGCGAGCGCTGACCAGATACGTGATGCCGCGCGGCGCTGGCTGACGGACGGCCAGTATATTCTCGAGGTGACGCCGTTCCCTCAATTCGCGGCTGCCGGCGCCGACGTCGATCGCAGCGCGCTGCCAGAGCCGGCTTCGTTTCCCAGCGTCGATTTTCCAGAATTCGAACGGGCCCGTCTCGACAACGGTATGGAAGTGGTCGTGGTCTCGCGCGGCGCGATACCCGTTGTCGGTTTCACGATGTTGCTGGACGCCGGCTACGCGGCCGACCAGGCGGGGACCATGGGTACCTCCAGTCTCGCGATGTCAGTGCTGGATGAAGGGACCCGCAAGCGCTCGGCGCTCGAGATCAGCGAACAGCTCGCTTTGCTAGGCGCGAGCATCGGCTCGGGATCCAACCTCGACAATTCTTCCGTGTCCTTGAATGCGCTCAAAGAAAATCTCGACGAATCGATGGAAATCTACGCCGATGTGATTCTCAATCCGGAATTCCCGGAAGCGGAGTTCGAGCGTCTTCGCAAGTTGCAGCTCGCTGCGATCCAGCGCGAGAAAGTGACGCCGATGTCGATGGCGTTGCGGGTGCTGCCGGGACTGCTATACGGCTCCGATCACGCCTACTCCCTGCCGTTTTCAGGATCCGGCACCGAAGCGTCGGTCATGTCTCTTACCCGTGACGACCTGGTCAGCTATCACGACACCTGGTTCAAGCCGAACAATGCGACGATGGTCGTTGTCGGCGATACCACCCTGGCCGAGGTGATGCCCAAACTCGAGCGCTATTTTGGCGCCTGGGAACCAGGGCCAGTGCCGCAGAAAAACATTGCTACCGTAAGCCAGAGTAATGGCGGC
>PKUM01000052.1 GCA_002868855.1 Chromatiales bacterium | reverse complement strand
TGTCCCAGGCTAGTTTCGCAAAGTCCCGCGTTATCCGAAAAACCGATCTTTGGAATGCATCCGCGACGGAGTCGGCGTAGCGCCACGCGCGGAAGCTGGCCTCAGGTCTGGGCACTTTCAGCCTGACGTCACGGTCGGCCGCTGCCCATTCTCTGACCACGTCGCCGGTGACCAGTCTGGCAACACCTATCTTCGCGGTCAGCGACGGAGGAAAGTGCCGGAGGCGGCCGTCTCGCAGGCGGTACTTCGGGTTGGAAATCACCCAGAGCACAGCTGCGGGCGCATGACTGTCGCATTTCGGCCGGCGTTGCCCGGCAATACCGCGCAAAAAATTGCGGCTGCGCGACGCGTAGGCGACGGGTGTGAAGTTGCCTGGTCTAGCCGATTGCTGTGCCTGCAGCGACAGGCATTTCCACGCCACCATGCGGTCCGGTGTCAGGAAAGCGATATGGTGAACAGGCATGGTTTTCAAGTTGCGGACCCAAGGCTGGGTATAGTCTACCGCCTTCGGTGGCGACGCGATTGGACCGCCACGAGATAGTCTGTGGCGTGACCGGAACCCAGGCGATGGCGCCATGTGATTTCGCTGTTCCAGGCGTCTTCCCGGTTACGACGCAACGTCAGCCTTGCGCGATGGTGCGGTGTGCGATATCTAATCTCTGGTCATCGGCGCGTCGGGCCAATGCCGCGCCAGCCAGTTTACTACCAGGGAGAGGACTCGCCCGGCTAGCTGCGAATCGCGCCGGCAGGACATCGAATCAAACTGCTATTTGTACTTTATCTATCGGCCAGCGACCGGGTCGAACAATCGTAAAAAAATTGCGCCATCGGGCCAAGGAGAAGCTTATGCATGCATTAAGTCAACGAGCGTCGGCATTCTGGGTGGCACTGGCAGTGACGCTGGCCGTGCCCGCGGCCGCCGTCGCGCAAAGTCCGGACCAGGCGGAAATTCTCGAGCGCCTGCAGCGCCTCGAGCAAAACCAGGCCCGGTTCGAGGCCTTGCTGGCAGAGCGCGACGCGAGGATCAACGAACTCGAGGCCGAGCTCGATCGCTCCGCCAGCCCGGCCCCGGTTGCCGCGGCGGCCGCCGGCGAGGGCGCGGATATCGAGACGGTGGAGGTAGACGTCCAGCCCGGCGAAGCGGATGCGGATCCGGTCTATTTTGGCCAGTTCCAGCCGGGTGGGCGGGGGTTCAAACTGGCCGAGACGCCGATGGGCGACGTGAACTTCAGCGCCTGGACCTACGCGCGTTACCTCAACCAGCTGGCGCTCGATGATACCTACACCGACTCGTTTGGCCGCGAGCGCGAGATCGATACCCGCAATGACATTCAGCTGAACAAGGTCAATCTCTATTTCAAGGGCTGGGTGTACGATCCGCGGCTCACCTACCTGTTGTATACCTGGACGGCAAATACCAGCCAGGGTGACAGCTCACAAGTGGTTGTCGCCGGTAATCTCGGTTACAACTTTGCCAAGGAGCTGAGTCTTGGTGTCGGCATCGGCGCGCTGCCCGGCACCCGCAGCCTGCGCGGCACGTTTCCGTACTGGAACAAAGTCGATACGCGGCCGATGGCTGACGAGTTCTTCCGTCCGAGTTATACGACGGGACTATGGGCCTCCGGCGACCTGGGCAGAGGCCTGAAATACAAAGTCATGGCGGGCAACAACCTCAGTCAGCTCGGTGTCAATGCGGCTGAGCTCGACGACACCTTCAATACATTCTCGGGATCGCTCTGGTGGATGCCGACGACCGGCGAATTCGGTCCGGCCGCCGGGTACGGCGATTTCGAGCACCATGACGAACTGGCCACGCTGTTCGGTGTCCAGGTAACGCGCAGCCGCGAGGACCGGCAAAGCCAGCCGGGTACCGAGGACATCCAGAACTCGCAGATACGGTTGTCCGACGGGACGGTGATATTCCAGCCCGACGCATTTGCCACGGGCGGGCGTATCAACAAGGCGACCTACCTGATGTCGTCGATCGATGCCGGGTTAAAGTACAAAGGCTATGCGCTTGAAGGTGAGTACTATTTCCGCTGGGTCGACGATTTCAGCACCGAGGGCGATATACCCGAGAACGACCTGTTCGATCACGGGTTCCAGCTCCAGGCATCGATGATGATGGTGCCGCGAACCGTGCAGGCCTATCTCGCAGGTTCGTACATTTTCGGTGAATACGGCGACCCCTGGGATCTGGCGCTGGGCGTGAACTGGTATCCGCTGCAGCGGCGCCTGTTCCGGCTCAACACCGAGGTGCTCTACCTCAAGGACTCGCCGGTGGGCTACTCGAGCGTACCGTTCACGGTCGGTGGCGACGGCCCGGTCTTTTATTCCAGTCTCGAACTGACATTCTGACAAGGAGGTTGCCATGAAAAACGAAGAGGGATTCGTTCGCAATAAAGTAACGGCGCTGGCGGGCGCTATCGCGCTGATGGGTTTTGCCGTGTCGTCTGGCGCCGGTGCCGAGGACTACGAGATGAATGACTCGCACTTTCATCTCACCAACTATGTACAGCAGGGTATCAGCGTCGACCGGATGCTCGAAATCATGGGTAGCCGCACCGGTCGCGTTGCGCTGTTCGGCATACCGTTGCAGCAGACCTGGTCATTCGAGAATTCGGGTGAATACGCGCCGACCTATTACCTGCAGAGCGATGCGCCGCTTTACTACTACTCGTTTACCGATGCGTACATTGCGATGTCGTACCTGGCGCTGCCGGAGAAAAAGCGTGATCGCTTCGACCCGATGATCACCGGCTTCAACCCGGCCGACATGTACGCTGCCGATCATATCCGCCGCGTGCTCGAAACATTCCCCGGCGTATTCTCGGGGATCGGCGAGTTTACGATCCACAAGGAGTTTGTCTCCTCGAAGGTGGCCGGCAACGTCGCGAGCCTTACTGATCCGGCGCTTGATCGCATTCTGGAATTCGCCGGCGAGGCCGGCCTGGTGGTGATTCTCCATAGCGATCTCGATGTGCCCTTTGTCAAGGCCGGGGCGAAGCCGATCTATCTCGACCAAATGAACGCGTTGCTGCGGCGCCATCCGGCCACCACGATCATCTGGGCCCACGTTGGTCTCGGCAGGGTGATTAACCCGGTTCAATCTGCCGCATCCGCGCCGGCCACGGAGCGTAGCCTCGATCATCTCGGACTGGTCGAGGCCGCGCTGAATGATGCGAGCCTGAATCATGTCTATTTCGATATCTCGTGGGACGAAGTTGCCAAGTACATCGTGGCCACCGACAAGTCGGTCTCCGAGAGCGCAAAGCTGATTAATCGTTTCCCGCAACGTTTCCTGTTCGGCACGGACGTCGTGGCGCCCTCCAGCGCGGAAATGTACTACGCGGTTTTCGATGAGTACCAACCGCTGTGGGATGCACTGACTCCCGAAGCCAGCGAGCTGGTTCGCAAGGGCAATTACGAGCGCCTGTTCGATGAGGCGCGGCGCAAGGTCAGAGCGTGGGAGGCCGCCAACGTAAAAACGCAGCGCAGGTAGCCGGGTAACATTGGCAATTCAGGGACACCGGCCCTGTTGCCATTTTCCTGATCTGCGTTCCCCGGGATCGTGGTCGCGTTGGCGCAAGCCGTTCGGTCCGAACAGGCGCGGTGCTTTTTGCCCATGGCCGAATCCGGTGTCGAGTTTCCGGAGCCGTCGGTCACGGTGAATGTGGTTGCTCATCTACTCCTTTACGGCCACGGCAACGTGAACTGGGAAAAATAAATCCGGAGTCTTTTCCGGCCCGGGTGTTTGCCGGATCCCACAACAATCGCGGCAGCTTGTCCTTCCCTCTTCATTCATCGCTTCCATCGTTCACGATCGGCGCGTGGTGGCGACCTGCTCGCGCAGCGTTGCGATGTGGGCCGGGCCGATGCGACAACATCCGCCAATGATGTCTGCGCCCTCGGCGATCCAGTCCGCGGCCATGGACCGGAAGCCGGATGGCTCGGATAGTCCGAGCCAGGTGCCGGTTGAAGCGTGATATACCTCGCCCGAGTTGGGATAAACGATCACCCGATTGCCGGGCGCTTCTTGTTTCACGAGCCGGATAATTTCACTGATGTGCGACGGCGCGGTGCAATTGGCGCCGATCGCAAAAACGCTTTTCACGTCCTTGACCGCGGCGATCGCCTCGTGGAGGAATGAGCCGTCGTGGAGATGATTCGCGTCGCGGCAGCAGAACGATACCCATGCCGGCATTTCGATGTCTGCCAGAAGATCGGCGAGTATCGCGATCTCGCGCAGACAGGGCTGGGTCTCGATGGCCAGCAGGTCGGCCCCGCACTGCGCCAGGCACCGCAGCCTCGCGCAGTGGAACTCGCGCAGTTCGGCATCGGTCGCCGAGTAGTTGCCCGTGTACTCGGAGCCGTCGGCGAGGTATGCACCGTATGGGCCAATACTCGCCGCGACCAGCGCTTTGCAGCCATCGCTATTTCGTTCCTCGCGAAAAATCTCACGCGCCCGGTCGGCAAGCTCGACAGATCGCAGCAACAGCGCCTCCCCCTCCACCGCGGACAGTCCGGCCTCGACGAATCCCGGGATACTCGCCTGGTAGCTTGCGGTGGTAATGATTTCGGCACCGGCGCGCAGATACGCCAGGTGCGCCTCGACGATGGCTTCAGGATTCGACCGCAGCATCTCGGCGCACCAGAGTTTCTGCTTAAGATCACAACCGCGCGCCTCGAGCAGGTTGGACAACCCACCGTCGAGCACAACGGGGAAAGCCAGTTTCTCGAATTTCTCGGGCATAGAGTCTTTAGTGCCTGTATCTCGTCGCCCACTGACACCGGTCGGGTGCGCGGGCCACCGAAGGCCGGGTTAGCCTGGCGGAAACTCTTTGAGTATTGCCTCCAGGGCCTCGCGAACAAGCTCGTCGGGCGCTTCGCGCTCGGAGCGGCTGATCCGCCGACCGGTGGTGCCGTGCCAGACGGGCCGCGCCTCTGCAACGTCGAATAAGTCCACCGCCAGCTGACCCTCGGTGTACTGTCGGGTGGTTACCGTGTTGCCGGACCAGTAGCCTCTCCAGCCACTGGGTCTTTGCCGCCGGGAAGCCGTATTGAAGCTCCGCGTCGGCAAGGTCTCGATTAGAATTCCATCGCGTGAGCCGATGGTGAAAGCGACAACGAGGTCGGCTTCGGCCGGGTTGTTCTCAAAACGGAAGCCCTTCGAGGTGAGTAGGTTTCTCGTGTTGCTCATCAGGCGGCGCTCGACCAGCGGACTCAGCGGCCTTTGGGTGGCCGAACGGATCAACGGGTGCGGATCGATCCAGGAAAACGTCCGAAACTTCGAAAAATCGACGGAGCTGTCAAAGTCCGTGGTTGCGCTCATGGTGGTGGCACAGCCACTCACCAACAGGCATGCAAACGCTACCAAAACGCTCACCTTTGCACTCATGCTCTCATCCGTTGCAGCAGTCGGGTCAATCGGCTTGGTGCGACGCTGGTAGCGATCATGGCTCTCTCGAACCTGAGATATCCAATGAGAGAAGTCTTCCTGCGATTGCTACGATCGCGTGCGCAAAAGGTCCCGGGTCATTTTGGCGCTTGAGCAATACTAGTCTGAAGCGGCGGTGACTTGAACCATGAATGCAACAATGACCGAACGTGGATAACTGCTCCGGAAACGGTTTCGCTTTACTCGCGGCCGGCCGTAATAAGACAGTGCTGAGTTCAGCAGCATTACGCAGCAACACGTTAGACTGGTAAGGTATTCGAAATGCCCTGGCTCAGGGTTGTCGATATCAATGAGATGTGACCGGCACGATCGCGTGCCTGGCCAGCCGAGTTCAATGCATGCAATATTCCCGACTCCGCTTCCTGATCATTCCAATCCTTGTATTCGGCGCGCTGATTTATGCGTTGCCGAAGACTGAAGACCGGAATCAAGGCACGCAGTCCGGGCAGTCGCAGGCGGGCCAGCGCAGTCCCGCGGGCGGGCGCATTGTGCTGGACGAGACATTCGAAAGTTACAGCGCATGTGACGCTGCCGCGCGGGTTGTCGCGAAGGAGTTGACCGGCAGTGGCGTGAGAACTGCGCTGGCCTCCAGGAATGCCCTGGCGGGAACCACGGTGTACAAGGTCTATTATCCCGATGCTTCGGGGCAGCTCTCGTGCCGGCAGGGAAGGCTTGTCAATGAGATCTTCGAACAGAGATAACGACCAACCCGTCAAGAAACGTCCCTAAGAAACGTCCCGTCCCTAAGAAACGTCCCGGGTTTATTTTTTCGTCCCTAAGAAACGTCCCGGGTTTATTTTTTCGTCCCTAAGAAACGTCCCGGGTTTATTTTTT
>PKUM01000122.1 GCA_002868855.1 Chromatiales bacterium | reverse complement strand
CAGACACGCGATGGCCAGACACTCAGCCTCGAGGATTTTCGCGGCGAGGTGGTGATGATCAATTTCTGGGCAACCTGGTGTGCCCCGTGCCGCCAGGAAATGCCGCTGCTGGAAGAGATCTACCAGCGCTACAACAAGCTTGGATTCACATTACTCGGGGTGAATGTCGAGGAGCATTCCAATGATGCCGATCGCTTTCTTGCCGAAACGCCGGTGAGTTTTCCGATTCTGTTCGATCCCAGCAATGAGGTCAGCAAACAGTACGGTGTAAGCGCCATGCCGAGCACGGTCATCGTCGACCGTGAAGGCAATGTCCGGTTTTTGCACCATGGCTACCAGCCGGGCTATGAAAACGAATATCAGAACCAGATCCGGGAACTGGTGCGGGAATGAGCATGAAACGATGTGTTGCGACAGCGGTAGTGCTTGCGCTGATCGGTCTGTCCGGTTGTAGCAATGTCGAACCGTGGGTAAAGCCCTACGAGCGGGATCGGCTTGCTGATCCCATCATGTTTTTCGACCGCGATCCGGTGTCCTCCGCGTATACCCACCACGTCTACGAGGCCCGTGAGGGCGCGCGTGGCGGACTGGGTAGCTCCGGCGGCGGCTGCGGATGTAACTGAGGCGGGACGACGCAATGGCCAGAACATTTCTCTGTCTGCTGGCGCTGGCCACCCTGAGCTGGCTGTCGTGCGGTCATGCCGCGGTGTTGCCGGAGGACAGGGCCGATGCTCTCTATCATCGTTATGACGGTGGTGGTGTCACAATCGACGGTCCGTCCTTGCTGGTGCGCAAACAGGTCGCAAAAAATGTTTCCGTGGCCGCTAACTATTATGTCGATAGCATCAGCAGCGCCTCGATCGATGTAGTTACGACCGCCAGCGCGTACAGCGAAAAACGTACCGAGATGAGCGTCGGAGCCGACTATCTTTACAATTCGACAATTTTCAGCACCGGTTACAAGAACAGCGACGAGAGCGACTACACGGCAAACTCCGCCTATTTTGGCGTCAGCCAGGATCTGTTCGGTGCGCTGACCAATATCAGCATGAGTTATGCGCGGGGATGGGACGATGTCAGTCGTACCGGTGACAGCGAATTCTCCGAGGATGTCGAACGGCACAGCTACCGCCTCGGTATATCGCAGATCCTGACGCGTAATCTGCTAATGGGCATGACGCTGGAGACAATCACTGACGAGGGGTTTCTGAATAATCCCTACCGTTCGGTGCGATACCTAGATCCGGATAGCGAAAGGGGCTACAGCTACCAGGCGGAGATTTATCCCAATACCCGCACCAGCACGGCGGTCTCGGTTCGCGGCCGCTATCGACTCCCATACCGGGCGGCGTTGCACAGCGAGTACCGGTTTTTTGATGATACCTGGGGGATTGCTGCGCATACCGGTGAGCTTGGCTATACCCAGCCGGTCTGGGGCCGCTGGATGCTGGATCTGAGCTATCGCTATTACACCCAGACTGCGGCGGATTTTTACAGCGACCTGTTTTCGCGCGAGGACGCGCAGAACTACATGGCGCGCGACAAAGAGCTGTCTGATTTCGATTCGCACACGCTCGGTATCGGTGTGAGCTATGAAATCCTTCCCGAGGGCTGGCGCTTTTTTGAAAAGGGCAATCTAAGCGTCCGGTACAATTATATTTACTTCGATTACGAAAATTTCCGCGACCTCAGGGACGACGGAAACGCACCGGGTACCGAACCGCTATATAATTTTTCCGCCAATGTCGTGCAGTTTTTCTTTTCTGTCTGGTTCTGAGAAATACCGTCATGCAAGCCGGTCCTGATTCCGATGCTATGCTCATGTTGAACTCACAGGGGCTCGCACGATGGAATGGAAGTTGTTCGCGACCGTCTTTTTGACGGTATTCATTGCGGAACTCGGGGACAAGACTCAACTGGCCACGATGTTGTTTGCGGCCGACCGGGAGGTCAGTCGGCTGACGGTTTTTCTCGGCGCTTCGATGGCACTGGTTGCCAGCTCGGCGATCGGTGTTGCAGCGGGAGCGCTGGTCGCAGAACACGTCAGCGAAAAGATCCTCTCTTACGCCGCGGGTCTCGCGTTCATCCTGGTCGGAGTCTGGACGCTGCTGCGCGCCTGAGTCTTCTGCGGTCGAAAATCCGGATCTAGAAACCCATTAGCCTGAGGTAACGTGCCCGGCGCAGTATCAAAACTCCGCTTGCGAGTGCGGCAAAACCGATTATCCAAGCGAGGGTCTTGACGAAAAACAGCGGTTTGATGAGTAGAGCGAGGCCAAGCGCCGCTGTCAGAATACCGATAATCAAAAGTATCCGGTCCTGCAGTCCCAGACCGCGCATGGTTCCCGCCATACCGAGTAGAAAACCCGCCATGATCAATAACCAGATGCCGATCAGCGTGGTGAGCACGCTGGCGCTGAACTCAGGCAGCAACAGCAACAGTGCGCCAAATATCAGCCCGAAAATACCGGAGAAAAGCATCGGCTTGTACAAACCGTCGCTGTTTCTGACGACGCTCGCAAACCCCAATGCAAATCCCGCATCCAGCAATGCGAAAACACCCATCAGGCGAACCAGCGTAATCCAGGTTGCGTCCGGCCACAGCAGCGCTGCAAGGCCAAAAACCGTTAGCAAGGTGCCGCGTATGAACAGCGCGCGGCTGTCTCCGGAAGTGTTTTTCATCGTGGACGAATTCTACAACCTATATGGCACTGCCGTGGTGGCTAGTCCAGCTTGCGTCGTTCGCGATTAAAGCCGCTTTTCATGGTGCCGACGATGTCGCCGAGCTGCTCGCAGATCAGGTCGATGGCGTCGTCGAGCGTGAATATTCCGACCAGCTTGCCGTCGACATCTACGACCGGCAATCGTCGTACCCCCGCGGTGCGCATGCGCTTGATCGAGTCGCGGATCGAATCCGACTCGGTTGCCGTAAGCAACTCAGCGCTCATCACGTCCTTGATTCCGACAGCGCTCGGATCGACATTTTCACCGAGCAACTCGATTACGATATCGCGATCGGTCAGTATTCCCACTGGCCTCCGTCCGCCGGGCGTGGATCGGGTTACGATGACATCCCCCACGTGATGGCGACGCATCAGGTGGACTGCATCGAGGATCGAATCCTCGGTATCGACTATGGTGACCTGACGATTGCAGACTTTTCCTACGGTCATGACGTTTCTCCGCGGCGGACACCTAACTTAGTATGATGTCTGCGGGGGGAGTCATTTGACCATCGCGGAATCTACCTATCACGTGGGACTCGAGGTACCAGCTGACTATGCAATTGCAAATCCTGGGTGCTGCCGGTGAAGTCACCGGCTCCTGCTACCTGATCGAGAGCGGAGGCCGGCGGGTACTCCTCGAGTGTGGACTGAAGCAGGGCAGTCGCAGCGACGAACAGGCAAACCGCGCCGATTTTCCGTTCGATCCGAAATCGATCGACGCAGTCGTCCTCAGCCATGCGCATATCGACCATTCCGGTCGCCTGCCTTTGCTGGTGCAGCGCGGTTACCGCGGCCCGATCTATTGTCACCGGGCAACACGCGATCTGTGCCGGGTCATGTTGCGCGATGCCGCGTTCCTGAACGAGAAAGAAGCTGGCTGGGAAAACCGCAAGCGCGAACGCAAGGGGCTCGATCTGGTCGAGCCGCTATACAGCATGGCCGATGCCGAACGCAGTCTGGAGTTTTTCCGCGGCCTCGCCTACGAGCGGCGCCAGTCAATATGCCCGGGTGTAGAAATACGGCTACTCGATGCCGGGCATATCCTTGGTTCCGCGATTGTAGAAATCTGGCTCGATGAGGGCGGGCAGCAGCGCAAAGTCGTATTCAGTGGCGATCTGGGCCATTACGGCGCGCCTATTCTTCGCGACCCCACCCCGGTGAAAGAGGCTGATCTGGTACTGATGGAGAGCACGTATGGAAATCGTCAACACCGCGGCTGGGCGGAAACAATTGACGAATTCGCCGAAATATTCCGGGCCTGTGCAGCGGCGCGGGGAAATATTCTGGTCCCTGCGTTTGCGGTCGGCCGCAGCCAGGAGTTGTTGTACCTGATGAATCGTCATCATCGCGACTGGGGACTTGAGCGATGGCGGGTTTTTCTCGATAGTCCCATGGCAATCCAGGCAACCAGTGTGTATCGGAAGTACGGCAGTCTCTACGATCGGGAGGCGCGCGACCTGTGGCGCAATTCCGCCCGGCGCAAACTGTTGCCGAACCTGCATTACACCCGGACGACTCAGCAGTCCATGAGTCTGAATTCAATCCGCTCCGGCGCAATCATCGTGGCATCCAGCGGTATGTGTACCGGCGGCCGGATCAAGCATCACCTGAAAAATAACGTCTGGCGCAAGGAATGCCACATCGTGGTAACCGGATTCATGGCCGCGGGCACGCCGGGCAGGGCGCTGGTAGACGGCGCGCGGTCAATTCGACTGTGGGGTGAGACGATCCGGGTCGGAGCAACCGTGCATACCATCGGCGGGCTATCCGCGCATGCCGACCAGGCTGGTCTGTGCAAGTGGTACGAGGGCTTCGATGGCCGCCCGCCGTTGCTGCTGGTGCATGGCGAACCACGGGCCGCCGCCGCTTTGCAGGAGTTGCTGGCAAATCGCAATGACGCAGATGTCAGCGTTGCCGAACCGCATCAGGTAATCGACATGATTGCCTCCACCGGCAACGAATTGCGCCACTAGCAAGGGGATGCCGCCGCGCGGCGTTTGCGGTGGATTGCCTCCAGCACGGAGCTGCAGGCCGCGGCGACGGGAACCGCAAGATGGATCCGATTGCTCGGGTGCGGAACCGAGTCGGTGCTCCAGATATCGCTAAGTAACTGTGACCGGCCAACCGGGATCGCGCCGTCGTCGAACAGTGCGTGAGTGACAATGGCGGTCACCTTGCGTGCGCCCCTGTCTCTGGCGAGCCTTGCACATTCGACCAGCGTCGCACCGGTGCTTGCGATATCGTCGATCAGCACCACATCGCGATTGCGCAAACCAAATTCGGGCAATTGCAGCCGTACCTGGCAATCGCCGCTGCGGGTCTTTCGCGCCACCAGTTGATCCAGCGGGGGAGATCCGCAAGCAGCCTGTTGCAGCCATTGCGCGGATTCTTCGTCAGGTCCGATCAGAACCGGGTCGGAAAAACTTTGCCGCGCCAGTTCGCCGGCCAGCGGTGCCGCGCTTACCGTCTCGCAGCAGCTGCCGGGGACCACATCCCGAAGACGATGTGCCCGGTGCAGATGCGGGTCGACAGTGACCAATCCGTCCACGAGAGTGGCGAGCCAGGAGCCTATCCAGCGCTGGCTGACGACCTCCCCGGCAGTGAATGCAGCGTCCTGGCGCATGTAGCAGAGATACGGCGCGGCCAGAACGATAGTGGCAATTCCGCAGTTGCGTAAATGGCGCACGCACAGCAACAGTTCGACAAGCTTGTCGTTGGGTCGATCCAGGCTGCGGAAAATAATGACGCTGTCGCAACGAAGTTCGGGGATACGAAGGCGCGATTCGCCGTCCGGAAAGCGGTGCAGTTCGGCGGTTTCGAATCTGCAGCCCAGCTGGTGCGCAAGCGCGGCGGCGGAGGCGTTGCCGTCGAAGCCAAGTACCACCGGTTTGTCGTGGTTACTTTTCATGCAGGTCCCGCTGCAGTTCCTCCACACCGGGCGCGGCGATCCGGAAGCCGCAATCGAGTTCCGCGCAGGCGCAGGCAAATTCGAACTCGGAAGGGTATTCCGCGTAGATCCGGTATAGCGGTGTCGAGCATTCAACCTCAGCACCGTGCTTGCAGAACAGATCCACCCCTGCGCCCTTCGCCATCGGTGCACCCGACAAGCGGGCGATTCTCGCCATCTGCAGATTGTCAATTGCGGTGATCCGTCCGGCCCGCGTCGCGAGAATGTCGCGTTGCAACTGACCGCTCGAAAAACACCGCTGCTGACGGCCCTGCGCCGTGATAATTGCTTCCATTTTGTTGAGCGCGCGCCCCGATTCGAGAATATCCCGGGCGATCGCATAACCCTGTCCACCGCGGACGTCGGGGTCGAATTCGAGAATTCGACCGGCAATCTGCAATGCATGCTGACGCAGATCGAATGGCGCCGCATTTTCGTTGCGCAGAACGGCCATGACATCGCGCGCCTCCAGGACCGGACCGATTCCGTTGCCAATCGGCTGGCTGCCGTCGCTGATTAGCACCTCGAGGTGGACCCCGAGCCGGTCGGCGACGAATTCGAACAGGCGCCGCAACGCCAGCGCCTCGCGCATTTGCCGAACCTTCGCTGTCGCGCCGACCGGAATATCGATCAGCAGGTGATCGGAGCCAGCGGCGAGCTTTTT
>PKUM01000172.1 GCA_002868855.1 Chromatiales bacterium | reverse complement strand
GGTTGCAGTGACGTACTTTGTCGATCCCGGCAACCGGGTCTACGTGCGCAACGTGAATTTCGCCACAGACGGTCCCACTAAGGACGAGGTATTTCGCCGTGAAATGCGGCAGCTCGAAGGCGGGTGGTTGTCCAATGGTGCCGTCGACCGGTCCAAGACCCGCCTTCAGCGTCTGCCGTTCGTGGATTCGGTCGAGCTGGAGCAGGAGCAGGTCCCGGGATCGCCCGATCTGGTGGATCTAAATATCAACGTAAAAGAAGGCATGCCCGGCCAGTTCGGCGGTGGCGTCGGTTATTCCGAGGCACAGAAACTGCTGCTCAACGGCAATTTCACCCATGTTAATTTTCTCGGTACCGGCAACCGTATTTCAGCGCAGCTGAATTCCGGTAAGTACACCAAGCTCTATACGCTGTCGTTTACCGATCCCTATACGACGATCGATGGCGTCGCACGTACCATTTCAGGGTCGTACCGGGACTCGACCCGGCTCGTATCGGATGGCTCCGAGTTCGATACCACGTCCTATACCATCGGCCTGAATTATGGGTACCCGATCACCGAGTGGCAGCGAATCTCGTTTGGGGTGGATCTTCAGGACGTCGAGTTGTTTGCCGACTCCGGCAGTTCGTTCCAGATTCAGAACTGGATCGCCAATAACGGTAATCCTTCGGTCGAAGAGGTGGGTCAGGGCATATTCCTGACAAAAACCGACTATCGGACCTACGAATTGAAGTTAGGCTGGACGTTCGATACCCGCAACCGCGCAATATTTGCCACTCGCGGTACCCGGCACAACATGACTTTCAGCATTACCGGGCCGGGCAGTGAGGTGGATTTCTACACCGCGCGTTATGAATTCCTGCGCTACTGGCCTCTGTACGGACCGTTTGTATTTATCAGCCGGGCCGAAGTTGCCTGGGCCGATACATTTGGCGATGACACCACCGATGTTCCGATTTTCCGTAACTTTTTTGCCGGCGGGCCAAATTCCGTCAGGCAATATCGCGAAGCCAGTCTCGGACCGCTCGACACCCGCGGCAATCCCTATGGCGGCAATCTCAAGACAGTCGGGCAATTCGAAATCCTGTTGCCGATGGTGGAGAAGTTTGCCAATCAGGCGCGGCTGAGTTTGTTCTACGATGTCGGTAATGTATTCTCCGAAAGTAACGTTCCATTCTTCGACCTGCAGGGGAATCAGGTCGACTATACTTTCGATGCTTCGGACCTGCGTATGTCGACAGGCCTGGCAGTGCAGTGGATGGCGCCTTTGGGCATGTTCCGATTCAGTATCGGCTTCCCAATCAACGACTTCGGCGGCGATGACAGCCTGCCCGAGGATGATACCGAGTTCTTCCAGTTTTCCATTGGTTCGGCATTTTGAGGTTTAAGTCTCACATGATCGCAAAGACAAACAGTTTCAGGATTCTCGCAGGGCTCGCCTGCTTTTTAATGTTTAGCGGCAGCGCACTTGCGCAGTCGAGAATCGGTGTGGTGAATATTGCACGACTGCTCGAGGAGTCGCCGCAGGCGCAAACCGCGATGCAGGCCCTGCAGGATGAATTTGCACCGCGGCAGCGGCAAATTGTGGCTCGGCAGACTGACATCCAGTCCAAGGAAGAGGTGCTGCGCCGCGACGGCGCGGTGATGAGCGAAGAGGAGCGTAGTAACGCCGATCGCGAATTGCGCGAAATGCAGCGTGACCTGCAGCGCAACCAGCAGGAATACCTGGAAGATCTCAACCTGCGTCGCAACGAAGAGCTCGGGCGTCTGCAAAGATCCTTGTTACAGGAAGTCCAGACCTATGCGCGCGGCGCCAATTTTGACCTGGTTGTCGGCGAGGGCGTGCTCTACGCAAGCGATTCACTCGATATCACGGACGAGGTGCTTGCTGCATTGTCGTCACGACTTTCCGGCGGCAACTGACCGCGCAGTGTGTCGATGCCCGTCAGCCTGGCCGAACTCGCGGTTCGCTTTGGGTGCGAGCTGCGCGGAGACCCGGCGCGCCAGGTAGATCATGTAGCGCCACTGGCTGCGGCTGGTCCCTCGGCCATATCGTTTCTCAGCAATCGCAGATACCTGCGTTATCTCGGATCGACCGGGGCCGCGGCTGTCGTACTTAGCGCGGCCGATGCTGATGCGTGCCCGACCGCGGCACTTGTAGCAGACAATCCCTATGTCGTTTATGCCCGCATTGCGGCGTTGTTGCATCCGCCGCGGGGTGCCGCAACGGGCATTCATCAGGCGGCGGTGGTCGGTCGCGAAGCGGTAATTGCCGACGGTGTCTCAATTGGAGCTCTGGCGTATGTAGCGGACGGAGCACGGCTTGATGCCGGGGTCGTAGTAGGTCCCGGCTGCGTAGTCGACAGTGGCGCCGTGATTGGTGCGGATACGCAACTCAAGGCTCGGTCGTGTGTTGCCCGGGATGTTGTGATCGGCCAGCGTTGCGTGGTGCACGAGGGTGCGATTGTGGGGGCGGACGGCTTCGGAATCGCACGGTCTGAAGACGGATGGGTAAAAGTACCGCAGGTCGGCAGCGTGAGAATCGGCGATGATGTCGAGGTTGGCGCGAATACAACGATAGACCGCGGCGCGATTGACGATACCGTTATTGGCGACGATGTCAGACGCGACAATCTCATTCAGGTTGGACACAACGTCGTAATCGGCGCCCACACGGCGATTGCCGCCGGTACCGCAATCGCGGGAAGCGCGCGGATAGGTGAGAATTGCCTTGTTGCAGGCCATGTCGGTATCGTCGGCCATATCCAAATCTGCGATAACGTCACGATTAATGCCAAGGCGCTGGTGACCCGCTCGATTGACGAGCCAGGAGTATATTCCGGCAAGTTTCCGGCGCAGGAAGCGCGGCAATGGGGGAAAACCGTGGGTCGAATCCGGCAACTTGTCAGAGGTCCGCGAAACGGGCCCGGTGACGCGGGCTGAACGGACCCGGAGGAGCGACAAATGAGTGACTTCATGTTGGACATCGATCAGATTCGCGCCATGCTGCCGCACCGGTATCCGTTTCTGCTGGTGGACCGGGTGACTGAATGCGTGCCGGGCGAGCATCTCACGGCGATCAAAAATGTCACCATCAACGAGCCTTTTTTTCAGGGGCATTTTCCGGAGAAACCCGTGATGCCGGGTGTGCTGATTATCGAGGCGCTGGCCCAGGCAAGCGGGATCCTGGCGTTTATAACCGAGGGAGACCAGCGCGACGAAAACGTATTGTTCTTTTTCGTCGGTATCGACGGTGCACGTTTCAAGCGGCCGGTTCTGCCGGGAGATCGGGTCGAACTGAAAACCCGTCTGTTGCGGCGCCGGCGCGACGTATGGAAATTTGCCTCTGAGGCCGTAGTAGACGGCCGAAGGGCGGCGCTGGCGGAGCTCATGGTCGCACCGGGGCGTTAAGCGTGATTCATCCTACCGCCGAAGTCGATCCGGCCGCGGTACTCGGCGACGGCGTCGAGGTCGGCGCTTATTCGATCATCGATGCCGGTGTCGAAATAGGCACAGGGACGCGGATCGGACCCCACGTCGTTGTCCGCGGGCAGACCCGGATCGGCAGTGACAATCGAATATTTCAGTTCTGTTCGATCGGGGATGACCCTCAGGACAAGAAGTACGCAGCGGAGCCGACCCGTCTCGAGATCGGGGACCGGAATACGATTCGCGAGGGCTGCACGATCAACCGTGGGACGGTGCAGGATCTTGGCTACACCCGGGTCGGAAACGACAACTGGATAATGGCTTATTGCCATATCGCGCACGATTGCGTGTTGGGAGATCACCTGGTGTTGGCAAACAATGCGACGCTGGGTGGGCACGTTCGTTTGGACGACTATGCAATTCTCGGCGGATTCGCCGGTGTCCATCAGTTCTGTTCCGTTGGCAGACACGCATTTCTGGGGATGTTCAGCGCGGTCAATCGTGATATTCCACCTTTTGTTACCGTATCGGGAAATCCCGCGCGGCCGCGCGGGGTGAATGCGGAGGGGATGAAAAGACACGGTTTCAGTACCGAGCAGATCGGCCTGGCGCGGCGTGCCTACCGCATACTCTTCCGCTCCGGGCTGAAGCTCGCCGAAGCGCGGGTCGAACTCACCGCTCTTCTCGACGGTGAACCGGCATTGCAGCCGCTCGTCGCGTTCCTTGCCGATGCACGGCGCGGCGTCACGCGTTGAAGCAGGCGTTACGCCGGTCCCGGCGTCATGCGGTTTGCGCTGACTAACGCGATGCGAATCGGAATCGTAGCAGCTGAAGCTTCCGGCGACGCGTTGGGCGGGGCGCTGATCGAAGCTGTCCGGCGTCGTGTTCCCGATGCGAGATTCGAGGGTGTTTGTGGTCCGCGCATGCAGCGCGCCGGGTGCGAACGCTGGCGCGGTATCGAATCGCTTTCGGTGATGGGGTTGACAGAGGTGCTTGCCCACCTGCCGCGCCTGTGGCGGTTGCGAAGAAAGTTGGCGGCGCGCTGGATTGCACGGCCTCCCAGCGTTTTTGTCGGCATCGATGCGCCGGATTTCAATCTTGGCCTGGAGCGGCGCCTGCGCCGCGCCGGTATTCCTACCGCGCATTATGTCAGTCCGTCGGTCTGGGCCTGGCGCCAGGGACGCACCCGGGTCGTCGGTGCCGCCTGTGACCGGGTGCTGTGTTTGTTCCCCTTCGAGAGGAGTTTCTACGAGAGCGTCGGCGTCGATGCCTGCTATGTCGGTCATCCGCTCGCAGACCAGATGCCGCTGGTGCCGGACCGGGCCGGGGCGCGGCATGCGCTTGGATTCATGGATACCGATCAGGTCGTCGCATTGCTGCCGGGCAGCCGTGGTGGCGAGATCGCGCGGCTTGGTGCGGATTTCGCGGCTGCGGCGGCGAAAATGCGCCGCGTTCGCCCGTCTTTGAAATTTGTGGTCCCGATGGTCAGCAACGCGCTGGCGGAGAAATTTGCGGCGCAGGTCAGTGCGCATCACGGTCTCGATATCCGAATCGTGGTGGATGGGGCGCAGCAGTGCCTGACTGCCAGCGACGCCGCGCTCGTCGCGTCCGGCACGGCCACGCTGGAGGCTGCGCTTGCCAAAACTCCCATGGTCGTCGCGTACCGGATCAGCCGCATGAGCCGGTGGCTCGCTGTCAATATTGGTGGGTTGAAGCTGAAGCGCTATGCTTTGCCAAACCTGATCGCCGATCGGGAACTGGTGCGTGAATTCATGATGGACGCGGCAACACCGACTGCCCTTGCCGAGGCCATGCTCGGTTTGCTGGATGACCGTGACCGGCAACGGCAAGTCGTGGACGAATACGCGAAAATTCACCAGCTTTTGCGCTGCGGCGCGAGTGAGCGGGCAGCCGCGGCGGTGCTGGAGCTGAGCCGCGATGCACGTGGATAAACGTCAACCAATGCAACAGTGCGCGATGGAATTTGGCAGCAGCGGACTTGTCGCCGGTGTCGACGAGGCGGGACGCGGGCCGCTGGCCGGGCCGGTATTCGCCGCGGCGGTAATTTTTGCGCCGCAGGGACGGCCGGACGGACTGCGCGATTCGAAGATCCTGAATGAGGCCACGAGAGAGCGGCTTGCGCTCGAGATTCGTGCGCAGGCGCTTTGCTGGTCGGTCGCGTGGGCGGATCGCGAGGAGATCGACGCACTGAATATCCTGCGCGCCACCATGCTCGCCATGCGCCGCGCGTTGCTGGGTCTCGCGATCGGTCCGAACCATATTCTTGTCGACGGTAATCGCTGTCCCGATCTTGGCGGCTGTGGCCTGAACTGCTCGATGGAGGCGATCGTCGGCGGCGACGCACTGCGTGAGGAAATCAGTGCAGCGTCGATCCTGGCGAAGACCGCGCGCGATGCCGCGATGCGCAGGCTCGACGCCATTTATCCGGCCTATGGCTTCGCCGGGCACAAGGGGTATGGCACGGCAGCGCATCGGGAAGCGCTCGGGTCAAAAGGGCCTTGCCCGATTCACCGGCGAAGTTTTGCTCCCGTCAGAGCGTGCCTGGAGCGAGCGACGTGAGCACGGATCGGCCCGGTTTCGTTCACCTGTCAGTACACACCGAGTATTCGCTGGTCGACAGTACTGTACGGATTCCGGCATTGATCGAAAATGTTGCCCGCGCCGGCATGCCTGCGGTTGCGCTGACTGACCAGAGCAACCTGTTTGCAATGGTCAAGTTCTACCGCAACGCGCTGCGTAGCGGTGTCAAACCGCTGATCGGTGTTGATGCCTGGATTGCGGACCCCGAGCAACCGGCGAAACCCTCCCGCCTGTTGCTGATGTGCCAGAACGAGACCGGCTATCGCAACCTGACCCGGCTGGTTACACGCAGTTACATCGAAGGTCAGCGCAGCGGAAAATCCGTTATCGACAAG
>PKUM01000245.1 GCA_002868855.1 Chromatiales bacterium | reverse complement strand
GATGTCGTCACCGACTTACTCCAACTTTATCGTCAGCGCCTCGTCCAATGGGGTGCCGGGCCTGCCCGATGACGATTCGGTGGATCTTTACCGGGCGATGCAAGCTGCGTATGAGCGCGAAAAAAAGCGCATCAAGGTCTCAGAGTTTTACGTAACCGGCTACAGCCTGGGCGGGATGCATGCCGCCTTCGTCGGTTACCAGGACAGCAAGCAGTCGTATTTCAATTTCAAGAAAATCCTGATGATCAACCCGCCCGTGAACCTGTTCAATTCGGTGCAGATTCTCGACTGGCTGGTCACCGAGGTGTTCCCGACTCGCGAAGATTTCAAGCTGTTTTATCAGAACCTGATGAGCGAGATCACGGACGTTTACACCAAGAATCCGCGGCTCAAGTTCAATGACGAATTCCTGTATGCGCTGGCGGCCACGTATCCGCCCGGACAACTGGAGATGAAAGGGCTTATCGGGCTCGCGTTTCGCTTCTCCGCGACCAACATGATTTTCTCTTCCGACATGGTCACGCGCTGGGGTTACCTGGTGCCGCCGGACGCGGAAATCAACCGCCGCACCCGCATCGGTATCTTCCAGCGCACCGGCAACAACAAGAGCAGCTTCACCCAGTACTTTCGCGATTACCTGTTGCCTTACTACAGTGAGAGAAACCCGGGCGTGACCGAGGAACAGTTGCTGTTCCGGGCCAGCCTGCAGAGCATCGAGGATTACGTTTCTGACGCCAGACACATCGCGGTTATCGGCAACCTCGATGACATCATCCTGGCGCCCGGTGAGGTGCAGTATCTACAGAATCTGTTCGGAGCCGAAAGATCGACGTTCTTTCCTCGCGGCGGTCATCTCGGCAATATGCCGGAGCGGATTTTTCTGACCAATGTCGTTGAATACTTCCAGGGTCCGGTGCAATGAGGCTGCGGATACCAGAACCGATTAAAAAGATTGCGCTGCTGGCGGCGTGCGCGCTGGCGGTAACCGGTTGCGCCTCGAACAAGGAAATCGAATACACGATTCCGGCACGCGTCGCGCCGGTCCCGGACGAAGGCTGGTCGATGATGAGCGCCTACGATCCGTGGAACGGCATGAACCGCAGTTTCTACAATTTCAACTACCGTGTCGATCGCTGGGTTCTGCTGCCGGCCGTACGCGGGTACCGTGCAATAACACCGGATCCGCTCGAGCGCGGCATTACCAATTTCTTCGCGAACATCCGCGAGGTCAACTATTTCATCAACTCGGTATTCCAGCTTGCGCCGCGGAAGGCCGGCAATGCGGCATTGCGGTTTGGCATGAATTCGACCATTGGCCTGCTCGGTTTCACCGATCCTGCCGGTGCGATGGGTTTTACACCGATGCCCGAGGATCTTGGCCAGACGTTCGGTTACTGGGGTGTGCCGGCCGGGCCCTACTTCGTCATGCCGTTACTCGGACCTTCGACCGCCCGCGATGCCCCGGGCACGATTATCGAGTTCTTCTGGTTCGGCCTTTTTGCGCCGAAGATATTCCGCGACTTCTGGGGTCATCCGGCGGTCACGGCGCTACGCATTGTCGATACTCGCAAGAACGTTCCGTTCCGTTATTACCAGACCGGTTCGCCGTTCGAGTATGAGTTCGTGCGCTTCCTGTACCTGACTTACCGCGATCTGGAGATCGCCCGCTAGGCGCAGCCCGGTGTGCCGCGCACCGTGACCCGGAACAGCTGCCTGGGGCGAAAAATCCTGTTGAAGTGGGCGTGGGTTGCCGCGCTTGTCATGCCGGTTGGAGCTGCCGCTGATTCCTTAAGCTGTGCGAGTCCCGATCCCGGACGCGGCTCGATCGGTCTCGTTTTGAGCGGTGGCGGTGCGCGCGGCGCCGCTCATGTCGGCGTCCTCAAGGTTCTCGAAGAAATGCGTGTGCCGGTCGACTGTATTGCGGCGACCAGTTTTGGCGCGATCGTAGGTGGTTTGTATTCCTCCGGGATGCCGGTAGCGCAGATCGAAAAAACGCTGGCCGAGATCGACTGGAGCGCGGTATTCGACGACCGGCTCGATCGTGATAACCGCCCGTACCGGCGCAAGCGGGACGATGACCTGTGGCTGGTCAAGGGCCGGGTCGGAGTGCGTGACGGTGAACTACGGTTCCCGACCGGGTTGATCCAGGGGCAGAAAATTCGCGGAATTCTTTCGCGGTTTACGATGCCGGTGGCCGGTGTTCGCGATTTCGATCAGCTGCCGATTCCGTTCCGCGCGGTGGCGACGGATATTGTCAGCGGAGAAGAGGCCGTACTGGGTGGCGGCGTCCTCGCTGATGCAATTCATGCCAGTATGGCCATTCCGGCAATTTTTGCCCCGGTCGAAATTGATGGCCGATTGCTGGTTGACGGTGGTGTGTCCAACAATCTGCCCGTCACCGTTGCCCGAGCGATGGGCGCCGAAATCATCATCGCGGTCGACATCAGCACCCAGCTCTACCAGCGCGAGCAACTTGATTCGCTGCTGGCGATAACCGACCAGCTGAGCAACTTTCTGACCCGCCGCAATACCGAACGGCAACTCGAGCGGCTACAGGACCAGGACATTCTCCTGCTCCCGAACATGGGCGACCTGACCAGCGCGAGCTTCGATCGTATTGGCGAGGCCGTGCCCCCGGGAGCTGCGGCCGCGCAGGCTGCGGCAAGCCAGTTGCGGACTCTTGCCGTGACAGAGACCGAATGGGGCGCATTTCTCGCGGCTCGCAGCCGTCCGTCTACGCAGCGGCCGGTCATCCGGAGCGTGCAGATAGACAACCGGTCGGGTCTTTCTGACGAACTGCTGGTCACACGCGCCGGAGTCGAGCCGGGTGCTCCTCTCGATGTGCTGGATCTGCAGCGCAGCGTTGATCGGATCTACGGCCTCGAATTGTTTGACGAAGTTTCCTATCGTGTCGATGACCGCGAGGATGCGACGGGATCGGACCTGACGCTTGCAGTCAAGGAACGGTCATGGGGCCCCGGATATCTGCAGCTCGGGACCCGGATGTCGGGTAGTTTTGACGGTGAAGATGTCTTCGACCTCGGCGCGAGCTATCTGCGCACCTCGGTCAATGCGTGGAACGGCGAATGGCGCGCCGGTGGTTCGGTCGGAGACGAGCCGAGTCTGTTCTTCGATTTCTATCAGCCGCTCGGCGTGCGTTCCAGGCTGTTCGTAGAGCCACTCGTTTTCTATGGCAGGCGTAACGTAAATATCTTCGACGAACAGGGCAACGGGCTGGGTGCTACCCGGGTAAAGGAGGGCGGGCTTGTGCTCTCCGGCGGCTTTGAGGTCGGCGACTGGGGCGAGTTGCGGGCCGGCTGGCGGCGCGTGTTCGGCGAAAACGATACGCGCTTCGGCGATCCGGCAATCCCTTCCGGGAATTTCGATGACGGCGCATTGTTTTTGCGCGCGTCCGTTGATGAGATCGACGACTTCTATTTCCCGTCGCGGGGTGTCGATGGCTTCATTGAGTATCGCCGCTCGCGCCCGGACTATGGTGCGGATGATGCGTTCGAACAGGTTCTGTTTCATGGCAGGGTGGCCGCATCGCACGGTCCCGCAAGTATCCGGTTAGTGGCGGATTACATGTCTACGCCGAGCGGCAAGGCGCCGCCGCAGAATCTGTTCCGTGCCGGAGGCCTGTTTCGCCTGTCCGGTTATGAGCTGAACGAATTGTCCGGACAACACTATGCCCAGCTCGCGCTGATTCCCTCATACAAGATCGCCGACTTCCGGCTGTTGCCGGTCTACGTCGGAGCGTCGCTCGAAATAGGAAATGTCTGGCAGAACGAAGACGATATCGGATTCAGTGACACGCTGACCGCGGGTAGCCTGTGGATCGGTGCCGATACGCCGCTGGGTCCGGCGCATATTGCATTTGGAGTGGCCGAGGGCGGGCGCGAGAGTTTCTACCTGTTTCTCGGGCCGGTACGGTAGGGGTGACGATGAAAACCGGCAAGGCCTTTCAGGATTTCTATCCTGATCACCTGGCGCATTGTTATGGCTGCGGCAGGCTCAACGAGCACGGGCTGCGGCTGCGCAGTTTCTGGGACGGCGAAGACAGCATCGCAAGTTTTACGCCGCGCCCCGAGCACATCGCGGTACCCGGCTACGTCTACGGCGGCCTGATTGCGTCGTTGATCGATTGTCATGGTACCGGCACCGCCGCGGCTGCAGCTTACCGCCACCAGAACCGGTCTATGGCCGGCGAACCGGCACTGCGGTTTGTAACGGCAGCACTGCAAGTGGACTACTTGCGGCCGACGCCGCTCGGCCCCGAGCTCGATCTGCGCGGCAAGGTCGAGGAAATCGGAGAACGCAAAGTGGTAGTGGCTATTTCCGTTTCGGCCGCTGGCGAGACCTGCGCACGCGGGCGCGTGGTGGCGGTGATGTTAGCGGACGGATTGATGGACTGACCTGGAGCGACGAGATTTCACAGCGCCGCCTTATCTCTCGCCCGCAACCCGGATGAGTATCCGCGCCAGCTGTGCGGAAGCATCTTCCTGCAGGAAGTGGCCCGCCCCATGAATGATGGTGTGGGGCTGGCCGTTGGCGCCAGGCACGATTTCCTGAAACAGTTTGTCGCCGCCGCGGGTGATCGGGTCGCCGTCGCTGAACGCGGTGATCAATGGTCGCTCGAAGCCGGCGAGTACCCGCCACGCGTTGCGATTGGCGTCCGCGGCAGGGTCGTCGCGACGGGTCGGGACCAGCTGAGGAAACGCTCGCGCGCCGGCCTTGTAGGCCTCATCCGGAAACGGCGCGTCGTAAGCCGCCGAGACGATGGGGTCGAGCCGGGTAGTACACATCCTGGCAACGATGGCGCCGATCGGGAACTGCGGCGCTTCCCGGGCGAAGTCCTGCCATTGCAGAAACGCGTCGGAAACCGGGTGATCGCCGGTCGGCAAACCGGTGTTGGCGACCACGACCGCGGAGAACAACTCGGGTCTGTCGGCAAGTACCCGGAGCCCCAGCAGACCGCCCCAGTCCTGGGCGAACAGCGTGATCTTCTCCGCTTGCAAGGACTGGATCATCTCGGCCAGCCAGGCCACATGGGCGGCGTAGCTGTAGTCATCGATGCGGGTCGGTTTGTCAGAGCGGCCGAATCCGATCAGGTCAGGCGCAACGACACGCAGGCCGGCATCCCGCAGCGGCGCGATCATTGCCCGATACAGGAAGCTCCAGGTCGGTTCACCATGCAGCAGTAACACCAGTTCGCGGCTGCGCGGACCCTCATCGACGTAGGCCATGCGCAAGGTGTCGCCGTCGCCGGCCGCTACATCGATGTAATGCGGCGAGTAATCGAAGTCAGGCAGATTTTCGAAACGTGCGTCTGGCGTGCGCAGGAAATCCATCGCGAAACGTGGTTCAGCCGCGCTCGCGCGCGGCGAGTGCGCCGAGTCCGCGGATCGCCCACCGCGGTGCCAGCTGGGTCAGCGTGGTAAAGCCCTTGTTGGTCAGACCGGTTACGTGAACCGGATCGCCCCGCATCATCGCCGCATAACCCTGCGCGGCGACGTTCTCTGGCGGCATCACCATCAATGCGCGAAACGCTTCGTTGCGGCCGGTTTTTTGCTCGCCTTTCTCCAGCATTTCCGTGTCGGTGAAGCCCGGACAAAGCGCCGTGACCGTTACCCCGGTGCCGGCCAGTTCCGCGCTCAGTCCTTCGGAGAAACTCAGCACGAAGGCCTTGCTGGCTGCATAGAGCGACATCAGCGGCATCGGCTGAAACGCCGCGATCGACGCGAGGTTCATTATCCGGCCGCTGCCCGCCGCGACCATCGGCGGCAGAAAAAGCCGGGTCATTTCCGCCAGATTTACGATATTCAGGTGCAGCAGGGTCGATATCTGTGCCGGCTTCATGTTGCGGTAACGGCCGGAAAACGCCACGCCGGCGTTGTTGACCAGCGACTCCACGTTCAGTTCCCGCTCCGCCACTTCGTCAAACAACGCCTCGGCCGCACCGTCCGCCGCGAGATCCATCGCGATCGGAGTGGCCTCGATCGCGTGTTTGCTGCTCAGGTTGCGCGCCAGCGAGACCAGCTTTTGTTTACGCCGGGCAACGAGAATCAGGTTGTGGCCGTTGGCGGCAAATATTTTTGCAAGTTCATGACCGATACCGGCCGAGGCGCCCGTGATCAGCGCGGTGTGATTGGGACTCATCCGTGGGCTCCCTCGAAAAATCAGGTGCTGCCCGGTTCGGATCCCAGCGGCGGCGGGATCAGGGCCACGCGGGCCGGCGCAGCGTTTTGAGCAGGCGGCCCGGTTGTTATTCGGGCAGCGCCTGGATGCGAAAGACAGCGAGCAGCAACGGGTTCGGTTCCATCTCGAACTCGCCGAACCATTTGCGGTACAACGCCAGAATCTGGTTTGTGCCGAAAGTCTT
>PKUM01000205.1 GCA_002868855.1 Chromatiales bacterium | reverse complement strand
TCGATGAAGCTGTCCTGCTGCGATGCCAGCAACTGCAGCAGCTGGTTAGCCATGTCGGGATTCTGCTCCATCAGTCCGCCAACCTGTTGCTGGATAAAGTCGAAGCTTACGACGTTGTCCAGATAGTAGAGATAATCGTCGTAGTTGGCCTGGATGAAAGAGTCGACATCGCTCAGGTCCGGCGTTTGCGGCGGCGCGCCCGTCGCGCCGAAGAAAAACAGCGTATTGACCAGGTCTTTTTGCACATTGATGCCGTCGATCCGGTCGATCATTGAGCCCTGGATCGAGTGCACCTGGGTCCGGAAGTCGCCACTGAACCTGACCTTGTCGAGTACCGCATGGCGTTCGGCGACCATCATCCGGTCGTCCATGTCCTCCATGTCCTCGGTCAGGACGGTGGTTTCTTCGCGCAGGTCTTCGCCTTCCTGCTGCATGGCTTCGAGACGTTGCATCAACACGGCCATTTGCGCTTGCATGGCTTCGACCTGCTGAGTCAGTTCCTCCACGCTCAGTTGTTCGGAGTCCGCCCACGCAGCAGACGGCGGCGCACCCATGATCACCGCCAGTGCTGCGACTGCGGTAAAGATGCTTTTGCGTAACATGATTGTCCCCTTTTTAACCACAGGTCATCGGGTTTTCGGAGTCGGCGGCATGATCCACGGCGAATTTCTTGATCGCCTCCAGTTCCTCGGGTGAGATGGTTTCGGTTACCGGGCGATTGCCGTTGGCCGGGTCCATGACGTCTTTGTGGGTGCGCTCGAATTTGCGCTCGAAAAAGCGCTTCCACTGATCCTGTATCAATGTCATCGGTGTGTATTCACCGTTCGGCGACCCATCGCCGTGACAGCTATTGCAGTTGTCCTTGAACAGGGCCTGGCCATCCGAATCGGCAGCCTGTGCGGTGCCAAAAACACTCATGGCGACCGCGCAGGCCAATGCGCCTGCTAGCGCTCTGTGTCTCGCAGCCATGGCGTTACCTCCTTCCAAAAAGGTGTGTGGGAATTGCAGAAAAATCACGGAGATTCGTGATGCCGGGGTCGAGTGACCCGGCGGGTTCAGTTGCCCTGCTATTGAGGAAACCCACGAAACTCCCCTGTTGTTCGGTTTCCGCTGCGCTCTGAGTGCGCGCATTGCGTTATTCGAGGATAGGGGGTCGCGCTGACGCGACAATTCGGATTGGTCCCGCGAGGCTAGTCAATTATGCCTAGGCGGGTTTCGCAGGCGCGAAGAAAAAGAGAATTGATGTTTCGGGTAGGCCGAAGGAAAAGCCCTATTATCAGACAGGGCTACATTAGCATGGTCTTGTGTAGGTCATGCTTTTGCGGTCGCCGATCCGGCTCCGAATTCATGCAGCCATGGCGGGGTGGCGCGGTTGGTGGTAGCGCGCCATTACCTGGTCGCGCACATCGGGATCGATATTCACCTTCGTCATGTCTCCTTTCGCCAGCGCGACAACCTTGGGATCCATGACCTTGCGCCAGGCCCATGGAATCAGGGCAATCGACCACATGCCGAAATAACCGTTGGGCAATTCGGGGACATTGTCGAAGTTGCGCAGCGACTGGTAGCGCCGGGCGGCCCAGGCGTGATGATCCGAGTGCCGCTCGAGATGAAACAGGATGACGTTGGAGAAGATGTGATTTGCATTCCACGAATGGTGTGGCTTGCAACGTTCGTATCGGCCATTCGCCTTTTTCTCGCGCAGCAGGCCGTAATGCTCGACATAGTTTGCGCTGGTAAGTTGCCACCAGGCATAGAAGGTCTGGATCGCGAGGAAAGGCACTACGATCCAGCCGAAGGCCGCGATCAGGCCGGTGTAGAGCACGAACGTCAGCGCATAGGACTGCAGAATCTCATTGTGAACCGACCACGCTTTCCTACCCTTGCGCTGGAGACGCTGAGCTTCGAGTTGCCAGCCGCGGCGGATGCCCCCGGGCATCTCGCGCCGGGCGAACTTGTAGATGGACTCGCCAAAACGCGAACTCGCGGTGTCCTCGGGTGTCGCGACCGCGCCGTGATGGCCGAGCGTATGTTCAAGCGTGAAGTGGCCGTAAGCAGGGACCGCCAGGACGACCTTGGCCAGGAAGCGCTCCAGTTTTGTGGACTTGTGGCCCAGTTCGTGACCGGTGTTGATGGCCAGCCCGCTCATCAGCCCGACAGTTAGCGCCAGAGCAATGAAACCGCCAATACCGATCGGCTGGGTCGCGACGTACCATGCGCCGCCGACCAGCGCGATGAAATGCATCGGAACCGTCAGGTAAGTCAGCACGCGGTAGTAGCGGTCCTCTTCCAGCTGCGGCACAAGCTCCTCGGGCGGATTGCTTTGGTCCTGACCGAACAGAAAATCGAGGATCGGTACGACCACATAGACCAGCGCGAGCGGCAGCCACAGTCCCCAGTCAGAACCGGTTTTGACCGCGACATACATGCCCAGGAACGGCAGCAACGGGTAGGCCGTGGAAAGCAGCCACAGATAGCGTTTGCGATCGGTGTAGCTGATCCGTCCTTTCTCGGGATGCTCCAGAACATAGGTTTTCATGCTGCAGTGTCACCTCGGCGCGCGCTTGTCGACGAAATCAGTATGCGGGCCCGGCGCACCAGTTTGGAGCGTGAGAAATGCCATAAAATGGTCAAATAATGCCAAAATAATCATAAACAGTCAGTTTATAGTAGTGGAATGGTGCCCGAACTCCAGCGAAAGCAAATGCCGGTAACCTACCTCCGTATTGCGCTGCGGGATTTTCTGCTGGACGAGAACGACCACCGCGCAATGCTCGCCGGTACCGGGCTGACCCTTTCCCGGCTCAGGCAAAGCGACGCCTACATCAGCCTCGCGACAATGCGCGACCTACTGCAAAACCTCTCAATTCGCCTACGAGCGCCGGGCTGGCATCTCGGGCTTGCCTCCCACCTTTCTTTCACGTCGCACGGACCGCTGGGCGTGGCCGCAGCGACCGCGCCGGATCTGCGCACGGCGATTGATGTGCTTTTGCGTTACACCGAGATTCGGGCACCGTATGTCTGGCTCACCGGCGAGCCCGGTACGGACTACTTCATAATCAGGGCGGTCGAGGCGGTCGATCTGGGACCGGTCCGGCAACTGTTGGTGGAAACGATGTTTCTCGCGATTCAGTCCATCGTGGCGGGGATTCTGGGCCGAAATCTGGCCGGGGCGCAGCTGGAGCTCGCCTATTCGGCACCGCCATACGATGCGGCGTTACGGCGCGCTTTCGACGGCGATCTCAAATTTGACGGAGAAGGTCACTACCTGCGTCTTCCGGCCGGTTGGCTGGACGAATCCTGCGCCTTGTTCGACGACCAGTTACATCGCGCCGCGACCAGCCGTTGTCGCGAACTGCTGCGGCGGGTGACCGGTGAGTCGGATATCGAGGTCGCCGTCCGCGCGGAATTGCTGGCCGCGCGCGGCAAAATGCCGAAGCTGGACGTCGTCGCCCGTTCGCAACACATATCCCCGCGGACCCTGATCAGGCGTCTGAAACGCGCCGGCACCTCCTACCAGAAAATTCTCGTCGACGTGCATCGGGCGCTGGCGGTCGATCTGCTGCTGCACAGCGAGCTGCAGGTCGCGGAAATCGCCTATCGGCTGGGTTTCGGTGATCCGGCGAATTTCAATCGCGCATTCCGCGGTTGGACCGGCGAGGCACCGGGCCGGTTTCGCAGTCGGGATCGGCGCCGGCTGGCGGCAGCAGGTCCTAGAAAGTAATGCGATAGACGTTGCCGTTGCTGTCTCCGGCAATGCCGACCCCGGGTGATCCGCGCACGGCAAGAAACTCGGCCGAAAATCTCGTCCCGTCGGAACAGGTGGCCGTGGCAGTCGCGAGATTGCTGCTTCCGGTGTAGGTCGACCAGGCGCGATAGAATTCCAGGCCCTTGCCACCGGTAACGCTGCTTTCGGAGAACAGCGGCTGGCCGCCCGCCTGCCGGCTCCAGGTGCCGCTGCAGGTCACTCCGTCCGGGGTAGTGAGACTTATGTTGCCGCCGGGTCCGGAGATCGTCGCGTCAATTTGCAGGACGGGCACCGGCTGACGCTCGCTGAAGGGCCCCCAGACCGGTTCGAGCGTCCCGGAATCAGTGGTCGCGCAGCCCGCAGTGAGAAATATCGTTGCGACGGCAGCAAGAGCCGATCCGTATTTTTGACGAAGTTGTTCCCGCATGTTTCCGTCTCCGATTTTGCAAACGCGTTCCAGTGTAGTTGGCGCAAGACTGCTTGGGTAGTCGCAGCGCATGCAAATGCCGGATCTCCGCAGTTTTTTGCAGTCGAAATTCCCGCTCCCGGCGCGGTTAGTGGCCGCCGGTCAACGGCACGAAACGTACCGGTAATATCTGTCGTGTCGATATCCGGTCGTCCGCATCCTTGGCGACCAGCACTAGTTGCTGCGCCGAGTGCTGGCCGCCAAGCGGGAGAATCATTTTGCCGCCCCTGCGCAGCTGCCGGATCAGCGGGGGAGGGATGCGCGACGTAACTGCCGTAACGATAATGGCGTCGTAGGGTGCGTGTTCTTCCCAGCCAAAGTAGCCATCGGCCTCACGGACATGCACGGTGTCGTAACCCAGGCGGGACAGGTTGGCGGCTGCACGTTCCGCCAGTTCGGGAATGACTTCGATACTGTAGACGGTTGCGCCGAGTTCGGCGATGACCGCTGCCTGGTAGCCGGAACCCGTTCCGATTTCGAGTACCCGATCGCCTTCGTGAATATCCAGAAGGTCCGTCATCACCGCGACCACATAGGGTTGGGAAATGGTTTGCCCGAACCCGATTGGGAGCGGATGGTTGGCATAAGATTGCTGCCGCACCGGGGCAGGGACGAGTTCATGGCGCGGTACCCGGTCGAGCGCCTGCATGACCCTGGGATCGAGGGCGTCCTTGTCCAGGTACTGGCTGGTAAGGCGGACCTCCTCGGCAATTTCCTCGGTCAGGTTGCGGCGCATGTTACGCAGCCCCGTATGGTGTGGCCGCCGGCGAGCCGACAGGCTCCGGTGGCCGGTTGGCCGGGACCGTCTGCCGCACGGCGTGTTGTCGCCAGCAATGGCCCCGTTGTTTCGATAATGATTGTAGTAGCGAGGCGCCGTTGAGGGAGTGAGTATTCGCCGCAGTCCTGGCTACCGACGCGAAGCATGGTCCGGGTCATCCGGCGCGGCGGGGTTCGCAGGTGCCACGAGGATTCGAGTAAATCGGCATCGTGCGGGTGGGAGCCTGGTGAACGGCGCCGGAGCTGGTGCCGGAAGAGGGACTTGAACCCCCAACCTACCGCTTACAAGGCGGTTGCTCTACCAGTTGAGCTATTCCGGCTTTGGCGCAGGCCGCGTAGTTTAGGGTCGTATCCCGATCTAGTCCAACGGAACCTCGTCCGGGCCGGGGCAGCTTTCGAGCCGAAGCCGCGCGCCGCGCGGCGATGATAACTGGAAAGACCCGGGGTCGATCAGGGTTGGATCGTCGACATCGACGTCTACCCAGAACACGGTATCGGTCAGAATGCGCTCCGCGATCTGCGCATCGAACCCGATTGACCTGACCTCGGTTGCGAGACGCTCGGCACGATCGAGTTCGGTAAGAAGGCCGAGTGCGATGGCATTGATGTCCTCGCCGGTGCGCACGATATAGGCGTCCGGCACGCCATTCTCATTGATTTCGGCAACCGCGCGACGCGCGTCGGCCCGGGTCGGGTAGGGCGGGAGGTGGACCCAGTAGCCGCCGCCCACAACGCCTTCAGCGCTGCGCTGCCTCGGCGCGAGACCTTCGGTCTGCAGGCGGGCTGTCGCGTTCTCGGCGTCGCTTTGGTTGCGAAACGGGCCGAGACTCAGGCATGCCAGCGGTGCCGGGACATCCGCGACATCGGCGACACGGAGTGTCTCTTCGCCAGCCGTGGCCTCCTGGCTGTCCTTAGTCGAATCGGCGATCCCGATCGGGTCGTCGATGCCCGGTGTAGTGCCCTCCGGCGCAGGCCCGCCGACCCCGGCCGGTCCCGTTATCATGTCGCTCTGGTCAACTGCGTCGGCTGCGACCAGCGGATCGGCCGCCGCACCTTCGGCGAAATCGGCCACGCTGTTGCTGGCGACGGGCGGTAGTTCCGATGCCAGCATCAGCGTCGGTGCCGCAACCCTGCTCGCCGGAGGGGGCGCGGGCGGCGCGTCGAACCAGCGTGTCCAGACAAAGATCAGCACGTTTGCCAAAAGCAGCGACAGGAACAGAAGCTTCACGAATTCTCCAATGCGGCAACGACGAGACCACGCAAAACGAGGTCGGGAATGTGAGTGGCCGAAAACCGGGTTGTCGATTTGACGGCAAAGGCATTGCCGCCGGTCATAACTATACTTGGACGGGCACCGGTGCGCGCGCTCATATCGTCTACTGCCTGCCTTACCAG
>PKUM01000203.1 GCA_002868855.1 Chromatiales bacterium | reverse complement strand
TATGTCGGCAGGCTGCATGCCGATGGGCATGCGACGGTGGGTCTCGAGCGAATCGGCCGGGATCATCCGCTGGCATCCATCAGCCTCACCGATAATGTCATTCAGTTCGCGACCCGACGTTACTGCGACAATCCGCTGATAGTGCGCGGGCCGGGCGCTGGTCCGGATGTTACGGCGGCCGGTGTATTTGCCGACTTGTTGCGTCTGGCGTCTTACCTGGGGGCGGCGCTGTAAATGAGTATCCGTCGCAGCGCTCGCGCATTCGCACCGGCTTCGGTAGGCAATGTCGGTGTCGGGTTCGATATTCTCGGTCATGCACTGGATGCCGTGGGCGATGTTGTCGTAGCCAGTCGTAGTGACATGCCGGGCGTTTCCGTAACGGATATTAGCGGGGTGGTCGCGGATCTGCCGACGATTGTCGAGCGAAATACCGCCGGCCGGGCAGTGCAGTCGATGTGGGACGACATGCAGCCGGGTTTCGGTGTGACGCTCGCGATTGAAAAAGGTATCCCGCTTGGCTCGGGTATGGGCGGGTCTGCAGCATCGGCGGTTGCGGCGGTAGTTGCCGCCAACGCATTGCTCCCGGAGCCTATCGACCTGGACGGCTTGTTTCCTTATGCGCTGATAGGCGAGGCGGTCGCAAGCGGCAGCGTCCACGCCGACAACGTTGCAGCGAGCCTCTTCGGCGGGCTTGTGTATGCGTATGCAGCGGGCGACGGCGACGTGCGTAACGCCCGAGTGCCGGTTCCGGCGGGTCTGCAATGTGTGCTGGTCCATCCGCACTGCGAGATTCAAACCCGGGATGCACGCCTGGCGCTGAACGCAGATGTTGCCCTGCCGATCGCGGTTGAGCATAGCGCCAACCTCGCCGGCGTCATGCTTGCTTGTCATAGCGGCGATCTGGAATTGTTACGACGGAGTCTCCGTGATGTACTGGTCGAGCCGCAACGGGCACACCTCGTTCCGGGATTTGCGAAGGTCAAGCAAGCAGCGCTGGCGGCAGGGGCACTGGGTTGCTCCTTGTCCGGTAGCGGTCCCAGCCTGTTTGCGTGGGCCGAAACGACTTTCGCGCGTGACATCGCAACCGCGATGTCACGGGTTTTTGCCAGCGATAAAATGGCTTGCGACGTCTGGGTTTCGGCGATAGACGCACCTGGCGCGCGGTTGACGGAGCAGGTCGAATGAAATTTCGCAGTACGCGTGACCCGGAATCGAGCGCTGATTTCTGCACCGCGCTCGAGCGTGGCATCGCGCCGGACGGCGGCCTGTATGTCCCGGTCAGCCTGCCGCGGCATTCGATTGACGACTTCGATGGCTGCGACACGCTGGCGACGGTAGCCGAGTGCCTGTTGCGGCCATTCGTCGAAGGTACGGCATTGGCCCCTGAACTCGCGGACATCTGTAGCGAGTCCTTTTCGTTTCCGATACCTCTGCTGCGGCTGCAGGACGGGCCAGAGCAGTTATCGGTGCTGGAGTTGTTTCACGGCCCGACCGCGGCATTCAAAGATGTCGGTGCGCGTTTCCTTGCGGCATCGCTTGAGCGCATGAATGCGGATCGCGAGCGTCCGCTGACCATTCTGGTAGCCACGTCCGGCGATACGGGTGGTGCGGTTGCGGCCGCTTTTCACGGACGCCCCAACGTAAGGACCGTCATCCTGTATCCGCTCGGGCTGGTGTCGCCGAGACAGGAGAAGCAGCTTACCTGCTGGGGCGGCAACGTGACGACGCTGGCGGTGAAAGGGAGTTTCGACGATTGCCAGCGGCTGGTTAAACAGGCTTTCGCCGATCCCGGGTTGCGTGAGGCGCATCGCCTGAGTTCGGCCAACAGCATCAGTATCGGGCGGCTGCTGCCGCAGACGGTTTATTACGCGTTCGCGAGCCTGTCGCTGTGGCGCAGCGAGGCAAGGCGTCCCGGGTTCATCATTCCGACCGGAAATCTCGGCAACGCGCAGGCCTGTGTCTGGGCGCGGTCGATGGGGCTTCCGATCGCGGACGTGATCCTCGCAACCAATGCCAACCGGCCGATACCGGACTTTCTCGAGAGCGGTGAGTGGCGTCCGCGCGACAGTCTTGCAACGCTCGCCTCGGCCATGGACGTTGGCAATCCGAGCAACATGGAGCGATTGCGCTGGCAGTTCAACGATGACATCGAGGCGCTTCGCGCCGCGGTCGGTGCAATATCGGTAGACGACGCGCAAATTCGCGAGCAAATTGCTGCTGAATTTCAACGTAACGGCCGCGTGTGGTGTCCGCATACGGCCACGGCGATGTGGGTCTACCGGCATTTTTCCGAGAAGCGGCGGGCTGAAAAGCACTGGGTTGTGGCGGCTACTGCGCATCCGGCCAAATTTGAAGAGATTGTCGAACCCCTGATCGGTCGCAGCGTCGAGATACCGGAACAGCTTGCGGCGCTGTTGGAATTGCCGGTCAAGGCGACGCGTATCACCCCCGAGCTCGACCAACTCACCAAGGTGCTAGGATAAAATAATCAATATTATCAATAGTATAGAAAATATACTTAATAAAGTGATTGCCATGCCGGTATGGGTGCTGGCGATCGTTGTGCTGGGACTCGCGCTGATCGCGGTTCTGATCGCAGCGGTTTTGCGGCGGCGTAAACAAACAGGGATCGAGGAGGCATTGACGGAGATCAGCCTGGATTCCATTCGCGACGTCGTTATTGCGGACGGAATGGACGGTGAGATTCACCTCGAGGTTCTCGTCCTTACGGCTCAGGGACTACTCGTGCTCGATATCAAGGACGTACGCGGCAGCGTCTTTGTCGGCGAGCGGCTCAATGACTGGAAAGTCATCGACGGTATCCAGCGTTACAGTTTTCCCAATCCGCTCAATGCCCTTGCAGAAAGAGTGGCGGCGGTGCGCCACAACGCGGTCGACATGCCATGCGAGGGCATCGTCCTGTTCGGACCAAACGCGGCGGTCAGTGGAACGCCGCCGCCCGGGGTATGCCTTCCGGACGACCTTGTCGAACGTTTTCCGAAACCGGGTGAGCGTGAGCGCAGACAACTCAGTGAGGCCTATGCGCCTCACTGGAGCCGTCTTCGCAGTCTCTGCCGTCGCCCGTGACGCCGTCAGGCGGCGATTGCCTGGTTTCTTGTTGCGTGATCGGCCAGCACCCTGGCGACACACATTGTCAGTTTCTTTCCGGTATCGATATGCAGGAACTCGTTCGGACCGTGCGCATTCGAGTTTGGGCCAAGCAGACCGGTGATCAGAAACTGGACGCCCGGAAACCTCTCTCCCAGCATGCCCATAAACGGAATACTCCCACCGGTGCCCATGTACATCGCACTTGCACCGAAGAAGTCGGTCGATGCAGCTTTCATCGACTCTTCCAGCCACGGCGCAACCTCCGGGGCATGCCAGCCGCCCATCGCCGATTCGACATCGAAGCTGACCTCGGCGCCATACGGCGGATCGGATTCCAGTGTCTCCTTGACCGCGGCTGCTGCTGCCGCCGCGTCGCAGGTTGGCGGTAGCCTGAACGAGAGTTTGAGTGAGGTGTGCGGGCGAAGCGTGTTGCCGGCCTGGCCGAGATCGGGAATCCCGCCTGCCCCGGTTACGCTAAGCGTAGGGCGCCAGGTATTGTTGAGCAGCAATTCGACAACGTCATCGCTAACGGGTTGTGTGCCACCGGCAAACGGAAGCTTGCGATACACCATGTCACCCAGAACCTCCGCCGCGGCGCGGGCCTGTTGCAGGCGCTGATCGGGTACAACCGGGTCAAGAATTGCGATCCGCGAGTCACCGCTGACCGGATCCTCGACGCGGTCGAGCAACTGGCGGATAACCCGGAAACTGGACGCGGTGATCCCGCTTGCGCTACCTGAATGAGCGCCTTCAGTGAGCACTTTCGCAGTCAACGTACCCACCAGGTTCCCACGCAATGATGTCGTGCACCATAGCTGGTCATAGTTGCCACATTCGGCATCGAGACAGATGACAAGACTGGGATGACCGATTCGTTCCGCAAGCGCATCGATGTAAAACGGGAGGTCGTAGCTACCGCTTTCTTCACAGCCCTCAATGATCACGACGCAGCGCGCATGGGGAATTCCCTGTTCCTGTAGCGCGCGGATTGCCGTCAGGGAGCCGAAGATCGCATAGCCGTCGTCGGCGCCGCCGCGGCCGTAAATCTTGCCGTCTTTGACAACCGGTTTCCATGGGTCCAGGTCTTCGTTCCACCCGTCAAACTCAGGTTGCTTGTCAAGGTGTCCGTACAACAGCACGGTATCGTCTATCTGTCCGGGAATTTCGCAAAATATCAACGGGGTTCGGCCAGGCAGCCGGACCACTTCGACTTCGAGTCCCTTGATCGGCTGTGCGCGGCACCACTTCTCCATAAGGGCAACGGCTTCGTCCATGTATCCGTGGGCTTCCCAGTCGGGGTCGAACAACGGTGATTTATTCGGGATCTTGATGTAGTCGCAAAGCTCCGGGACGATCGAGTCATCCCACTGGCCATTGACGAATTCGCTGATTTTTTCTGGATTCATGACGGCTTCCCGCTGTGGCTCATTCGGCTATTGTATCGAAATAAAAATGCGTCCGCCGGTGGCGCGAAAGAGGAGTTCGGGGCGGAGGCGGGCGCCAACCCGGACCGCAATTCGCAGTCGCCCGCAATCGACGAGATCCGCCCGGCAGCCATAGACGGGGCGATTTTTTGCGAACGCCTGCGCAAGCGCGTCGCGGGCACGCCGGAGTCATGTCGCGGCGGTTCGCTACATGGCGCCGGCGGTCGCGCCGCGATACGCGAATCAGCCTGGCGTGGTCAGGCTGAAGAATCGCCTGGCGTTGGCGGTAGTCGCCATAGCCAGTTCTTCCGGTTCTACCCGCATCGCCTCCGCCACGGTTGCAAGTACGTGGGCCAGGTGCATCGGCTCGTTGCGCCGCGATCGCGGCTTTGGCGTCAGGTCGCGCGGGAGCAGGTATGGGGCGTCGGTTTCGATCATGATCCGGTCGAGCGGAATCTCGGCGACAATTTCCTTCAGGTGATGGCCCCGGCGCTCGTCGCAAATCCATCCCGTGATGCCGATATAAAGCCCAAGTTCGAGGTAGGCGAATAGTTCGTCCGCGGCGCCGGTGAAACAATGTGCGACCGCGCGCGGAATCCCCTCGAGGTGTTCACGCAAAATGCCAATGAAATGCGAATGCGCATCTCGCTGATGCAAAAACACCGGCATTTCCAATCGCGCCGCCAAACGTAACTGCTCGCGATAGGCGTTTTCCTGTTGCTCGTGGGTCGAGAAATTGCGAAAGAAATCGAGTCCACACTCTCCGACCGCGACACAGTGAGGCGATTCGAGCAGCCTGCGCAGGGCAGGGGTCGTATCGTCATCGAAGTCCCGGGCGTAATGCGGGTGAACGCCGGCAGTGGCCGCAAATCGTTGCGGCCGTGTAGCAGCAAGCCTAAGCGCATCCTCGCTGCTGCTGACCGTACTCCCGGTCAGCACGAACTGGACTACACCGGCCTGCAGTGCGCGATCGACAACCGCGTCGCGATCCGGGTCGAAGCTGTCGTGAGTCAGATTGAGACCGATATCGATAAGTTCCATGGGTAATTCCAAATCGGGTTCCCGGAGTGGGGGCAGGAAAACAACCGCGGATGCAGGCGCAGCAGATTATTCGAGGCGCCAGCGAAACAGCCACGTACCGCCAACGATGAACACCACGGTCATCGCGGTCAGGATCAACAGGCTGCGCGAGACATCGGCGAGGCCGGCGCCATCCAGCATAATTGCGCGCGCAGCCTCGAGAACGTGAGTCAGCGGTAACAACTGGGCGGCCTGGCGCATGATCGGATTTGCGCCCTCCATCGAGAACCAGACACCCGACAACAGCATCATTGGCCAGGTGATCATGTTGAGCACGCCGCCGGCGAATTCCTCGCTGGTGGCGCGTGCCGCTACCAGCAATCCCAGCGCGATCATACAGATTGCGCCAAGCACCGCGACCAGCAGCAGCGCCAGATAACTGCCCTCCATACGGAAGTGGATGAAGTAATTGGTGCCGGCAAACACGAATATGCTGACCGCCAGGATTAGGATAAGCCGCGATATCACCTGCGCGCCGATAAATTCTACTGCCCGCAACGGTGTAGCCTGCAACCGTTTCAGGAAGCCGTTCTTGCGATAGCGCACGACAACGTAGCCGACGCCAAACAGGCAGCTGAACATCATGTTCATGCCGAGAATTCCCGGTAGCAGCCAGTCGATGTAACGAATCTGTTCAGCCGATACGG
Source organism: Chromatiales bacterium (assembly GCA_002868855.1). Lineage (GTDB taxonomy): Bacteria > Pseudomonadota > Gammaproteobacteria > Steroidobacterales > BM003 > BM003. The sequence continues at coordinate 133 of PKUM01000203.1, read as the reverse complement.
TCGCCTTCTCCAGCCGCGGGTCGACCTGCAGCAACAGACGTTCCAGCACGTAGCCTTTTGGCGAATCGGTATTGACCCAGTAGCTGGACCGGGCCGGATCGAACAGCAGATCGATGCGATGCCGGCTAAGTTT
>PKUM01000093.1 GCA_002868855.1 Chromatiales bacterium | reverse complement strand
CGCCACGAGGTCTTCGCCTGCCTGTTTCTCGACAACCGCCACCGCGTGCTGGCTTTCGACATCCTGTTTCGCGGCACCATCGACGGCGCCAGCGTGCATCCACGCGAGGTCGTTACCGAGGCACTGAGACGCAACGCCGCCGCGGTTATCCTGACCCACAATCATCCTTCCGGCGTGGCCGAGCCCAGTGACGCGGATCGCCGGATAACGCTGCGCCTGCGGGACACGCTGGCCCTGCTCGACATTCGTGTGCTGGATCACCTGATCGTCGGCGACGGCAATTGCGTATCTTTCGCCGAGAGAGGGCTGTTGTGACGGGTTTTGACTTCGCCCGCCCCGGCTGCTACATTACGCGGCTTCGCGTCGTCCGCAAAGCGCGGCCGATGATATAGAAATCATAAGTTTTTCAAGGGCTTAACCAATGTCCAGAGTCTGCCAGGTTACAGGCAAGCGCCCGGTCTCAGGGAACAATGTGTCCCATGCGAACAATAAGACCCGCCGCCGCTTCCTCCCGAATCTGCATACGCACCGCTTCTGGCTCGAGAGCGAGAACCGGTTTGTGCGTCTGCGTGTCTCCAACAAAGGTCTGCGGATCATCGACAAGCTCGGCATCGACAGCGTCGTCGCCGATCTTCGTGCCCGTGGCGAAAAGGTCTGAACCGGAGGATTAAGCGATGCGAGACAAGATAAGACTGGTATCGACTGCCGGAACCGGGCATTTCTATACGACGACCAAGAACAAGCGGAACCATCCGGAAAAAATGGAAGTCCGTAAGTTCGACCCGCGGGTGCGCAAGTACGTGCCCTACAAAGAGGCGAAGATCAAGTAAAGCCCCGGTCGAAGCTCCAATAACAAAAAAGCCCGCTTGTAGCGGGCTTTTTTGTTGCTCGGAAAACTGCTCAGGCTGGCGCGACGGTATAGTGCTTCAGCGCTCGCGCATAATCCTGGAGTACCTTGATTCCACTGGCCTCGGCCTGAGCGCACCACTCTTTCAACTGAGCGATCAGGCGCTCGTTGCTGACGTGCCGCCCCTCCCACAACGCCTGCAGCCGCTCACGGAATTCCACGACCGTGGCGAGCTTCGGATTCTTTGCCAGCAACGCGCGCAGCCGTTGTCGCGATGCTTCGTCGAGCAACTGCGGTCGCCGGATCAGCAAACGCCGGGCGCGGCGGGTGAGGCCGTCGCGGTTCAACTCGTTGCGAAATACCGGCAGGGTCACATTGCGCGTGTATTCGCGCAAAATGTGCATGCGATTGACAATCACCGCCCGAACCGTTTCCAGGTCGATTTGTTCGCGCTCGTCTTCGAATTTCAGCTTCGGCGCTACCTTCTTGACCCTGGCGAGACCGATGCTGGAAAAAATCGTCAGCCACATCCAGCCAATGTCGAACTCCCAGCTGCGCATCGAAAACTTCGCCGAGCTCGGAAACGCATGATGATTGTTGTGCAGTTCCTCGCCACCGAGGAAGACACCCCATGGCACGATATTGGTGGCTGCATCCTCGGTTTCGAAATTGCGATAGCCGCTGTGATGACCAATCCCGTTGATCACACCTGCCGCAAGCAGCGGCATCGACGACATCTGGACGGCAACCATGATCACGCCGGCAACGCCGAACATCAGCAACATCGCGACAACGAAAATCAAGATTCCGAGATACGAATGGCGATAGTAGAGCTGGTTCTCGAGCCAGTCATCGGGACAGCCACGAGAATATTTTTCCAGGGTCTCCGGATCGGCCGCGTGCTCCTTGTAAAGTTCGGCGCCTTCCAGCAGAACCTTTTTGAGGCCGAACACGACCGGGCTGTGCGGATCTTCTGCGGTCTCGCACTTGGCATGGTGTTTACGATGCACGGCGACCCACTCGCGGGTCGTCATGCCGGTTCCCATCCACAACCAGAAGCGGAAGAAATGACGCAGCACGGGATGCAGATCGACGCCGCGATGGGCCTGATCGCGATGGAAGTACAACGTGACCCCGGTAACCGTGACCTGTAGCATCACGAGACTGATAATGACGTAACCCCAGAAACTGAGATCGATCAGCCCGTACATGTGATCGTAGAGAAATTGCATGGGGAGTGCCCCCCCGGACGAAATGACTAGACGGCAACTATACCGGATCGGGTACAACCCCAGCAAAGAACTGGTTCAAGCTCTGACCCGCCGCCACGCCATGCGCCGCCAGACCTGTAAAGACAACCGCAAACCGATTCACCATGCCTGAATTACCCGAAGTAGAAACCACCCGTCGCGGTGTTGCACCGCACATTTCCGGACGGACGGTCCGCGATGTAGTCGTGCGCGAACGCCGGTTACGCTGGGAGGTGCCGCGGCGACTCCCGGCGGAGCTGCGCGGAACCGTCCTCGCCACGCCGCAACGGCGCGGCAAGTACCTGCTTTTCCCGGCCGAAAACGGTACCGCGATAATGCACCTCGGGATGTCCGGCAGCCTGCGTATGGTTATTCACGATACGCCGCCGGCAAAGCACGATCACATAGACATTGTTCTCGATGGGCCCTATCGCATGCGCTACAACGATCCACGGCGTTTCGGCGCGTTGCTCTGGACCCGTGCCGACCCCCTGCGCCATCCACGCCTTGCCCGGCTCGGGCCGGAGCCGTTCGACCCGGTTTTTTGCGGCGATTATCTGCGCCGTCTCGCGCATCGGCGCAAGACCTCCATCAAGCAGTTCATCATGGACGCGTCGGTCGTGGTCGGGGTCGGCAATATTTATGCAAACGAAGCTCTGTACCGCGCCGGGATAAACCCCGCCAGGGGTGCCGGGCGAGTCGGCGCCGAACGCATGTCGCGGCTCGCCCGCGCGGCAACCGAAGTTCTGGGCGAGGCCATTGAAGCCGGAGGCACGACATTGCGAAATTTCGTCGGCGGAGACGGAGAACCTGGCTACTTCCAGTTCGATCTGGATGTCTACGGCAGGGAGGGCCAGCCATGCTCCGGTTGCGGCACCGCGATCCGGCGGCGCTGGCTCGGTCAGCGCGCAACCTTCTTTTGTCCCGCGTGCCAGCGCTGACGACTAGTAAACCCGACCCTCGCCTTCGCCACGTGGATCGGAAGCGGCCTCGACCTCACCGCTCGCAAAGTCCCACGTAACGACCTGCAGGTTGCCATAGCGGCGCGTCAGCGCTTTGACTTCGTGCCCCAGCTCGGCGAGAGCGGCCTGGCGCTCCGCCGCAATGGCATCGGGCTCGAAACTGACCACATCCGGCAGATACTGATGATGGTAGCGCGGCAGGCTTACCATCTCCTCGGCGCTGGCGCCCTGGTGCCAGGCAAGGCTTGCCAGCAAGACCATGGAGATGATCCGGCTACCGCCCGGAGTGCCCAGTATCGCGATACCGCGGTCGGACTCCAGGAATGTCGGCGTCATGCTCGACAACATGCGTTTGCCCGGCACGATCTTGTTAGCGTCGGCACCGACCAGCTGATAACCGTTCGGAACTCCTGCCTTGATCGAGAAATCATCCATTTCATTGTTCAGAAATACCCCGGTCCCGGGCGCCATGAAGCCTGACCCGAACCAGAAGTTCAGCGACAGACTTGCCGCGACACGATTGCCTTCCGCGTCCATGACCGAAAAATGCGTCGTCTCGGTACCCTTAGTCCCCGCGGGCAAAATACCGGGAAGATCGGCACTCGGGGTGGCCCTGTCGAAGCGTATCGACGCCCTTTGCCCCGCGGCATAAAACGGGTGAGTCAGCTGCTCGACCGGCACATCGACGAAATCCGGGTCGCCGAGATACTCGGCACGATCGCGAAAAGCCCGGCGCATCGCCTCCACAATCAGATGTTGCGCGGTGACCGGGTCGAGCGTTTCCAGCTGGTAGCCGGCCAGCATGCCGAGGGCGTTTATCAATGCAACGCCGCCCGACGACGGCGGCGACGCCGAAATGACCCGCATGCCCCGATATTCGCCAACGACCGGCTCACGCTCGACAACCCGATAGGACCTGAGATCTTCACGCGTCCAGATGCCGCCTTCGGCGCGCGCGGCTGCTACCAGCCTGGCCGCAACATCGCCGTCGTAAAAACCCGCTGCGCCGTTCGCCGCCATCGCCTCCAACGTCCGCGCCAGATCGGGCTGGCGGATCACGAAACCCAGTTCCGGCAATTCGCCGCCCGGCAGAAACACCTCTGGCCCCGCTGGCCAGCGTTTGAGCAATTCCAGCTTGAACCTCAGGCCTGCCCGAAGCCGCGCGTACAACGGGAAGCCGTCGCGCGCAATTCGTATCGCGGGCGCGAGATTCTCCGCGAGACTGAGATTGCCGTATTTCTCCGTGATGTGGGCAAGTCCTGCCGGCTGACCGGGAATCCCGGCGGCGAGAGGGCCGTCCATGGATGCCCGCGGAATAGGATTGCCCGCCGCGTCAAGATACATATCGCGGGTGGCCGCGCCGGGCGCTGCCTCGCGGCCGTCCACCATCACATCCAGCCCGTCGGCCGCCCTGTGCATCAGCCAGAACGCACCTCCGCCAAGCCCGGATCCATTCGGCTCGACGACCGCCAGCGCCGCGCTGACCGCGACCGCCGCGTCGAAGGCATTGCCGCCTTGCTCCAGCACCTCCATGCCGGCCGCGGTAGCCAGCGGGTGCGCAGTTGCGATCGCCGCTCGCGCCGGTCGCGGCTCGGCGCCGAACGCCGTGCTGAATAGCAATAGTGCCAGCGCCGCAATCGCCCAGTGGCGACCCAGCGGAAAAAGTCTGTTACTCATAGCTTTGGTGGTTCCATCTCAGTCCGGCCGATGTTGGCTAAGCCCGCGTAACTCAACTGCCGCCGCGTTGCTGCCGCTTGTTGTTGAGCGCCGCGACCACATCGGCATGTACAAACGGCGACACATCGCCGCCCAGCAACGCGATCTCGCGGACCATGCTCGACGAAATGAAACTGAACGCCTCGGTCGGCGTCAGAAATACCGATTCGACTTCCGGCGCCAGCGCCCGGCTCATGTTCGCGAGCTGGAATTCGAACTCGAAATCCGACACTGCGCGTAAACCGCGGATCATCACATTGATATTGTTGTGCCGTGCGAAATCGACCGTCAGGCCCTCGTAGCCGGTTACTTCGACGCCTTCGACGTCCGCGAGCACCCTCGTCGCCAGCGCGACACGCTCGGTAAGAGAGAATAACGGGGCTTTGCCCGGGTTGGCGGCAATCGCAACCACCACGCGCCCGAAAATCCGCGCCGACCGGCGCAGCAAGTCGTAATGCCCGTTCGTGATCGGGTCGAATGTTCCCGGATACAACGCGCCTGCGCCCATAACAACTGATCCCCCGGATTATTTTTCTTGTCCCTGCGGCGTGCGTCTTGCGAGCCGGTACGCAACCTGACCGGCACGTTTTTGCCGGTGCCAGTCCCAGCCGGCAGGTAAAGACAGCGCATCCAGATCGAATTCGGACTCGACGTAAAGTGCCGCGGTCGGGGCAAGCCAGCCACGGCGCCCGAGCAGTGTACACAATTCCGCAAGGTAACCCGACCGGAACGGGGGATCGAGAAACACCACATCGAAGGCCCGCGCCGGCTGTGCCAAATAGTCGGCAGCATCGACACACCGGACTTCGCCGCGATCGCATTCCAGCCGCAGCAGCGAAGCAGAAATTGCAGCGCAGGCAGCCCTGTTCTGTTCGACAAACACAATCTCGGCCGCGCCGCGCGACAAGGCCTCCAACCCCAGCGCGCCGCTGCCTGCAAACAGATCGAGGCAGCGCGCACCTTCGATGTCGCCGCGCAACCAGTTGAACAGCGTTTCGCGGACCCTGTCCGAGGTCGGCCGCAAGCCCGGCAACGCCGGGAAAGGCAGGCGCCGGCCGCGCCATTTGCCCCCGATAATTCGCAAAGACCCGGGCCTGGCACCCGGTCTGCCCGCGCGAGGAGTTCTGCGCTTCAACGGACTCGCCCTCCGGGCAAAAACCTGCAATCAAAATAGGACATTGTGGCTTTCCTGGCTGCGCTCGCGAACTTTACCTCATCACCGCCAGACGCAGCCCGCCACCGATCTGACTCCGACAAAGTCACCGCGAGCCGCTGCGAAAACGACATCAGCGCGAGTCAGCATTATGTGCAATCGGGCGCTGACAGACGAGGCCGGCACACCTGCGCCGGCGTCCCGGCCAGATCGGCATGACGCCGAGGCAACAGCGTAGCGCGGCAGGAACAACCGCCACGGCGCTGCATCGAACTCCGGGAATTGCCAGCCAGACACATCGCGGCGGTGGGTTCGACCCGGCTTACCTCCTGGTGCGCAACAGCTGCAGCCGCAACAATCGCGACGGTCCCGGCAACGCGACGAAATCCGGCTGCACTCGCTGCGCAGGCGGCCACGGGACGCCGGGCCCAAACCATTCGTTGATACCTCGCGCGCGGCTGGGTACCTTATGCACT
>PKUM01000045.1 GCA_002868855.1 Chromatiales bacterium | reverse complement strand
TGGCGTGGCCTGGCGACGACATGAAAAAAACCAAAACCAACACGGAACTCAGCCACGCTGTGTTGCGGCAAAGTGCGTGGTTCAAAACCCTGCCAACGGAACTGCAGGATGAGATACTGACAAATTCCGGGCAGCGTCAATACAGCAAGGACGAGATCATATTTCGCGAAGACCAGCCGGCCATCGGTATTTGCGCCGTCATCGCCGGCGAAGTCGCAATATCGCGGATGGCGGGCGCGGAAACCGAGTGCCTGTTGCATGTCGGTGGTCCCGGCATGTGGTTTGGCGAGGTTGCCGTGCTGAGCGGCCGCGATACTGCCGTCACCGCGCGCGCCCTGACCGAAGCCAAGATTCTGGTTCTACCGCCCGCCGAGTTCGAACGCATCGTCGAACAGGAACCGCGCTACTACCGCCCGCTCGCAATGCTGGCGCTGCAGCGCAGCCAGATCATGTTGCGCAATATCGCGGTTTCGCAGAACCTGTCACCGGAGCAGTACCTGCGTTTGCGGCTCGCGGATCTTGCCGAAATGCGAATGAGCGAACATGATCTCGACAACGCAGTCGAACTGAATCTCAGCCAGACCCAACTCGCGCAAATGATTGGCGCGTCGCGGCAAACCGTCAACGCGTTGCTGAAGGCACTCGAATCCGACGGTCTGATCCGGGCGAAGTTCAGGAAGATAGTGATTTCTGACATTGACGGGTTGCGCGGCGAGCGCCGCCGTACCGGGCTCTGAACCAGGGCGTCGTTACGCCGCGGCCGGCTGGCAGCCGGCTCGGACCGAGCCCGGGAGATTACTGATGAGTGTTTTTGCCGCTAAAGATGCGCGATGCATCGCCTGCGAAGGCAGCGTCGACCTGACGATCGAACCGAGAGAGAAAGACCTTGGCGATTTCAGCGTGCGCCGGGTTCTGCCCGCGCCGGCGCGGCGGATGGTCGGCCCGTTCATATTCTTCGATCACATGGGCCCGGCCCGGTTTCCGGCCGGCAAGGGCATCAACGTTCGGCCGCACCCGCACATCGGTATCGCCACCGTCACGTACCTTTTTGAAGGCCAGATCATGCATCGGGACAGCCTCGGGATTAGCCAGCCGATCGAAGCCGGCGCGGTCAACCTGATGACGGCCGGTCGCGGCATCGTCCATTCGGAACGTGCTGGCGACGATCTCGACCGCGAGTCTCGGCTGCATGGCATCCAGACGTGGATCGCATTGCCGGAGGACAAGGCCGAAATGGCGCCGGCCTTTAGCCATCATCCGGCGGCGTCATTACCGCAGCTCGCCGTCGAGGGTACAACAGTGAGAATCATCCTCGGCGAGGCCTACGGCCAGCGCTCGCCGGTTCCGGTCTATTCGCCCACTCTCTACCTTGAATTACGCATCCCCGCCAATAGCTCGGTGGCATTGCCGCACAACTGCGCCGAGCTGGCATTTTATGTCGTCGAGGGTGCAGTCGCGGTCGGTGAACGTGAATTTTCCGGATATACGATGGCCGTGGCTGCGCCGGGCAATGCCATCAAGATTCGCGCTATCCGCGACACACGGGTGATGGTAATCGGTGGTGAACCGGTCGGCGAACGACATATATGGTGGAATTTTGTCGCCGCCTCACGCGAGAGAATAAAAACCGCAGGCGCGGACTGGAAAGCCGGCCGCTTTGACCCGGTGCCGGGCGACGACGAGTTCATTCCGCTGCCCGATTGAGCCAATCGCCGGGTAGCGTCCTGATCCCCACCGCCCGGAGCTTTCAGGCGTCCGGGCCGAACCCTGATCGCTCGAGTGACGCGCGATCCCAGTTCGCGCCATCTGCCGCGGCCGCGTAGGTGGATTCAAGAAATGCCAGCAATGTCGCGTCCGGATCGGCTGACTCGCGCACCGCGTCGTAGGACAACACGAACTCACCCAGATCGCTGTTCCATGCCGCTGCCGCAGGCGCAACCCTGGCCGCACTGAAACCATCGGGCGCGGGATACGCATAGGAATAGAAAATTGCCTGCGGTGCAGCAGCGGACCCGGGCCAGAAACCGGCGCTGCTGACCTCGTGCGAGTAAGCCTCGCGCGCTACCCAGTCGGGCATGTTGGGAATCCCCCCAGGATGCTCCGGTGCCGGCCGGCCCGAAAACCGAGTTACGGCCAGGTCGAAACTGCCCCAGAAGAAATGCACCGGGCTGCACTTGCCGATAAATCCGGCGCGAAATTTATGGAACACACGATCGATCTGGTGCAGCGCCTGCCAGAATCGCCGCACGGCGTCACGGTCATAAGCGGCATGCACGGTGTCCTCGGCGAACGGGATCGGATTCTCGACCTCGTTGGGACTGCCATGGATCGAAACGGGAACGTCGAGATCATTGAGAACCAACATCAGCGAATCGAAAAAATCGGCCGTAGTCCGAGGTTCCAGCGGTAATTCACGCGAACCGCCGTCACTGGTCTCAACCGCGAGCCGGTGGTCGCGAAAATCAAAGTCGATCTGGAAAGTCCGCTTGCCATGCGGGATCGGCGAAGTCGTCAGGCCGCGCGCGGTCAGGTACAGCGGCACGTGCCACGAGTGGTTCACCCATGGGCTTTGTCGCAGCCGAATCTTGCCGACAATCTGCGTCCACATATGCAGAGTCTCGGCGGTGGGCCCCCAGTCGGCGTAGGGCAACGCCGGCCAAAGGGTTGAGTCAACGGAATCGCTCATCGAAGTCTCCCAATCGGCAACAGGGAAGCGGACAACCTTCAAGCCTGACAAATCAATATCTCGCAGGATCCTGTTCGTCCGGTGCGGCGTTTCAGTTTCCTGGCGCCGCCACAATTGTCCGAATCCGGCCCGGGAAGTGTTCCGGAAACCGCCAAACTGCCAAACTGCCAAACCGCCGTATCATTGCGCCAACTCGGAAAGCTCGCCCTCGGAGCGCTCGCAAAGCGCAGCGCCTGCACCGCCCCGACGCGGAGCCGGCCCAGGCATCAGCCGCTGAGACGAGTCGGCCTGATCGTCGCGAGCCACGCCAAATGCCGGCCAGCGATGGCTGGTCGCCGTTGCCCTGGCAAAAAAATCGGGCCCACCCGACAGTGGGCCCGACTATTGCGCCGCAGCGCCTTGCGAGCGTTAGTCAGCCAACCGAATGATCCCGCACGCGTCCCGTGCACCACCCGCGCAACCTTTCTTGAGATCGGTCTCTTCGTCGCAATAGGTATCGGAATTGGTATGAATAATGAAGGCGCTACCATCAGCATCGATGATCGAGAGCCGTCCGGGCGAGAGCGTTACCCGGTTCGTCGTGTGCTTCATGTGGCCCTTGCCGTTTTTGACCTCGATGTTGATCAGGTCGCCCATGTGATAGGGGTGGTTAATGTCGCGCGCCGGGTGCTCGTCCCCGGCGCTGTCGGGCCGAGACTCTCCAAACGGGCCGGGATCGTGGTGACCCTTGGCGGCACCACAGGGCTCGCAGGCACCGACCTCATGAATGTGCACGGCATGCTTGCCGTCGCTGAGACCGTCGACTTTCATCTCGACCGTGACTTCCTTTATTCCCTCGGGCGTCACCTGCTCTTTGATCGTTGCCGACCCGGAAATCGCGGGATTCGTGCAGCCCTTGATCTCCGCCGTCGCCTTGAGTCCGGCCGCAGATGCCGACGTGACGCCGGCCAGCAACAATGCCGGCACCAGGAGTGCCCCGCACCGATTCATGGAAATCCCTTTGATATTTTTCATTTCGTTCCTCCCAGGTTCGCTCGGCCACGCCGCCATTTGCCATTGTGATGAGTCACGGAAGCTATTATTCCATAGAACGCGACCTGGGGCTCCGACACGCCCGAGGCGGTGCGGACCGGTTGCGACGCGTAATCGCTGGGTGCGATTGGCGGCCGCAGACCCGGAACCTGGCAACCTGCCAGCTTCCACGGCCAGATGACGATTTTCATTTTGCGCACGGCGATGCAATGCCGCGGGGAGCCTGGCTCGGCGCAGGCGCGCGCCGCGCCCTGTGGGGCAAGGCGCCTATTTCTCGGGGATGCTGATCTCTCCAGCCACGTTGCGGACGCTGATCTCGCCCGACGAATCGTAGGCGACACTAAAATTGCCGCCGACCCCACTCGCGTTGATCGATCCCGAGGTATCGCGGCCGATAACGACATTGCCACGTATGTCGCGGATCCGAATATTGCCGGAGGTATCCTCGTCGATCGTCAGCGATGCTGCGTCCTCCACGAAAATATCGCCCGAACTGTCGATACGGATCGTAATGTCGCCGGCGTCACGGATATCGAGATCGCCCGAACTGTCCCGCGCCACCACCACGTCACCCGCAATGTCCTCCAGATTGATGTCCCCCGAGCTATCGGTAAGCTCCAGGCTGGAGACCGAGCGGATAGACAGATCGCCACTGGAGTCACTGACTGTCAGCGGCACGGAATCGGGGACTCTCAGTTCGAGATTAAGACCGCCAATGCGCCATTCATCGCGCTCATCCTCGAAGGGCACAGCGGCAATAACCTGGATTCGGTCGCCAACGCGCTGCATCAGGATTTCAATCTCACCGACCCGATCCTTGTCGTCGCTGCAGGCCTCACCTCGTGCCGAAATCCTATCGGCACCTTCGACACCCTCGACTTTCAGCCAGCCCGACGTGGCCAGCACTTCAATGGCTACCGCGCCGTCGAGCTCAATCTCATTGGCCAGTTGTCGCTTGTGACGGCAATCGGCCGACGCCGGTTGCGACATGCACAACAACACCATTGCCACGACCGCGAACCACAATAAATCGCGCATTCCGTCCCACCTCAAAGTTGCAATCGATCGCCTGTGAACACTTAGACGCAAATTGGCCCCCGCTGGTTTAAATCGAAACCAGACAAGCAGTTCCGTTTTGGCGGTGACGGTGCCAACGATACCTGATCAGCCGGGGCCCGGGGGCAGGACTGGCCAAGCCGCGTCGGTTTGGATTAAGTTCGACCCCGACGGCGGCGTTTGCCGCACTCGAACAAGCGATCAGGAGGATCCTCGATGAACCAGCCCGTGTTACTCGCCGCCGGAGGCGTACTGTTGTTGATACTTGGCGTCGCACTGGGATATCTCGTCGCGGCAATCCGCCACTCCAAAACGCAGGCACGAACCGATGCGGTCAAGGCCGAGTTTGACGCATATCGCGAAAACGTCACCGGGCACTTCCGCGAGACCGCCGTCCAGTTCCAGGCCCTCGGGGAACAATACCGGTCGCTGTACCGGCACATGGCCGACGGAGCCCAGGCATTGTGCGAAACGCCCGCGACTGAAGACGCCATCGGGTTCTCGCCCTTTCCCGAGCTCACCAAGGCGGGAGAAGCGGAAGCCGAAACGCACCCCGACGGGCCCGCCCCGCTGCGGTCGCAACCCGCTGACACGGACGTCAGGCCGCGCGATTATGCCGAGTCGGACGACGGGCCAGGGGCAGCCGAACCCGTTCTGGCCACCGCCACCGAAGAAGCAGCCGAGCCGGCTGCCGAATTGCCGTCCCAGTCTGAGACCGCGCCGGAGCGAGGTTCCGCGATCAGCGCGCCGGTCGCCGCCGCCGACGCGCCGCCTCCGGGTGACCGTACCGTCCACTAGGCGGCGGGCAAGCACTGCGCTACCGCGAGGGTCGGGTCACCGGGTCCGGCTGGCGCCAGATGCATTACGGTCGGCGCTCAGCCAGCGGGCACCGCGGGAATAATAAACCGGGCGATCAATGCAAAGACCTGATTCGCCTGCTCGGCCGTCTCCTCGTAGCCGTGAGAATTCACTGCGACCACGAGCTCCAGCTCGGGGATCACCATCAACACCTGCTGGCCGTAGCCGCGTGCGGCGTAGCTCGCGAGGCGACGGCCGTCAAACTCGAAATAGCCGGTCCACCACTGGTAGCCGTAACCATCGACCTGCCAGTCCCATGCTTCCGGTTCTAGCCACCTCAGTTCGACATGCGCCAGCGTCGATGCTCCGACCCATTGCTCGCTGACGATTCTCTGCCCGTTCCAGACTCCGCCGTCGGCGAAAAGCTGGCCGAACTTCAGCATGTCTCGGGTTACCAGGTACAGGCCGCTGCCGAGATCGGGCAGCCCGGTCGGCGTTTCACGCACTTCGAGCTCGCCGATTTGCAGCGGGACGGCAAGGAAAGTCGTACCGAAATCGATCAGCGTCAGCGGCCCGGCATTCTCGATCGCCTGGCCCAGCGACACCGACGCGACCGTGTTGTAGGCGTACTGTTCGCCGGGCCCGGCGACAAGCGGCAGGTCGAGCAAACCTTGGGCGAGGTCCCTGCCTTGGCCCCGCTTCCTGAGCAGCTTTCGCACGGCTGATGCCGCGGCACATGAATCTTGGTCTCAAAGCCGAAGGCGGCCTCGTTGAACTCAATGGTGAGGTTGTAGCGCAGATCGTCACCGCGCTGCACTCGGCCACGCCGACCGCCCCCGCCACCACCACCGCCG
>PKUM01000306.1 GCA_002868855.1 Chromatiales bacterium | reverse complement strand
TCGCCGACGGCCAGCGCAGCAGGAACAGGTCACTGGTTGTTCCCTCATGGCCGCTGCACTACCAGGGCAGAAGTTCCTTTCACGGCCTGGCAAGAATGGAAGACCTGGACGTCACGTCGAATCACTTCACGGAAGTACACGGAAGGGGACAGCGGTTCGGATACTTTCGGGTATCGGCGACGCACTGTGGCTGGTATGCCACGATCAGTATGCGTATCTCGGATATTCCGAAGCCGGAGGACTACGCCGCCTTTCTGCTGGAACACTACGAGGGCTGGCCCGACCCCGTACGACGGCTTTTCGAACTGACGGATCCGGCGCGTATCAGGCCGATCGCCATACACACGTGCAAGCCGCTTCCATCGTGGCACCGGGGGCGCATGGTCCTGATGGGCGATGCGGCGCACCCGATGACACCGGACCTCGGGCAGGGCGCCTGCCAGGCGATCGAGGACGCCCTCTGCCTGCCTCAGGCAGTAATGCAGAACGAAACGATCGAACAGGCGCTGGCAGCCTATGAACGTCAGCGTCGCCCGAGAACCGCGAGGCTGATGAAACAGTCGCGGATCATGGGCAAGGTCTCGAACTTCAGGAATCCACTGCTCGTTTCGCTGCGGTTCACGATGCTGAAGAGCCTCAGTGCCGAAAAGTCCCTGGACGGATTCGCAGCGATGATCAGGCCGGAGGCCGGCTAACCTCGAGTTTCTGAGGCAGTCTCCGTGATCTCACCTGATAACTCCGGAAAAGACAATGCCGGCTGAGCAAGCTCGAACCGGCATTTCTAAAATGTGGCTCCCCGGGGCGGACTCGAACCACCGACCAATTGATTAACAGTCAACCGCTCTACCAACTGAGCTACCGGGGAACAGGACGTTCTTTGTGCCGACCAGGCCGCAGAAGGGCGCAAATTGTCGGGGATGCACCGCGCCGAGTCAACCACCCAAGGGATCAGCCGCCACCGAATGCCGCGGCCAGACGGCCAATCGCGCTTTGCAACGTGTCCAGCGAGTAGGCGAATGACAGCCTGAGATAGTTCGGCGCGCCAAATGCCGTGCCCGGCACCAGCGCAACCCCGACTTCGTTGATCAGGTATTCCGCGAGTTCGAGATCATTGTTGACCCCGTCCGTTGCTGCGATCGCGCCGCTGACATCCGGAAACGCGTAAAAAGTGCCTTCACCCGGCCGGCAGCTGAATCCGGGAATTTCGTTCAGTGCTTTCACCACGTAGTCATGACGCTGTTTGAATGCTTTCGTCATTTCGGCAACGCAGCTCTGGTCGCCATCGAGCGCTGCGACCGCCGCAACCTGTGAGATCGAAACCGGGTTGGAAGTGCTTTGTCCCTGGATTTTTTTCATCGTGCCGACCAGCGAGGCGGGGCCGCCGCAATAGCCGATGCGCCACCCGGTCATCGCATAACATTTGGAGACGCCGTTAATGGTCACGGTGCGATCATAGAGATCGGGGCAGGCCGTAACCAGGCTGCAGAATGGCTCGTCGGACCAGTAGATATGCTCATACATGTCGTCCGTCGCAATAACGACCTGCTCGTAGCGCGCCAACACCTCTCCAAGCGCCTGTAGCTCGGCGCGGGAATAGGCAGCGCCGGTCGGGTTGCTGGGGCTGTTGAGCATGAACAGGCGGGTCTTCGGGCTCAGCGCGGCATCGAGTTGCTCGTGCGTGATTTTGAACCCCTGGTCGACGCCGGCGAATACGGAGACCGGGGTGGCATCAGAGAGCAGCGCGATATCCGGATAAGACACCCAGTATGGCGCCGGAATCACGACCTCGTCGCCATTCCCGAGCAGGGCCTGGCAGAGATTGAAAATGGTCTGCTTGGCACCCACGGATACCAGGATCTGATTGGCCTCGTAATTCAGTTGATTGTCACGTTCGAATTTGGCCTGGATGGCGGATTTGAGCTCGCCAATGCCATCCACGGCGGTGTACTTGGTAAATCCGCGCTGGATGGCGTCGATTGCAGCCTGTTTGATGTGCTCGGGGGTGTCGAAATCCGGCTCTCCGGCTCCCAGCCCGATGACGTCCTTGCCAGCCGCTCGCAATTCCGCCGCTCGTGCCGTCACCGCCAGTGTGGCTGACGGCTTAACCCGCTGGGCCCGTTCCGAAATTGGTAGAATCACCGGTTTCTCCATTGCCAGGGCCCGCCAGGGCGTAGTGATCGGATCGATATGGTACGGCAATCTGAAACCTCAGCCAATTTACCTGACGCGGAGCCGGACAGCGCCAAAACTCCTTTCGCTATGGTGGCGGAATTTGAGCCGGCCGGCGATCAGCCTGGCGCAATTTCCGCCCTGATCGATGGCCTCGAATCCGGGCTGGCGAAGCAAACGCTGCTCGGGGTAACCGGGTCGGGCAAGACCTTTACGATCGCAAACGTCGTTCAACACCTGCAACGGCCGACGATCGTGATGGCCCATAACAAGACGCTGGCAGCGCAACTCTACGGCGAGATGAAGGAGTTTTTCCCGAACAATGCGGTCGAGTATTTCGTTTCCTATTACGACTATTATCAACCTGAGGCCTACGTCCCGTCCTCCGACACGTTTATCGAGAAAGATGCGTCGATCAATGCGCACATCGAGCAGATGCGATTGTCGGCAACCAAGGCGTTGCTGGAACGACACGACTGCATAATCGTCGCGACGGTATCGTCGATCTACGGCCTCGGTGACCCGGGTGCCTATCTCAGCATGGTGTTGCACCTGGATCGCGGCGAGCGCATCGACCAGCGCAAAATCCTGCGCCGCCTGGCCGAAATGCAATACAGCCGCAACGAGATCGACTTCAAGCAGGGCGTTTATCGGGTGCGTGGCGAAATTATCGACGTGTTTCCCGCTGATTCGGAAAGGGAGGCAATTCGCATCGAATTGTTCGATGACGAAATCGAGGCGCTGCGCTATTTCGACCCGTTGACGGGTGAGATTCAGCGCAGTGTCCCGCGCCTGACTATTTACCCGAAGACGCACTACGTCACACCGCGCGAGGTACTGCTGGGCGCCGTGGATAAAATCAAGGACGAGCTGCGCGAGCGCCTGCCGCAAATGCGGGAAGCGGGCAAGTTGCTGGAAGCGCAACGCCTGGAGCAACGAACGTTATTCGATATCGAGATGATCAACGAACTCGGATATTGCTCGGGTATTGAAAACTATTCGCGTTACCTGTCCGGACGCGCGCCTGGCGAGCCGCCGCCGTGTCTGTTCGACTATCTTCCGGCGGACGCGCTGCTGGTCGTGGATGAGAGCCATGTGACGATCCCCCAGCTCGGCGGCATGTATCGCGGCGACCGCTCGCGCAAGGAAACGCTGGTGGAATATGGTTTTCGGCTGCCTTCGGCGCTCGATAACCGGCCGCTGCGTTTTGACGAGTGGGAGCACCTGGCACCACAGACGATATTCGTTTCCGCAACGCCCGGGCCTTACGAAATGAAGAATTCGGACCAGGTGGTCGAGCAGGTGGTCAGGCCGACCGGGCTGATTGACCCGGAGGTCGAAGTGCGGCCGGTCGCGACCCAGGTCGATGACGCGTTGTCCGAGATTGGGGCCCGGGCGCTCGCCGACGAGCGGGTCCTGATCACGACGCTGACCAAGCGCATGGCAGAGGACCTCACCGAGTACCTCCACGAACACGGGGTCCGGGTTAGGTATTTGCACTCCGACATCGATACCGTGGAGCGGATGGAGATCATTCGCGATCTCCGGCTCGGAGAATTCGACGTCCTGGTAGGGATCAACCTGCTGCGCGAAGGCCTCGACATGCCGGAAGTTTCTCTGGTGGCGATTTTCGATGCGGACAAGGAGGGGTTCCTGCGATCCGAAGGGGCATTGATCCAGACCATCGGCCGGGCCGCGCGAAACGTCAATGGCCGGGCCATTTTGTATGCCGACAGGATTACCGGTTCGATGCAGCGGGCGATCGCAGAGACCGACAGGCGGCGGCAGAAGCAGGTGGAGTTCAATGCGCTGCACGGCATCACGCCCCGGAGTATCCGCAAGAGCGTGAGCGATGTCATGGAAGGCGCGCGTGGTGGCGGCGGGCGCCGCGACGGGCGTCGCGGTGATGGCCGCCGGGATGAAAGAGCTGGACATCTGACTCCCGAGCAACTCGCACGCGAAATCAAACAACTCGAGCAGCGGATGTTCCGGCATGCCCGCGAACTGGAGTTCGAGGAAGCCGCGCGGATTCGCGATCAGATAGGGCATCTGCGCGATGAGGAACTCGGTCTGGGCAACCGGGCCGTCTGATCCGGGTCGCGACACTTGCGGCCCCGGCCGGCTTTCGTTATCGTGTGCCGCCCTCGCAGGCTTGCCTGCGGGCGGAAGGCGCGTAGCTCAGTGGTAGAGCACTACCTTGACATGGTAGGGGTCGGCAGTTCGATCCTGCCCGCGCCTACCAGAAATACCAGGCGGCCGGTTGCGGCCGCCTTTTTTTGCGCCAAATTGCCGATATACGGCGAAACGCCGGGTTCACGGGTCGTTAAACCCTTGAGCGCAATGGCAATGGGGCGTAAAATTGCCGCTTTTCGTCGGTCGCCCCGCGGCAGCTAAGAGTCTGAATTTCAACGGGCTCGAAAAGATGGGCTGGCAGGGGTTGCCGTTTGTGGCGAGGGTTCGCCACGGGAACTGATTTAGGAGGACGGACGCATCGCTGCGACAAAAAGGGCTCGTCGGAACGAAGATATCACCACACCTGAAGTGCGGGTGATCTCCGCAGACGGAGAGCAGTTGGGAATATTGCAATTGGCTGACGCGATAGAAGCTGCGTCGGGCAAGGGACTGGATCTGGTCGAAGTTGCTCCCAACGCGGAACCGCCTGTGTGCCGGATAATGGATTACGGCAAGTATCTGTTCGAGCAGAACAAGAAAGCGCATTCGGCGCGACGCAAGCAAAAACAGATCCACGTTAAAGAGGTCAAGTTCCGGCCGGGGACGGAAGAGGGCGACTACCAGGTAAAGCTGCGTAACCTGATCCGGTTCCTGACAAACGGCGACAAGACCAAAGTGACATTGCGGTTTCGCGGCCGCGAAATGGCGCACCAGAATTTGGGAAGACAACTTCTGGAGCGGGTACGGCAGGACCTCGAAGAGTACGGAGCTGTGGAGCAGCGGCCGCAACTCGAGGGCCGGCAAATGGTGATGGTCATTGGACCAAAGAAGAAGTGAGACCGGGCAGGTTCCCGGAATCCGCCTGGGCAGGTGGCTCGACCGCTCACCCAGAGCTATGAAAAGAGGAAGTAGTAATGCCAAAGATGAAAACGAATCGGGGCGCAGCCAAGCGCTTCCGTCGCACAGGTAGCGGCGGGTTCAAGCGGGCCCAGTCCTTCCGCAGCCACATCCTGACGAAAAAGAGCACCAAGCGTAAACGGCACCTGCGGCCGACCCAGCAGATTGCTGAGGCCGATCAGGCTGCTGTGCGCAAAATGCTCCCGTACGGTTGAGGAGGATCTGAACCATGGCAAGAGTCAAAAGAGGCGTCGTCGCGAAGGCGCGCCACAAGAAGGTCCTGCGAAAAGCCAAGGGGTACTACGGTGCACGCCGCAAGACCTTTAAAGTTGCAAACCAGGCAGTCACCAAGGCCGGCCAGTACGCCTATCGCGATCGCCGTCAGCGCAAGCGTCAGTTCCGGGCATTGTGGATTACCCGTATCAATGCCGCAGCGCGCATTCATGGCATGTCGTACAGCCGTTTGATCAACGGCCTGAAAACTGCCGGGATTGAGATCGACCGCAAAGTGCTGGCGGATCTCGCAGTGCACGACGCTGACGCTTTCGCCGTGATTGCCGAGCAGGCAAAAGCCAGCCTCACGGCATAGGCACGCGCCGCGACGCGTCGCGAACCCAGGACCGGATCACGAGATCCGGCACCGCGGAAGAAGGGGAGGCGAATGATGTCTCCCCTTTTTTTGTTTGCAGCAAATGCTGTTTACAGACGGAGATCGGCAACGTGGAGGAAGTCCGCAATCTGCTTCGGCAGGCAGTGACCGAGGTGGACGGTGCGCATGAAGCGGCCGAACTGGAGCAGGTCCGGATTCGCTATCTGGGTAAGAAAGGGCTGCTGACCCAACAGCTCAAACAGCTCGGTTCACTGCCGGCTGCCGAGCGCCCGGCTGCCGGGCAGATCATCAACGCCGCCAAGCAGGAACTCGCCGCAGCGTTGAAGGTTCGCGGCGCCGACCTGGAACGTGAAAAGCTCCAGCGCCAGCTCGAGGCAGAGTCGCTGGACGTGACTCAACCCGAGCGGGGCCAGGTTCCCGGATCTCTGCATCCGGTCACGCGGGCGATGACGCGCATTATCCGCCTGTTCCGTGAGGCTGGTTTCGAAGTCAGGGAAGGCCCCGAGGTGGAAGACGATTTCCACAATTTCGAGGCCTTGAATATCCCGGCTCATCATCCGGCGCGTGCCATGCACGATACTTTTTACCTGGAGTCGGG
>PKUM01000133.1 GCA_002868855.1 Chromatiales bacterium | reverse complement strand
TAGAGTTGCGCCGCCTCGGCAATGCCTGGGAAGGCAGCACGCCGCCTCTGCCGGATGGCCGCTATTACATCCTCCTCGAGCCCGAGGATGCCAGCTGGCGCCTGACCGGGGAAATCTCCGCTGCCACCCGCAACCTCACGCTTCGCGGCGGGGCCGAATAAAGCGGTGGAGCCGCAGAAAGCGCAGGAGTGTTTTCACTGTGGTGACGCACTGCCGCCGCGGCAACGATTCGAAGTCGTCATCGACGGGGAGTCACGCCAGGTATGCTGCCCCGGCTGCCAGGCCGTGGCCGAGTTGATTGCCAGCGCCGGCTTCGCCGATTTCTACCGGTTCCGCGAAACACCGGCGCAAAAACCCGACCCGGACGACAGAAACCTCGCACAGTGGACCGTTTATGACCGCCCCGAGTTGCAGCGTGAGTTCGTCGCGCAAGGCACGGACGGTATTTGCGAGGCAGGCCTGATCATTGAGGGTGTGCGCTGCGCCGCTTGCAGTTGGCTGATCGAGCGCGGGCTGGAGCACGAGCCCGGACTCGAGTCTGTGGAGGTCAATCCGGCCAGCGCCCGTGCCCGACTGAGATGGGATCCGCAACAGATTCCGCTGAGCCGGCTGCTGGCGCGCCTCGCAGCACTGGGTTACCGCCCGCATCCGGCTTCGCCCGACATTGCCAGGTCGAGCGCGCGGCGCGAGCAACGTGCCGCACTCAAGCGTCTCGCGGTCGCCGGCCTCGGCATGATGCAGGTAATGATGTTCGCGGTGGCTCTCTATGCCGGCGCCTTCCAGGGCATGGATCCCGCGATCGAGAACTTTCTGCGCCTCGTTTCCCTGCTTGTCGCGACGCCGGTTGCCATCTATTCGGGTGGGCCATTTTTTGCCGGTGCATGGCGCGATCTTCGCGCCCGTAGCGCGGGGATGGATGTGCCGGTAGCGCTCGCGATCGGCGGCGCTTATATCGCCAGCGTGTGGAACAGCCTGCGCGGAAGCGGCGAAGTCTACTTTGATTCGGTGACGATGTTCGTTTTTTTCCTCTCCCTCGGGCGTTTCCTCGAAATGACCGCACGCCACCGCGCCGGAACCAGCGCCGATGCGATCGCGCGACTGCAACCAACCACCGCAATGCGCATCGACGGCGACCGCAGCGAGCGGGTCGGAATTGCCGAACTGCAGGTCGGCGAACTGGTACGCGTCCGGCCGGGGGAGGTGATCCCCTGCGACGGCATCATCACCTCCGGCAGCAGCGGCATCGACGAAGCCATGCTGACCGGCGAATCGCGACCGGTCCTGCGCGAACCTGGCGACCCGGTCACCGGTGGCAGCGTCAACATCAATGAATCGATTGAGGTCGAGATTCGCAGCCTCGGCGCAGACAGCGTCCTTGCAGGGATAAGCCGGTTGCTGCATCGCGCCCAGTCGGAACGCCCACGTCTGGCACAACTGGCGGACCGGGTTGCAAGCCGTTTCGTCGGCGCGGTCCTGGTCATCGCAATCCTGGTGGGCGCGTACTGGTGGCATGCCGCGCCGGAAGATGCGTTTCGCATCGTATTGTCAGTGCTTGTCGTGACCTGTCCCTGCGCGCTGTCGCTGGCAACGCCGGCTACGCTGACCGCGGCTATCGGCGCACTGGCGCGAAAGGGAATGCTGGTTTGCCGCGGCGCCGCGATCGAGACGCTGGCGCAATGTGACCGGGTAGTTTTCGACAAGACCGGCACGCTGACCACGGGCCAGCAGCAGATCACGCGTTCGCGTTTCGCCGCCGAGCCTGGCGCGAACCGCGCGATGGCGATAGCGACGGCACTCGAAGCGCACTCGGCGCACCCCATTGCCCACGCTTTCGCCGCCGACGCAACTCAGCTCGAAGTGACCGATGCGCGCGCGGTGGCCGGCGGTGGCATCTGCGGCAGCGTTGCCGGGAAGCAATACAAAATCGGCAAGACGTCTTTTGCCTGCGACCGGCGTTCCGAAATAGCGACCTTGATCGCGGACCAGGACGGCGGTGCGTCGAGCTGGATCGTCCTAAGCGAGGACGATCGGGCAATTGCCGCGTTCGAGCTGGCCGACAGCGAACGGACAGACAGCGCGGCGGTTCTTGCCGATCTCCGCGATCTCGGTCTCGAACTTGAAATTGCCAGCGGCGACAGCGCGGGCCCTGTCACCCGGCTTGCCGAAAGACTCGGCATTGACGCATTCCATTACCGCCTCACCCCGGCGCAGAAGCTCGAACTTATCCGCGAGCGCCAGCACGACGGCGAGACCGTTGCGGTCATCGGCGACGGCGTAAACGATGCCCCGGTACTGGCTGGCGCCGATGTGTCCGTCGCAATGGGTGAAGGCGCGCGCCTGGCTCAGACCAGCGCGGATATCGTGCTGCTAGGCGCCAGCCTCAGACCCGTGGTTTACGGTTTCACGGTAGCCCGGCGCGCAATGCGGATCGTGCGCCAGAACCTCGGCTGGGCCCTGGGCTACAACGCAATCGCGCTGCCGGTCGCAGCCAGCGGTATCGTCCAGCCGTGGATGGCCGCCATCGGCATGTCAACAAGTTCGCTACTGGTTGTGCTCAATGCAATGCGAGCCGGCCGCGATCCCGGGCCGCCACGAATCGCCGCCGACCACGACCTGCACCGATCCGAGCCGAGTCAGGCCGTCACGTGAATATCCTGTTCGTATTGATCCCGCTGTCACTGGTCCTGCTGGCACTGGCGATATGGGCATTTTTCTGGGCGGTGGGCTCGGGCCAGTTCGACGACCTCGACAGTCCGGGGTGGAAAATCCTGATGGACGACGACAGCAAACCGCCGTCCTCTGATCAATCCGAAAAACCGGCGCCGCGCGACGATGATTGACGGCGTCGCAATGAGTGCGGCCCTGGTCGCCGGCCTGATCGGCAGCGCCCATTGTTTCGGGATGTGCGGCGGTATAGCCGGAGCCATGGGCATGGCCGCCGCGCAAAACGGCGTTCGCGGCGGCCGGCTCGGGCTGCAGGCGACCCTCTACAATGTCGGGCGCATAACCAGTTACGTTGTCGCCGGGGTCATTGTCGGCCTGCTCGGTTCGGCCCTGGGCGACATGATCGACCTCCCGTCATGGTCGTTGTGGCTGCGCGGCATCACCGGGCTGGTGCTGCTGCTGCTCGGCCTGCAGATCGCATTCGGGTGGCGCTTGCTGACGTTTCTCGAGCGCGGCGGCGCCCGCCTATGGCGCCGTCTCAGCCCGCTGGCGGGTCGCCTTCTCGGCAAGCGCGGCGCCATAAACGCACTCGGCCTGGGGATGCTCTGGGGCTGGCTGCCCTGCGGTCTGTCCTACAGCATGTTGCTGGTCGCCGCCACGACCGGCACCGCCGTGGGCGGCGGCGCGATCATGCTCGCATTCGGGTTGGGCACGTTGCCTTCAATGATTGGCGCAAGCTATGCCGGCGGTCGCATCGGCGGGCTACCCGGAGGGCGCCGGACCCGGGTCATTGCCGGACTGCTGATCGCACTGATGGGAATCTGGACTGCAGCGGTGCCCATGCGTCACATCGGCAGCGGCGGCCATGACGGCCACGGCTCGATGCAACACGAACATCACGCAGGTTAGCGTGATTCAGTCCTGTATGCCGGCGATGTAGCCGACCAGGGCGTCGATTTTCTTTTTGATCTTTGCCTCCGCCGCTTTGTCGGCACCGGCCTGCAGCCAGAATTCCATGCCCCATACCGGCATGCTGCGGGTACCGTGGGCAGCGACCGTCTTGCGGCCGTCGATGTAGTCCGCGACCACAGCGCCGGGAAATTTGCCCGAGTTGCGTGCCGCCAGCTGGGTCAGGTCGGGCGGTGTCACCATCAGGGCGCCCGAGACCGGCCCGTCGCCCTCGCCGTAGCGTCCATGACAAGCCGCGCAATTCTCGGCATAGAGCTGCCGTCCTGATTCCGCATTCGCAGAACCGGAGTCGCCGGCGGCTGCAACGAACGCCACCCCCGCCACAAGCAGCGTTGTCAAAAACAGACCCCGAAGCATATGCGCCTCCCTCCTGAGCATGCCCATATCCTAGGGTAAGCCGCCCGCCACTGCGCGGCTACTTCGGAAAACACGCACAACGCCGCCGCGGGGTACAGCCTGGACCCGTGCAATAATCCCCGGGCCCGCGCCGCGACGGCGACCTGGCAATCCAGACCACTGCAGGACTGAAAATGAGGAATTTCCGATGACGAGACTTGTTACCCGCCTCGTGGCGACGCTGATGGCCGTCGCGGCGTCTCTGCCCGCGGCGCAAGCAGCGGACCAGCCCGTAGCCATCGCAATTCATGGCGGAGCCGGCACGATTTCACGGAGCCAGATGACCGCGGAACGCGAAAAAGCATATCTGGCGGCGCTGCAAGACGCGGTAGAGGCAGGCCATCGTATTCTCGAGTCGGGTGGAAGCAGCCTCGACGCGGTGACCGAGGCGGTGCGGCTTCTGGAAGACTCGCCGCTTTTCAATGCAGGTAAAGGCGCCGTATTCACCCATGACGGCCGCAACGAACTGGACGCCGCGATCATGGACGGCGCCACACTGAACGCGGGCGCGGTGGCCGGATTACACCACGTGCGCAATCCCATACAACTGGCGCGCGCGGTCATGGAAAAATCGGCTCATGTATTCATGGTCGGCGACGGCGCCGAAGAATTTGCGCTGGAACAGGGCATCAGGCTGGTGCCGCGAGATTACTTTTACACCGAGGAACGCTGGCAGCGTTTGCAGAACGCCCGTGAGCGTGAGCGCGCCGCTTTGCCGCAAACCGACAAATTCGGCACCGTCGGTGCCGTTGCCCTCGACCGTGCCGGCAACCTGGCGGCGGCCACGTCGACCGGGGGACTGACCAACAAGCGCTACGGCCGAATCGGCGATGTCCCGGTGATCGGCGCCGGAACCTATGCCAACAACGCTGCGTGCGCCATCTCGGCAACTGGCGACGGCGAGTACTTCATCCGTTCGGTGGTCGCCTACGACATCGCCGCAAGAATGATGTATGCCGATGCAAAACTCGAGCAGGCCGCCACCGAAGTCATCGGCACGAAACTGGTGGACATGGGCGGCGGTGGTGGCGTCATCGGGGTCGACAGGTACGGCAATGTCGCGATGGTCATGAATACCCCCGGCATGTATCGCGCGTCGATCGACGCCAATGGACAACGGGTGGTCAGGATTTTCGCCGACTAGACCTGCGGCCGTTGCCGGCGCAGCACGGCGATGAGGCGATCGATATCGTCCTTGTCGTTGTACAGATGCGGTGAAACCCGGACGCAGTCGCCGCGCAAACTGATATACACGCCCGCGGCATTCAGTGCTTCCAGTACCGCGCGCGGATCCTGCCGCGGCAGGCGCAGCCCGGTAAGATGCGGCGCATTGTGTCCGGCCGCACTGACGGCGAGGCCGGCCTCAACCGCGCGTTCGGCAAGATAACGGCTCAGCCGGGCGAGCGTTGCAGAGATATTTTCAACCCCCCACCCGTCAATTTGCTCCAGGGCACGGATTATCATGGGCATCATCACCAGGTTGCTGCGCTCGCCGACGTCGAACCGGCGCGCGCCGGACTGGTACCGCGCGTCATAATCACTGAGCGCGGCCAGATCCCGGCTGTTGGCCCGGGCGATCCAGTTCTCCTCGAGCGGCGATCCATCATGGTGGCGTGGATGCGCATACATGAAACCCAGGCTGTAGGGGCCCAGCAGCCACTTGTAGCACGCGGCAACCGCAAAATCGGGCTCGACCGCAGAGACATCGAACGGCAGGGCTCCCGCGGACTGAGTCAGGTCCAGTACCAGCGCAGCGGCGATACGGCGGCAGCGCTCCCCGACTGCTTCAAGATTTACCAGGCTGCCATCGGCCCAGTGGACCTGGGGAATAGCCACCACCGCCACGCCATCATTCAGAGTCTCGAGGAGCGCCGCGGTCCAGTCACCGTCGGCCGGCACAGGCACCGTATGCAGGTGCGCTCCGCATTGTTCCGCGAGCTTCTGCCAGGTGTAGTAGTTGGACGGAAACTGCTCGGCGAGCACAACGATCTTCTCACCGGCGCCGACGTGGATATTGCGCGCCGCCGTAGCGATGCCGTAGCTGGCCGACGGGATAAATGCGATATCGTTCGCCCGGGCCCCAATAAGGCGGGCGAACAGTTCGCGAGCACGCTCGCTGTCAGTAAAAAAATCCTCGGTCGTAATCTCCCACGGCGCGGACTTGCGCCTCAGACCTTCGATTCCGGCGGCCTCGACCGAATTTAACTGCGGCGACATATACGCACAGTTCAGATACGTGATGTCGTCCGGAATGCGGAACAGATGGCGCTGGTTTTCAATCACAGTACTCATCGCGGCGCTCTTGTTATGGTTTGCTCAAATTCCCCGATACTGGCGCAGGCGGCCGTGCGGCATCTTTGCGGCAGGCTGTCCCCGTGCTGAATGTATGGCCGCGGTCCATAAGACAACATTTCTGCGCGATCGTCACGCGACATGGGAAATATTTCATGATGGAATATGCGGC
>PKUM01000181.1 GCA_002868855.1 Chromatiales bacterium | reverse complement strand
GGTTCTCGGACTTCATACGGGTCGGGCTGCCGCTCCAGGTACTGGTGTGGCTCTCGCTGTCCTGGGCGCTCGCGGTCGTCTACCAGTTGTAGTACCGAGACTATACGCCGAGGAAATTGCAGATTCCGCGCGCCGCCTCGCGCCCCTCGAACACCGCGGTAACGACCAGGTCCGAGCCACGCACCATGTCGCCGCCGGCAAAAATTTTCGGATTGCCGGTCTGAAACGGAGTCTGTGCGTCGGCCGAAACGACGACGCGGCCATTCGGATGCAGGGCTACACCATGCTCGGCGAGCCACTGCGGCGGACTCGGCCGGAATCCGAATGCAACGATTACATCGTCGCACGGCAGAAACTCCTCGCTGCCGGGTATTGCCTCCGGCACCCGGCGGCCTTGCGGGTCCGGCGGGCCGAGCTCGGTGCGCACGACGCGGACACCCTCCACCCGGTTGCGGCCCACAATCTCCACCGGCTGGCGCTGCCACATAAACTCGACTCCCTCTTCGATCGCATTACGCACTTCGCGCCGCGACCCGGGCATATTTTCCATGTCACGGCGGTAGGCGCAGACTACATGTTCGGCGCCCTGGCGGACCGCGGTCCGTACACAATCCATTCCGGTATCGCCGCCGCCGAGAACGACGACCCGGCGCGCACGCAGATCGATGAACTCGGCCTCCGCATCCGTGATACCGAGTTGGCGATTGGCATTCGCTACCAGGTAAGGCAGCGCGTCGTGAACCCCGATCAGCTCCTCGCCGGGAAATCCGCCGCGGACGTAAGTGTAGGCACCCACCCCGAGAAACACTGCGTCGAAATCGTCGACCAGGCGGGCGAAAGGAATATCGGTTCCGATGTCGGTGCCGAGCACAAACTCGACGCCCATTTCTTCCATTACCGCGCGCCGCGTCGCGACGATCTCCTTCTCCAGCTTGAACGGCGGAATGCCAAAGGTGAGCAATCCGCCGATCTGCGGATAGCGATCGAAGACGATTGCCTTTACACCGTTACGCGCAAGTATGTCGGCGGCACCGAGCCCGGCCGGCCCGGCGCCGACGATGGCAACGCGTTTATCGGTCGGTTTTACGTGTGACAGATCGGGCCGCCAACCCTGCTTGAACGCCTCGTCGGTGATGTATTTTTCTATCGCCCCGATCGACACCGCGCCGAAGCCGTCGTTCAACGTGCACGCACCCTCGCACAAACGGTCCTGGGGACAGATACGGCCACAGATCTCGGGCAGCGAATTGGTCTGGTGCGACAGCTCGGCCGCCTCGAACAGGTTGCCTTCGTCGATCAGCTTCAGCCAGTTCGGGATGTAGTTGTGGACCGGGCACTTCCACTCACAATAGGGATTGCCGCAGGCGATGCAGCGCCCCGCCTGGGCAGCAGCATGTTCGGCCGAATAATGGCCGTAAATTTCGCCGAAATTCTGCAGCCGCTCCTTGGGATCGGCGGTTTCCGGATCGCGTCGGGGCACATCCAGAAATTGCAGGTTTTTGTCGCTCGCCATCCGCCTCTTCCAATTGTCGAACTGTTGTCGTTGCCCGGCCGGGGCCGGCTGCAACCCAATTATGCTGCGCGGCGCAGTTTCTCGATCAGTGTTTCGAGATCCGCCGCTTTCGGTTTGACCAGCCAGAACTTTCCGATATAGCTGCGGAAATCGTCCAGTATCTCCTGCCCCCATTCGCTGCCGGTGGCGGCGATATGATTCGCAATCAGGCCGCGCAAATGCTGCAGGTTGGCTTCCATGCTTTCGGGCGTGATGCGATTGATGTCGATCAACTCGTGGTTGTATCGATCGACAAAACCGCGATCGAGATCCAGCACGTAGGCAAATCCACCGGTCATCCCGGCCCCGAAGTTGACGCCTGTCCGACCCAGCACTACTACTGCGCCGCCGGTCATATATTCGCAACCGTGATCGCCGACGCCCTCGATCACTGCAATCGCCCCGGAGTTACGCACCGCGAACCGCTCGCCGGCCACACCGGCCGCATACACCTCGCCGCCGGTCGCGCCATACAGGCAGGTATTGCCCATGATCGGCGTATTGTTCGACGGGTACATTGCCTCCGCCGGCGGCCTGATCACAATACGCCCGCCCGCCATGCCTTTGCCGACATAATCGTTCGCATCGCCCTCGAGACACAGATGGACTCCGCCCGCATTGAAGGCGCCGAAACTCTGCCCGGCGGAACCCTTCAACATGATTTGCACCGGAGCATCGCTCATGCCTGTATTGCCGTGGCGGCGTGCAATTTCCCCGGATAAACGGGCGCCGATAGAGCGATTGTAGTTGCGGATCGTGTATTCGAAGCTGCCGCCGCTTTTGTCGCGGACCGCCGCGGCGGTGTCGGCGACGATGCGTTCGGCGAGCTCACCCTTGTCCCACGGAGCATTGCGTGGCTCGAGGCAGAACCGCGGTTTTTCCGCGGCCACGCCACCGTCGGAAATTACCGGACGCAAATCGAGACGATGCTGTCGCGCGGTGTCGCCTTCGACAATTTCGAGAAGATCCGCGCGACCGATGATTTCGTCCAGCCTGCGGAATCCGAGCCGGGCAAGAATCTCACGAACTTCCTCGGCAACGAAGCGAAAATAATTCATCACCATTTCCGGCAAACCGACAAAATGCCGGCTGCGCAGGACGTTGTTCTGGGTGGCCACGCCGGTCGCGCAGTTATTGAGGTGGCAGATGCGCAGGTACTTGCAGCCGAGCGCGATCATTGGCGCCGTGCCGAAACCGAAACTCTCCGCTCCCAGCATCGCGGCCTTGACTACATCGAGACCTGTTTTCAGCCCACCGTCGGTCTGCAGCCGCACCCGGTGCCGCAAATCGTTGGCGCGCAGGGTCTGGTGAGTCTCGCTCAGACCGAGTTCCCAGGGGCTCCCGGCATACTTGACACTGGTCAGCGGACTGGCGCCGGTACCGCCGTCGTATCCAGATATCGTGATCAGATCGGCGTATGCCTTCGCCACGCCCGCGGCGATAGTGCCGACACCGGGTTCGGCGACGAGCTTGACCGAGACCAGCGCCTCCGGATTGACCTGTTTCAGATCGAAAATCAGCTGCGCGAGATCCTCGATCGAGTAGATATCGTGATGCGGTGGCGGAGAGATCAGGCCGACCCCGGGACGCGCGAAACGCAACCGCGCTATCGTCTCGTTGACCTTGTGCCCGGGCAGCTGCCCACCCTCGCCGGGCTTCGCGCCCTGGGCGATTTTTATCTGCAGCACCTCCGCGTTGACCAGGTATTGCGGTGTCACGCCAAAACGCCCGGACGCCACCTGTTTGATCTTGGAGTTACGCTCGGTACCGTAACGCGCCGGATCCTCGCCACCTTCGCCGGAATTCGACCGGCTGCCGAGCCGGTTCATCGCGATCGCTAGCGACTCGTGCGCCTCGGGAGAGAGTGCGCCCAGTGACATCCCGGCGCTGTCAAAACGCGGCGTAATCGCCTCTACCGGCTCGACCTCTTCCAGCGCGACGGCCGTTTTATCCGACGGCAATGCGAGCAGGTCGCGCAAACAGGCGACGGGGCGGTCATTGACCAGTGCGGCGAACTCGCGGTAAGTCTCCATTTCTCCCGAGCGTACCGCCGCCTGCAAAGTCAACACGACATCGGGATTGTAGGCGTGGTACTCACCGCCATGGACGAACTTCAGCAATCCCCCATGCGCAACCGGCTGGCGTGGATCCCATGCCCGTTTGGCGAGTTCACGCTGGTCGTCGAGGAGATCGGCGAAGCTGGCCCCCTTGATCCTGCTGACGGTCCCGGGAAAACACCGCTTTACGACTTCCTCTGACAGGCCAATGATCTCGAATAGCTGGGCGCCACGGTAACTCGCTACAGTGGCAATGCCCATCTTCGACATGATTTTGAACAAGCCCTTGCGGATACCGCGGCGGTAGGCGCGGCCGAGCTCGCGGCGCTGGCTCGGATCGATCCTGATCTCGCCGCTACGGGTCATGTCGAGCAGGCACTGGTAGGCCAGATAGGGGTATATCGCCGTCGCGCCATAACCAATCAGGCACGCAAAATGATGCGGATCACGCGCCGTGGCCGTGTCGACAAGCAGGTTGCAGTCGCAGCGCAAACCGGTCTTCACCAGATGATGGTGCACCGCGCCGGTCGCTGCCAATGCGTGGACCGGAACGTGGCCCTCTCTCAGGTTCTGGTCGGAAAGTACGACCAGCAATTTGCCACCTCGGACTCCCTGCTCGGCGCGATAACAAATCTGCTCCAGAGCTTCTTCGATCTGCATGTCCTCGGGAAAATTGAGATCGATATGCACATGACTGCATCCGAATGCATCGCTCTGCACCAGTTGGCGGAACTTGCGTTGCGACAGAACCGGGGAGTTCATCACGATCTGGGCGGCATGCTCCGGCGCCGGCATGAAAACATTGCACTCGCGCCCGATCTGGGTCTGCAGCGACATGACGAGGCGCTCGCGCAACGGATCGATCGGCGGATTGGTTACCTGGGCGAACTGCTGACGGAAACTGTCGTACAGCGAACGGACCCGGTTCGACAAAACCGGCATGGGCGTATCGTCGCCCATCGATCCGACCGCCTCGTTCTCAGTCTCGGCGAGCACTTTCAGAACCTGGTCACGTTCTTCGAATGTCACGCCGAACTGTTTCTGGAAAACGGCAAGCGTGTCCTCGTCCATCGGTTCGGTCGTGAGCGTATGGTCCTGCAACAGGCTGTCGAGATAACGGACTCCCTGCTTGAGCCATTTCTTGTAAGGAAAACGGCGCTTCAACATGTCGTCGATGCGCTCGTTGTTTAGTATCGCCCCGGTATGGGTATCGACGGCGAGCATCTCACCCGGGCCCATCCGGCCCTTGGTGACCACGTCCTCCGGCTTGTAGTCCCACACGCCGATTTCCGAGGCGATCGTAATGTGACGGTCACGAGTGATGACATAGCGAGCCGGGCGCAACCCGTTGCGATCGAGCACACAGGCCGCGTAACGGCCGTCGGTCAGCACGATCCCGGCGGG
The DNA here is from genome assembly GCA_002868855.1 of Chromatiales bacterium. GTDB lineage: Bacteria > Pseudomonadota > Gammaproteobacteria > Steroidobacterales > BM003 > BM003. The sequence continues at coordinate 1,682 of PKUM01000181.1, read as the reverse complement.
CCCGTCCCAGGGCTCCATGTGGGTAGCGTAATACTCGTAGAACGCGCGCAGATCGGGATCGAGGCCGTCCACGGTCTGCCATGCCGGCGGGATCATCAGGCGCATTGCCTGCGGCGCATCGAGTCCGCCGGCCAGCAGCAGCTCCAGCATATTGTCGAGCGACTGGGAATCAGACCCCGACAACGAAACGACGGGCTGCAGTTCTTTTAGTTGCGGCAGAAGTTCGGAATTGAATTTTTTGCCGCGCGCGACCGCCCAGCTGCGATTGCCGCAGATCGTATTTATCTCGCCGTTGTGGGCAAGATAGCGAAATGGCTGCGCGAGGCGCCATTCCGGCCATGTATTGGTAGAGAAACGCTGATGGAACACACATACCGAGGTTTCGAGCCTCGGGTCACTCAAATCGGGGTAGAACTCGCCGAGAAACTCCGGCATCACCATTGCTTTGTATGACAGCGTGTTGGCGGACAGGCTTGCAACGTAGAACACCGGGTCGTCCGGTTCGAGTGCCAGCTCCGCGCGGCGGCGTGCCACGAACAGGCGGCGGTTGAAATCCGCCTCGTTCATGTCGCCGGACGCGCTGACGAAAACCTGCTCGATCCGCGGCAGACTGTGCAACGCCTCGGCACCGCAGGCATCGCGATCAATCGGGACGACTCGCCAACCCACGACCCGCACACCCTCTCCCTTCAGCGCCTCGGCCAGGGATTGCCGCGCCTTGTCGGCGAGTTCCTTGTCCTGGTTCAGAAAAACCATGCCGGCCGAGAACCGGCTGCCAAGGGTGATACCTGCCTCGGCCGCGATCGCGCGCAGGAAGCCGCCAGGTTTTTTCAGCAACAGGCCGCAGCCGTCACCGGTCTTGCCGTCCGCAGCCACCGCGCCACGATGGGTAAGGCGGCGCAGGGCCTGAATAGCAGTAAGCACAAGCCAGTGCGAGGCCTGATCGTCAATATTGGCGATTAGCCCGAAACCGCAGCTGTCTCGTTCGAATCGGGGCTGGTACAGCCCGCCTTCCGGTGCTTTTGTCGGTTCGCTCATCCACCGTGTGGTTCGCCTTCTCGGTTATTGCAGTGCACAAACGACAAAGCTACGCCGCCAGTGCAAATGCTGTCAATCCGCAATCGCCAGTGATTGAGCGTCACCGGCCCGGGGGCGATAACCTGGATCGCCCGCTGCAACGTCCTTGGAATCAATGGCCTGGCTGCCTGGACCGGGCAAGGGTCAGCGCCAAATTGTCGGCCGAGCACCCATATAAATCACAGTGGGATCGAAGAATCAATCCGTCCTGGCATCGCGCCAAGCGCCGCTGGGAGGCCGCGCGATCGCCGCGTGCCGCGCTAACGGTCCGCGCTGCGGGCCCAGTCGGCGCGGATCAGCCGCCATTCGCCGTCTGCGGCGACCAGTTCGAGTTCGAACCGGTAAAAGTCAGCCTGGGTCTCCCACCAGGCCTGCTCTACCTCGCGCCCTGCCAGCGCGGCTCGCAGCGTCGCCCTGGCCCAAACCGGCGACAAAAGCTCAATCTGTTCGACATCGGCAAACACCCGCAGCGTCTGGTGCTGCAGAATCAGAAACCGGCAATAGTTCACCAGCGCCGTCTTGTCGTTGCCGCGTCCATCCGCATAGTCGCTCGCAATCAGGCTTCTCAAATCACCCACGTCACGCCGTTCTGCGGCCTCGATGGC
>PKUM01000115.1 GCA_002868855.1 Chromatiales bacterium | reverse complement strand
GGATTTGCCGCAATCGGTCGGTGGCAGACGGGCCCGGGGATGCAGCGTCCCGGTGTCGACTCCGGCAGAGTCTGAAAAGTCGGAACAGGGCGCGGGACGCGGTACTGCCGCAGGACGATCGATGACACCGGATTTCTGCCGACGACGTATCCGGCGAATCGGGGAGACACTGCTGCATCGCAAGGCATTCGCTCGTCTGAACCTGTTACGGGATGGCAAACGCAAGTATCCGTGTTGGGCGGTGAGCGGTTGAACCGGAAATCAGCGGTGGGTGCTCAGTCGTTCCTGGTAGAGCGGGTCAGCAACCGGTCCAGATGATTGGCGAACCCCTGCCGGTCGGCCTGGCTCAACGCAGCCGGTCCGCCGGTCTCGAAGCCGCTCGCGCGCATCGTATCGAGGAAGTCGCGCATGTTCAGACGCTCACCGATCGTCTCTGACGTGAACAGCTCGCCGCGCGGGCTCAATGCATGACCGCCTTTGGCGATGACCTCGGCGGCAAGCGGGATGTCGTTGGTGATGACGAGATCCCCGGCATCGAGGCGCCTGACGATCTCGTTATCCGCGACGTCAAATCCCGACGGCACCTGCAGCAGTTTGATCTGCCGCATCGGCGGGATTCGCATCGGGTGATTCGCCACCAGGGTCAGCGCCAGTCCGGTTCGCTCGGACGCTTTGAACAAAATGTTTTTGATGACGCCCGGACAGGCGTCGGCATCGACCCAGATTTGCATTTTCCCGATTCCGCTGCGTGCCATGCCGGAACTGCCCGACGCTGCATGATAACCAATGCCCGGGATCGTCGAGCAGGGCTGACAAGACCCACGACGAAACGGTATCCGCTGCCACTTCGTCGTGGCGGCGCGGGAGCGGTGCCTGGCGGAATGTTCTTATGGAATTGTCGGCGGGAGCCGACTATACCTTGTAGGAATGAGAGCGTAGGAACGTGACTCTCTGATTCCAAAGAGGAAAATATTATGTTTAATCGATTGGGGGTAGGGCTCCTCGCCACTGCCGTGTGCGTCGCCGGGATGTGGTGCGGTACGGCCGCGGCAGAACAGCTGATGCTGCCCGGCCTTTCGAAGAAAGCGACGATCGTCCGTGACGCCGAGGGCATCGCCCACATCCGCGCCGGCAACAGGGACGATCTGTATTACCTGCAGGGCTGGGTCCATGCCGAGGATCGCCTGTTCCAGATGGATCTGACGCGGCGCCAGCCGAGCGGCACGCTGGCAGAGTTGTTCGGACCTTCGTCACTTGCCGGTGACGTTCAAACGCGCACGATAGGTTTGCGCCGCGCCGCCGAGCGTTCCGCAGACGTGCTGTCGGACGAGACCCTTGCCGCGCTGGAGGCTTACACGCGCGGGGTTAACGACTGGGTCATGTACGGTCCCGGCCTGCCACCGGAATACGCGGCGCTCGGGTTCACCGACCGCGCGGATTTCCGCCCCTGGACCATCATCGACAGCATCGTGATCGGCAAGGCGGTAGCGTTCAGCCTTTCCTTCGACCTGGATATCGGCAATACCTTCGATTTCCAGGCGTATCTGGCAGCCCTCGGACCGGCCGGAGCCGTGGTCTTCTCGCAGGACGTGTTCCGCTCGCAGCCGTTCGATTGCGCCTCGACCGTGCCGGATGCGACCGGCGAGTTCCCGTTCGAACCGGTGCCCGGCATCCCGGATCCTGAAGCCTGTCCGGCGCCGAGCGTGGACCCGGTCGGGAATGGCAAAGGCAAAGGCAAGGGCAAGGGTCTTGCCAGGAATAGCGCCGCCGCGCTGGCCGGCAACGGGGCGAAGCCGTCGCCGCAGATGCGCGCGCTTGCGGACAAGGCTGTCAAGAAGCTTCGGCAGTCGGAATTCATTCGTAACGTGCTCGACGCCGACGGGACGATCGGCTCAAACGAGTGGGGCGTGACCCGCGCCCTCGGCGCGAATGGCCGGCCCGTGATTGCCAACGATCCGCATCTTGCGCTCAACCAACCGTCGACGTTTTACCCGATCGGTCTGGAAGCACCGGGTCTGAGAGTATTTGGCAGCAGCTTCCCGGGCATCTCCCACGTCGTGCTCGGTCACAATCAGCATATCCAGTGGGGTGCGACCACCAACCCGATGGACGTCACCGACACCTTCGTCGAATTGCTGGTATTTGACGATGGCGGCGTGCCGGTTGCGACGCTGTTCCAGGGCGTTCCGGAACCGGTCGAGCTGGTGCCGGAGGCGTTCTTCTTCAACGCTGGCGGTTTCCTGTTGCAGGCGCCGCCTGGCGGTGGTATTCCGGCATTTACGATCATCGTGCCGCGGCGTAACAACGGCCCGATCATCGATACGCTTGCCGCTCCTGCGCCCGGCGCCATCGTGCCGGCGTTGAGTGTCCAGTACACCGGTTACAGCGCGACTCGCGAACTCGACACGTTCCGGTTGTGGAACGAGGCGCGGAACCTGAAGGACTTCCGTGACGCGCTCAAGTATTTCGACGTCGGTTCGCAGAACTGGGTCTATGCGGATAACGCGGGTAACGTCGCGTATTTCACCAGCGCCGAGATGCCGATCCGCAGCGATCTCCACCAGGGCACGGTAGCGCCCGGCACGGTTCCGGGCCTGTTTCCTCCGGGCGTCCCGATTCCGCCGTGGTTCATCCGTGACGGTACCAGCGGCGATCACGAGTGGCTGCCGGTGCAGAATCCGCAGGACGGTCAGGCGATCGCGTGGGAAATCCTGACGCCGGAAGAGATGCCGCAAACGATAAACCCGAAGGCCGGCTGGTTCGTCAACGCGAACAACGATCCGGCCGGTACCGTGCTGGACAACGATCCGTTGAACCAGTTGCGCAAGGGCGGCCCCGGCATCTATTACCTGAACCCCGGTTATGCGGGCGGCTTTCGCGCCGGCACCATTACCGCGCGGGTGCGCGAATATGTCGACACCCAGGGTGAGCTGAGCAAGGAGGACCTGCAGTCGATCCAGGCCGATGTGTCGTTGCTCGATGCGAAGTTCTTCGTGCCCTACATCCTCGCGGCCTTCGACAATGCCGGCCAGGCCGGAAAGCCGGCCGAGCTGGCGGCATTCGCTGCGGATCCGCAGATCTCGGAGGCGATCGGCCGATTGGCGGGCTGGGACTTCACCACGCCGACGGGTATCCAGGCGGGTTACGACGCCGGTGACCCGGTCGTTGACGACTGGACGATGTTGCCGGCACCGGGTCAGGATGAGATCGACATGAGCGTCGCCGCGACGATCTACAGCGTTTGGCGCGGCCAGGCCGTGCGCCGCTTCGTCGACTGGCCGCTCGCTGGCCTGCCGACTCCGGGCAGTGCGCAGGCAATGACCTCGATGCAGCACCTGCTGCGCACCAACGGGGGTACCGGCATCATCGATTTCTTCGATGTGCCGGGAATTGCCGATCCGCTCGATCAGCGCGATTACAAGCTGCTCGAGGCGCTGCGCGCTGCGCTCGATCTGCTGGCCGGTGCCGAGTTTGCCGACGCCTTCGCCAACTCGACGAACCAGGACGATTATCGCTGGGGCAAGCTCCATCGAATCGTCCTGGATCATCCGTTCATCGAGGCGTTCAGCGTGCCACCGCAGCCGCCCGGCGTGTTCCCGCAGCCGGTGCCGGGATTGCGGGGTTTCCCGACCGACGGCGGGTTCAGCGTCGTCGATGCGTCCTCGCACAGCGCGCGCGCCGACAGCGTCAACGAGTTCATGTTCGGCGGCGGTCCGGTCCGCCGCTTCACCGGCGAGCCGCAGGGCGGATTCCGGACCGGGGCGGAGTCGATCTGGGCCGGCGGGGTGAGTGGAGTGCCGTTCCCGGGCAATCCGTTTTACTCCAACCTGCTCAACTACTGGCTGGTCAACGAGACATTGCCACTGGTGTTGCGGGCCAGGGACGCGAGCAACGGGGAGACCATCAAGGTCGTTCCGATCAAGTAGCAATTGTTACCGGGGCCCGCAGTTGCGGGCCCCTTTTTTTCATTTCGGTTTTAGCGAGCGGCGATGTTTCAAATAAAGGGCATCGATCACGTCGTTGTTCGCGCCAGCGATCTCGGACCGATGCTCGAGTTTTATACCGATGTGCTCGGTTGCACGCTGGAACGGCAAAACGAAGAGATTGGCCTGTACCAGTTGCGGGCCGGCGCCTCGCTGATCGACCTGGTGCCGGTGGACGGTGTGCTGGGCCGTGCCGGTGGCGCGGGTCCGGGTGCTGAGGGCCGCAATGTCGATCACGTGTGCCTGCGGGTCGAGCCGTTCGACGGCGACGGGCTGATAGCGTTGCTGGAAAGCCGCGGTGCGTCGCCCGGAAAAGTCGAATCGCGGTATGGCGCTGAAGGCCTCGGTCCGTCGTTGTACCTCGCGGATCCCGAGGGCAATGTCATCGAGCTCAAGGGTCCGCCGTGGCAATCGGAGAGCGGCTGACAAAAAGTCGGCCGCAGGTCGGGCCGAGTGCGTGCGTGTGCCAGGACAGGAGAATCTGCAGTGCCCGAGATTGTCGTCGAAGACACTGGCAAGGATGCCGTCGCCAAGGAACTCGGACGCCGACTGCGCGAATACAACGAGCAGAAAGCCGGTTCTCTGCGCGACTCACAACTGGTCCTGTCGATGCGCGCCGACAACGGCGAGATGATTGCCGGCCTGACGGCCGAGATTTTCTGGAATGCCATGTACATTGAGGTGCTTTGGGTTCACGAGCGCTGTCGCGGCGCCGGCTATGGCGCGCAGCTGATGCGCGAGGCGGAGCGAACGGCATTGGCGCGCGAGTGCAACGTTGCGTATCTGACGACGTTTTCCTTTCAGGCACCGGCTTTTTACGCAAGCCTCGGCTACCGCCGCCTCGGGAAATTGCAGGATATGCCGCCGGGCGCGAGTCTGGACTGGCTTTACAAGCCGCTTGCCGCAGCCGGCGCCTGAATCGGTCGGGCATGCAGATTGCGGTTGTTTTGTATCCGGGCATGACCACGCTCGATGCGATCCGGCCGCACGAGGCGTTGCCGTTTTTTGCGGATGCAAAAGTCGGGTTTGTGACCCATGAACCCGGTCCGATCGTCAGCGACAGCGGGGTATTGGTGCTCGGCGCCGCGCATTCGTTCGCCGAGACGCCGGCACCGGACCTCTGCGTCCTGGGGAACCCGCCGAACGGCTAATGAGCGGAGCGAAGGGCTGGATATCGAATAAACCTGCCGCGAAATTTGCGAATTGTCCGCGCACAACTGGCTATCGGGGTTTTCCCCAATATCCCGCACCGCAACAAAACACTACTTTCCCCGATGTGGCAGCAGCGGAATGCAGACTGCCGGTGTGCCGTCGGGTTGGGTGCGGCTATGTCCATTCCAGCCATGCCCGGTGCCCGGCCGGACTCTCTCTTCCCAATACGGAAAAAGGGGAACGACATGACAAGGAAGGTTCTGATCTCGGCTGTGACGCTTTGCCTGGCCGCCGTTGCCGGCGTTTCCGCGGCCAGCGAACCGGTGGATCCGATAAGCCCGGCAAAGGAAATCAACCTGGCCCAGGCGGAACTCGGCAAGAAACTGTATTTCGATCCGCGCCTGTCGAAGTCCGGTTTTATCTCCTGCAACAGTTGCCACAACCTGAGCATGGGGGGTACCGACAACCTGAAGACCTCAATCGGCCACAATTGGCAGCAAGGGCCGATCAATGCTCCTACCGTGTTGAATTCGTCGTTGAATGTCGCCCAGTTCTGGGATGGCCGTGCGGCCGATCTGAAGGAACAGGCGGGTGGCCCGATCGCCAACCCGGGTGAGATGGCATTCAGTCATACGCTTGCCGTTGACGTACTGGAGTCGATCCCGGGATACGTAATCGAATTCAAACAGGTTTTCGGCACCGGCGAGATCGACATCGACAAAGTCACCGTTGCAATCGCTGAATTCGAGAAAACACTGGTGACCCCGAACTCGAGATTCGATCTCTGGCTGCTTGGCGATGCCGATGCGATTAGCGCAAACGAAAAAGCCGGATACAGGCTGTTCAAGGAATCCGGATGTGTGGCCTGCCACAACGGTTCAGCCCTTGGCGGCACCTCGTTTCAGAAAATGGGTGTGGTCAGACCGTACGAAACGACGAACCCGGCGGAAGGCCTGGCCGGAGTAACCGGCAAGGATGCGGACCGGTTCAAATTCAAAGTACCGACGCTGCGAAATGTCACGCTGACCTATCCGTATTTTCATGACGGCGAGGCGCAAACGCTGACCGCCGCCGTCGATATCATGGGTCGCCTGCAACTCGGACGAGAATTCAGTGAGGATGAGACGGCGAAGGTCGTTGCGTTTCTGAAGACCCTTACCGGCGATCAGCCGACGTTTGCGTTGCCGACACTGCCGCCTTCATCGGATCAGACCTTGCGCCCGACGCCGTTTGAGTAGCGCCTTCGTCTGCCCGATGGATAGCAACGGCGGTCGCGAATCGTCGCACCGTTAATTCCTGCGCGGATGCTGTCTTTTCGGTCCGCGCAGGTTGATCAAAGGCGGATGAGTCCGGGCGAAAACGGGCTGCGGCGTTACTGCGTCGCTGAGTCCCGTTGTTCGAGCACCCGGATCGGCTGTGCACCGGATTCGAGTTATCATCGTCCGGGTAACAACCACGAAACGGGCGGGAACCGTTATGGTCGGCGGCGACGCGGATTCGAAAATGGCGATGTTGTGACGGCTATGTCTTGCAGCGCCACGCCGAGGTCTCATCTGCGGTGAATTCAAATGCGGCAACGGCGGCACTGCGACTTGCGGCGGAGCATCAGCGCGCCGGCCGGCTCGAGGCCGCCTGTACCGCCTATCTCGATG
>PKUM01000048.1 GCA_002868855.1 Chromatiales bacterium | reverse complement strand
CTGGAGCTACTCGAGAAACAGCGCGAAGAGTTAATGGGTCTGAATGAGCGGGCCGGCGCATTAATGGGTGTCAATCCCGTACTGTTTTCGCAGGAGCCATCGCGCCACATTTCCGACTTGGAGTGTCGTCATATTGTGGCGTCACACGTCTTTAGACGGCCGCCGGACGAGCTGCCAGTTCTCGATGAGATGTTATCAACTGGGCGGTTTGACGTGTTGCAGGATGAAGACATCAAAGAGCATTTGCGTAATTACGTGTTATTTCGCGGGCGCGCACGCGCTTACTATGAGGAAGCTACCAACGAGCTATTTCGATTACACAGCCGATTCCCGGATCTCATAGCAATCGGTCGGGTGCCAACAGAAGCCGGGCTTGTCGGGGGTTGGACTGCACTAAGCGGCGAAGGATTCCGATGGGGCCCTGTTTGTGACGGCGAGAAGATGCGAGCAAGCCAGGCCTTTCTCAACGAGTATGTCGATAACCTGAGCCGAATCGGATCAATGACTCTGTTTACCGAACAGCGTCAGGAACATTTAAAAGAACTCGAGTCCGCGCTATCCGCACGGCTCGGCGCTACAGCAATTTCGGGATTGCAGGAATAGGTTCACTTTAGACATGAGTATCTGCTTCTGGCCGGAAGCAGACAGTCCGATGCACTCTCAGCCAAACCATCTCCTGGCCAGTCGGAATCAGTCTGTTTTGAACCAGAACGCCCCGGTTGACGCGTCAGGACAGCCGGTATCAAATAGAGCAACTCGGCATCCTGGCAAATCGGTAGACGAAGGACTCCCGCATGAGCGAATTCGAGTATCTGGCGGTTTTCGTCTCGATCATCTTCGGCATCAGCGTCACCCATATTCTTCGCGGGATTATCCGCTCGATCTATCGGGGGGAGATCGATCACACGCACTTTGTGCTTACCGCCTTCCTCTTTTTCGTCCTCATCCTCAATTGGTGGGTGGGATTTTCCTGGGTGGAGCAGGAGGTTTGGAGTTTCGATCTTTTCATCGTGATCGTCATCTGGTCAGTCAGTCATTACCTTGCCGCCATAACGCTTTATCCGCCGTTGTCCGCGGGAATAGAACACCCTTTCGAGTTTCGTAGAAACTGGTTTCTCTGGGCATTTTTCGGTCTTGGGCTGGCTGACATTAGTCAGGCAATAGCTCGCGGGGCTGTTTTCACACCGCGGGCCTATCTTCCCTTCGTACTGCACTACATGATCCTCTCTATGCTGGCGATATACATCAAAAGGCCTTGGTTTTACCGCGTTATTGCCTGGTATTTCTTGATGTCCATGCTGATCTGGTCATTCGTAGTCCGTCGATTCCTTGCATGACGGGAGATCTGGCTGACGAAACTAATAGGCGTCCACTTTCGGATGGGCGCCGGATCGAAATGTCTGCTTCTGGCCGTGAGGCGACGGTCGCCCGCCTGGGCCATAATTTCTCCTACTGAACCCAAAGGCGACATGGAGAGCCAGAAGATGACATCTCCAACTAAAGGCCGAATACACAAACGCGTCTGCACTCTGATCGAAAGTTACTGTTTGCCAGATTGGCGGAGTCCATATACAAAGCGGTCATAGATTTCTTGCTCGCAGCAACCGAGATAATGGGATGAAAATCAGCTCAAATCAATTACTGAAGTTGATGTTCATCATTGGAGCAATAATTGACGGTGCGGTCGCAATATCGTGGTTCTTGATTGCGTCCGGTTTAAGAATACCGAATATACTCAATGGCCATGTTGGAACTGGTTTGGACTATCAACTCGCGATGTTTGTTGCGGCTATGTTTATGGCCGGCTGGACCGCGTTACTCGCTTGGGGAGCAGTAAAACCAATTGATAGAAGAGGTCTGCTGCTCATCACTTCGGTGAGTCTTTTTCTTTCTGTCATCGTCGAGCTTGTGTTTTTTCGGGACGTGCTGGGAGGCGCTGGGTTCTTGTTTGGCATGACCAAGCGAACGCTGTTGAGTTTGCTGTTTGCTGCAAGCTATTTCTATTCGCTAAAAGAAATAGAGAGTATAGATAGCACGTAAGAAATAGAGTTCGTGCCAGTTTCTCATATGCTCCGTGGCCGCTTCTGGCCCGTAGCAGTCCTTCAATTCTCACTAAGCCCACTACTATGGACGTCCGATTCAGGGGAAAGCGGACGTCCACATAAAGCAACCCACAGTACGAGCACAGTACATACGGCCAGTATATCCGTACCGCCCGTGAAGCGGTGCGCGAAAACCTTACACCAACGCCGATGCCGTGCCGGAGAAACTCGCCGAGTCTCGCTTTTCCGGCCGACACAGCGGCCCACGCCACACCGCTAGGCGCGCCGCGTAGCCATGAACTCGCGAACGATCAGGGCGAATAGCGTCGCGCTCAAAGCCAGCATGCCGACGTTGACCGTCAGGGCGAGCGGGCTCATGGCGGCTGCGCGAATGGCGAGCGCCGCCGCCGGGGCCAGGGCGCCGAGCAGTGCAACGGCCCCGGCGACCGGCAGCAGGTACTTGCGAAAACCCGCGAGCCTCATCGCCAGGGCCCCGACGATCGCCAATGCGCCGCCCACGTAGGCGGGCAGCAAGGCAGTAGCGCTGGAAGACATCAGGAAAGCGCCGACGCCAAGCGCGATCAACAGCACCGCAAACACGAGGATTTTCTTGGGCATTGGGGGACTCCGGAAGATCGCCAAACCAGCGACAGGCACATATTAGCCACGGTAGCGCATGAAAAGGTACCGTGAAAAGGTACCGGGTTTATTTTTGCCCCAAAAGGTGCCAGGTTTATTTTCCTGAATTCAGGCCGATTTTTCGCCCTGACAGGCGAAGCCCGGCTTCGTAGTATGGGATCGTCTCACAGATCACGTGGAACGATTCTATGCCACGCCATCCTCGTCTATTTGTTGCTGGCGTTCCCGTGCACATCGTGCAACGCGGCCATGATCGTCAGCCTGTATTCGTGGAAAATGAAGATTTCTGTTTCTACCTGACCAATCTGGTGGAAGCAAAGATGGAGCTGTCCATCCGGCTGCTGGCCTATTGCCTGATGACGAATCATGTACACCTGGTGGTCGTCCCGGGCGAAAGAGCTCGCGACGTTTCGAACTTGATGCGAATCGTTGCGGCGCGGCAGACGCGGCGGGTTAACAAGCTGGAAAATCGTAGCGGCACGCTTTGGGAGGGCAGGTACAAGGCCAGCCTGATCGACACGGAGAGGTATCTCCTCGCCTGCTATCGCTACGTTGATCTCAACCCGGTTCGCGCTGGCATGGTCACTGCGCCCGGCGACTATCCCTGGTCCAGCTATCGCGCTCACGCCGCGCTCGAGCCGGACGCCGCCGTGGATGCGCACACTGTCTATCTGGCACTCGGACAGTCCGAAGCCGAAAGGGGCTGCGCCTACCGTCGGTTTGTCGCCCAGGCCGTCGATGACGCGGAGCTGTCCTTGATACGTGAAGCGACACAGAGAAACCAACTCACCGGCGGCAGCCGCTTCCAGCGAGCCATTGAGGAGCGCACCGGCCGCCGGGTATCGGCACTAGGCCAGGGACGGCCGCGGAAATCCAAGCTGCGGGGCTCGAAAAGCTGAAAAGGTACCGGGTTTATTTTCAAGCTGAAACATGTTGGTTTGAAAAGGTACCGGGTTTATTTTCTCCTAAAATAAACCCGGTACCTTTTCCCCGGGGCTCGAACGAAAAATAAACCTGACACCTTTTCCCCCCTCACCTCGGGGCTCGAACTAAAAATAAACCTGACACCTTTTACGGCCTAAAATAAACCTGACACCTTTTCGAAAATAAACCTGACACCTTTTCCGAAAAATAAACCTGACACCTTTTCCCTTTTCCTCACCTTTTCCCTAAATACTGCCCCTTTTTCAGGTAACCTTGTCGCCTTCCTGGCTGGGAACAACGCAGTGTCGTTTTTCGATGAACTCAAACGCAGAAACGTAGTCCGTGTAGGCGTCGCCTACCTGGTTGCTGCGTGGGTCGTGCTACAAATAATTGATTTCGTTGTCGACGCAATCTCAGCGCCCAACTGGATCGTCCAAGTTTTCATTCTGGTGGCTGCCATCGGCCTTCCGGTGGTGTTGGCCATTTCCTGGGCGTTTGAACTTACGCCCGAGGGCGTCAAGCGCGAATCGGAGATCGATCGGTCTCAACCCATCCCCGCAACCACTGGGCGTAGGCTGGATCGCCTGATCATCGTACTTCTCACGTTGGCTGTCGTATTCCTGGTCGGCGAAAGGCTTATGACGAGTCCGATCGATATGCCAACATCGATTGAACGTACATCGGAGCCACCTGATATTGCGGCCCGCGAGAACACGATTGCCGTATTGCCATTCGTCAACATGTCTTCGGACCAAGAGCAGGAGTATTTTTCTGACGGGATAACTGAAGAAATACTCAATCGCCTGGCCGGCATCCACGAATTGAGGGTCGCCGCAAGGACATCGGTGTTTTCTTTCAAGGATCACAACGAGGATATACGTGAGATTGCACGGAAACTCGGGGTGGAAACTATTCTTGAGGGAAGTGTCCGGAGGTCAGGTGACGAAATTCGGATCACAGCGCAACTTATACGTGCCAGCGACGGCTTTCATCTTTGGTCCAGTGCCTATGATCGAAAGCTAGAGAATATCTTTGCTATCCAGGATGACATCGCCACCCGAATTGCGGAAGCTCTGCAAGTTTCAATGGGTATTTCCGATCGGCAGGCGGGTGCGCCAAGAACCGTAGATCCCGAAGTTTATGACCTCTATCTTCGCGCCCGGGCCCTGCATCGCCAGCGAGGCGAAGTACTGCTTGAAGCGATAGAGTTGTTCGAGCAGGCACTGGCAATCGATCCGGATTTTGCCCCAGCCTGGGCAGGTTTATCACACACCTATATCGTTCTGCCCAACTACATCAGTGAAGAGCAGCAAGACAGTATTGGTGACGTCCTGGAAAAAAGTCTCTCGGCCGCAGAACGGGCGCTGGAGCTGGACCCGACTTTACCTTCGGCCATTCATGCCATGGGCAACAATCTGTTCTTTCGTTTTGAATGGGCTAATGCCGAACGCCAGTATTTAAAAGCGCTGGAGCTTGACCCGGACTCGGCGGACATTATGGAAGACTACGTCACGCTGCTGACGTTTTCCGGTCAGCTCGATGCTTCTCGCAAAGTCGCAGACCGTATGATCGAGCTCGATCCTTACGTGGCGGTCTTCCAAAACGCGATGATTGCTCTTCTGGAGGCACAGGGAGAACAGGAGCTGAAAGATGAAACCATCCGCATCGCCCTCGAAATAAATCCGGATTTGCCCAACGTCCAACTCGTCAGGTTCGACGACCTGCTGCGTGACGGCAAATTTGACGAGGCACGCTCATTCGCCCACCAGATGAGCACGGTGCGTCACGACCTTGGCGAGTATCTTGAGTTGATTGACTGGATGGAAAATGGCGCTCGGTCTGATATCGATGCAGGACCGGCGCTCTTGTACAACCCATCTTTCGCCTTCCACGCCGGCCGCTACGATCTGTGGCTGACGGCGCTAACCAAGGCGAGAGACCAGTGGCCTGAATGGTATATCGCACCATTGTTGGAATTGTATTCTCCGATTGGGTCACCGGAGAGGTTGCGGCGATTTCGTTCAGATCCTCGCACCAAGGCTTACCTCGAAGAGCTGAAACTTCCCGAGTACTGGCGTCAGGTGGGTTGGCCGGAAATCTGCCAACCGTCCGGTGAAGATGATTTTTTCTGTTCCTGAATTGAGGTGAAAAGGTTCCAGGTTTATTTTCTCCTTCCAGGAAAGAAAAGGTTCCAGGTTTATTTTCTCCTTCCGAAAATAAACCTGGAACCTTTTCTTGGAACCTTTTCTTAATGTGGAACCTTTTCTTAATGCCTGAGCGACCGAACTCGGCCAGGAGCGGACAGTCAGAACCGCGCTAATCTTCGGGATATTCGATCTCAATCAGGTCAATAAGCTCCTGCGCCAAAGTTATAAGCTTTGGAAACTCTATCTCCGGCCGAGGATATAAATCACTGCGGTAGGAAATAAGTATGTTGGCCATTTCCTGAACATCACGTATATCTGTTGCCACCAGTGTCTCATTGTTCTCCGATAACCGTTGGTAGATTTCTGTTGATGGAAACTCACGGAACGACTCATAGAATTTTTCGGCATCAGAGGCAGCAGTAAAAAACTCATGTACGGCAACTCGATGAGGAAAATTCCTGTTGATCACTTTGTTTATGGCCAGAGAAGCATCGCGTGCATTGCGCGAATCGGATACTTGGTCCTCTTCGAGGTGGTACGTCAAGCCCTCGTACTCTGAAATTTTCCGTGCCAGCTCCGGGCTTCGTACTTCGCGCAGCGCGCCAGAACTTTTCATGGGGTCGAGCGCCGCGCGGTTAAACGCGAATGGGCGATAGCCCATCGACCATACGTACCGATACAGATCGTTGTTGCTTATGCTTTCAAACGGTCGGTCCTGCAGGTAGACAATTAACTCATCAATCTGGAACACGACTGTTCGTGCCTGGTAGGCGCTCACTCTTACCGCGGCAATATCTTCGCGTAGGTCGTTGGCCAGTGCGCGTGCATATGCATGAATCTGTTGTCGCTCGATACGGTCTTCATTCCAATTATTGACCTGAATTGCGATCAGGATACCGATAACGACGAGAATGATTTCGCCAAATGAATACCAGAGGTACTTGCTTAAACGCTTACGCGACGCAGTCATAATTCGCGCCCCTCTGAAAATTCGTATCATGAAGACTCTCGAAGCCCCAATGTCCGCCTTGAGGTCACAGGCTGCCAGTTTAACTCAGATCGCCCAGGCTTCCGGAGTCGGCCAGAAGCGGACATCGTGAAAAGGTACCGGGTTTATTTTCGG
>PKUM01000049.1 GCA_002868855.1 Chromatiales bacterium | reverse complement strand
TTGGGATTATCGCCGCCGTGGATATGGCCGAGGTTGAGGGTTGCGTAGGGTACGGCGAAAGCCGCGTTACTCTCGCGTGCCCGAATTTCTCCGCGCCATTTCATCAGCTCGCCAATCACGGCGTGTGCGGCCTCCATCGCGTTCGCGCCGAGAGACGGGTCACTGGAATGTCCGGATCGGCCATGGATCGCAATCGCGTCCATCATGATGCCCTTGTGCATCCGCACCGGCTTGAGCCCGGTCGGCTCGCCGATGATCGCATGCTGGCCCAGGGACTTGCCTTGAGCGACCAGAGCCTTGGCCCCGGTCATAGAACTCTCTTCATCGGCGGTCGCCAGGATAGTGAGCGGCGCGGTCAGCGTTTTTGCAGTTTCGTGCCTGGCTGCCTCGAGCGCGAGTGCGAGGAAGGCTTTCATGTCCGCGGTGCCCAGCCCGTAGAGCCTGCCGTCGGCTTCGGTCAGCTGAAACGGGTCATGGCTCCACAGATGTTCGTCGCACGGCACCGTGTCGGTATGCCCGGCCAATATAAGTCCACCATTGCCGGCGCCGATCCGGGCAATAAGATTTGCCTTGCCGGGTTCGCCGGGCACCGCCGGCACCTCGACCGCAAACCCGAGATCCTCGAGCCACCCGGCAAGCAACTCGATCACCGGCAGGTTCGACATATCCAGCGCGGGCTGAACGCTGCTGATCGATGCAGTCTCGATCAGTTGCTTCATCATTGTGATCAGGTCGGGACAGTTGTGTGCCATGTCAGGGTTACCTGCTTCGCGTCGGATCAGCCCGACTGCCAGCCAGCGGTACGGTCGTTCACGAGTGACTGTATCCATGCTACCCGGTCCTCGGGTAGCAACGCCGGTTCGGCGTGTTGCTGAACGTATTCGAGCCGCGGCAGCAAGCCGGCGGCGTTGGCGATCTGGATATTCAGCCCCGGTCGCGCGTTGAGTTCGAGCATCAACGGACCGAGATGTTCATCGAGTACCAGGTCTACGCCGAGATACCCCAGGCCCGTCATCTCGTAGCACCGCGCTGCGATCGACAACATCTGTTGCCAGTAAGGTACCTCCAGTCCGCCGATTGCCGCGCCGGTATCCGGGTGTTCATCAGTGTTGTTATTGCCGATAACGCCATGCACCGTCTTGCCGTAAGCAATATCGATACCGGCACCGACTGCACCCTGGTGCAGATTAGCCTTGCCGCCGGAGCGGCGCGTCGGCAGGCGCAGCATCGCCATCACCGGGAATCCCAGGAAAACGATGATCCGAATATCCGGTACGCCGAGGTAGCTGACAGGATTGAACATCGGGTCGAATTTGACGCGGTACTCGACCATAACCCTGTCGGGATGGCCACCGAGGCTGTATTGCCCCCCGAGCGTATTTTCCAGGTGGTGGGCCAGCTCTGCCCACAGCAGAACGCTTCCGCCGCAAGTCCAGAAACGCCGCCCGCGGTGGGAGTCGATTACAACGATGCCGTCTCCGCCGCTGCCGTGCGACGGTTTAACGACAAACGACTGCTGCTGCGCGACGAGATCGTTGAGTGACGGTATGTCGCGCGGAGTATCGAGCGATCCAAACAATTGCGGCACAGGTATGCCGTTTTCCTGCGCCAGTTTCTTGGTGATAAGTTTGTCGTCGACCAGTGGGTACAGGCTGCGTTTGTTGTAACGCATGACAAAGTCGCCATTGCGCCGGTTGATACCGAGTACGCCCGCCCTGCCAATCGCAGTAAGCATTATTTGGCCGGCCCGCCAAGTGCGCGGAACCGCGCCAGCTCCGACAACCGGTATCCGGTGTAGCGGCCTGCGAGCAGGAACCCGGCGAGCAGTGGCAGCAACAATTCGGGAAACACGAATACCAGGTGTTCGAGCACATCTATGCCCATCACGACGTAGGCCAGCATTGCCACCACCAGCGTACCGAGCCCGCCCTTGATCGCCTCCATCGGGCCGCGCTCATCCCAGACGATCGACATCCTCTCGATGACCATCGTCATGATAACCATCGGGAACAGCGCCACGGACAAACCGGTAACGATGCCGAGACGGTGAAACAACAGGCTGAAAAACAACATCAGCAGCACGACGACAGTAAGGATGGCTGCCAGCCTCGGCACAAGCAGCAACCGCAGTCTCTCGAGATAGAAGCGCACCGCGAGCCCGGCCGATACGAGCAGCGCAAACAGCAATACGCCGGATATCAGGCGCGACTCGCGAAATGCCAGCGCAACGAGCACTGGCAGGAAGGTCCCGAAAGTTTTGACACCGACAAAGTTGCGCATGAACACGATCACGATCGCGCCAATCGGGATCATCAGCAGAACTTCGTAGACGGCCTGGGTAGGGATGGGAAGCTGGAACAGCGAATACTGGACCGCCGCCGAGTCGCGCGCCGTGGCTCGTCTTTCCGCCAGCGACAAGGCGTCCTCGGTTCGGGCGGACACGGCAATTTCCAGTTTTTCGCCGATACCGCCGTCGACTTCGTACAGCGGCGCGCTGTCCCAGCTCCACAGCAGCAGGTTCGATTCCAGCCCGGAGGCGCCGCTGACCGGATCGAAAAACAACCATTCGTTGCCGTTGTGGATGGCCAGCCATGGCCGCGCATCCACCGTGTGCGGGGAATTGAGCAATTGCACGACCTGGACGACACGCGCCGGAATCCGCGCGCCTGTTAGCAGCGTAACGGCGAGTTGCGCCCGTTCGAAATCATCGGTGGCGAGGGTGCTCAGCAACTGAGCGTTGGTGTCCGCCGCGGGAAGCGACAGCCGTTTCAGTAATGCGCTGACGAAGGTGGCGACATCGGCGGACTCGGCGCGGACCGTGTCGAGCAGTGCCGCCAGTGCTTCGTTGAACGGCGGTTCCAGTTCCAGCGCCTCGGGAAACGGCGGTTGCGCCGGGAGTTCGCCGGCAGCGCGGTCGCGATAAACCGTCGCACGGTAGTAGAGGCTTTGCTGGCCGTTGGCCCGGCGCACTGCCCACATCGCGATTCTCTCGTCATCCACGATCTCCGTGGTCAGGCCATAGCCGCGGGAGACGAAGTCCTCGCGCAGGATGCGGAACCCCGGCGGATCATGCGGCAGTTTCAAACGCGCCTTTACCGGACCGACCGTATGCCGTTCGAATGTCAGGTGTCCCTCGATCGACCATAGAGATGCCGATTCTTCCGGCAATAGCGGATAGCCAAGAACCCGGTGCTTGTAAATGGCCACCGAGAGACCGCTCGCGATCAGCAACGCGCTGAGCGCATACAGGTGGCGTCGGTTCATTGATCCATATCCTGCAAGTCACAGCGCGCCATCGTGGTGAAACTCCTGGATGGATCGATTATGACGTGTCCTTCCATCGCACTGCGTCCGAGCAGAAACGGATAGTTGAACGCACTGCGGTCGACCAGATTGACCTCGATGCGTTTCTTCATCGTGCCCACGCAAACCCACATCGTCACGACCGGCCGGCTTTGGTGATCGCCACGATGTTCGCGGATCCGTGCAATGCGCGCCAGCGGCCGTTCGAGCTGGACCATTTTTCCGGTTTCCGTGTCGAGCACATCGAACCGGACCATGCGTTTGCCGTCGCGGCGAAACCGGTGAATGTTCTCGGCATGCAGCGATGACGTGTCGGCGCCGGTATCCAGCTTCGCCTCCAGAATCAGGCCCGCTTCGGATACCACGACATGCTCGAGCCAGCCGACGAGGGTCTTGTCGGCCATGTCGACGGCATCGGCGGCGAGGATGCCGTGCGAAAGGCATAGCAAGGCAGTAAGGATCGGCAACGCGGCTCTCATGGCAGATCGTCTGGGTCCTGTGCTGTGCGCCGGGTTTTCCCCCGCCACGTGGCGTCGGGGGCAGCCAATTATAAAGCGTATATTCGTGGCGTTTCGAAATCAGGCCGGGATGGCGATGGCCGCCAGCCAGCAAACCGGTACCAGTAACGCGGCTGTTACTGCGAGAATGGTGCCCCCGCTATCATTTTGCAACGAATCCAGCGACTCAAGGCGGGCAAACAGGTAGCCGAATCCGGATCCGGCGATGAATCCGGTAAGGTGGGCAACGATATCGGTGCGCTCGCCGCCGCTGCCGGTGTAAGCGAGCAATAGCGCACCTCCGACCAGAGGCGCGGTACGTTTGGCCCAATCCCGGAGATGGCGACGCCGGGTCCAGCTATACACCGACACCAGGCCAAGGGCGGCGAACACTGCCGTCGAAGCTCCGATCGAATTGTGAGCCGGTCCCTGTATCCAGGCATTCATCGCGTTGCCTGCAGCGCCGGCAACGACAATGGTGGTCCATGCGAGGCCGGGCCCCAGTAAACGTACCGCGAAAAACCCGATGACCGAGCCCATCAGCAGGTTGCCAAACAAATGCGCGATATCGGCATGCAGGGTGAGCGCGGTAACCGTGCGCCACCACTCGCCACTCAGGACCAGTCCGGACTGCATGCGCCCGGCACTGAGCCAGTCGATGCTGAAAGCGGTGTTGGTCTGCAATCCGGCAACGGCGAGCAAAGTCACGATATAGCCGATCGTGCCTGCCACCGCGCCGGGACGGGGCGGAATGACCGGCAGTACCTCGGGTGGCGGCTGGGCCGCCTCGAGTTCGTAGGCCGCGAGTTCGGCGCGTGCCCGCCCCACATCGGGCTCGGCTACCGTAACGCGGTGGTAGCCGTCATGAAAATCGAGCTGACACGGGATTCCCACCGCTCGCAGCACGAGCGCACGTTCCCTGCAGATTTCGTAATCGCGTCCGTGGAAAACGATGACCCAGGAGAAGTCTAGGGCCAACTCTGCGGTACCGTGCGGATGCGATCCGGGTCATAGCCCATTGCCTCGGCCCGGCTGATCAGGTCCTGCAGGGTCGCCTCGGGGATCTTTGGCTGACGTGACATGATCCAAAGATAGTCGCGTTTGCTTCGGCCTACCATCGTTAGCGTGTAGTCGTCGTCGAGGTAGACAATCAGGTACTCCGCTTTGAATGGCCATACGAACTGCATTCGCCACTCGGCATTCGACTTGCGATCGTGGATGAAACCGCGCGGGTGATAGCTGCGCTTTTCGCCGTCCACGCTGGCCGTCGCGAACGTGTAAGTCGTCTCTATGCTGCCGTCCGCTGCGAGCCGGTACGACTCGATCGCGTTGTGAGCATTGCGTTCGAGTCGCGCGGGGATGTGGGCGATTACAAACCAGTCGCCCATGAAGCGATCGATGTCGACATAGTCGACGGTGGCAAGAGGTCGATTGTTCATACTGGCACAGCCGCTGCTGAGGATCACGCAACATACTGTCAGCGCCAGCGCGAAGCGTGTCGGAAAATAATTAGTCATGGCGCCGGTTTCGTCCGCCGGCCGGGCACGGATTCGCCGCGGTTGCAGCCGTAACCATCGACCGTTGCCGCTTTACCGGGCCAACCATGATGGCGTTTCGCGTTCCTGCTCCCGGGGGCAGTGTTGGAAAAATTTTTTGAGCATCA
Organism: Chromatiales bacterium; assembly: GCA_002868855.1. GTDB lineage: Bacteria > Pseudomonadota > Gammaproteobacteria > Steroidobacterales > BM003 > BM003. Next base: position 1,426 of record PKUM01000049.1, on the reverse strand, counting down.
GGCGATTCGCCGTATCCTCGACGCCATTCGCGCATGGGCTCAGGACAACCTGTTCATCACATATCCGCTCGTCCAGGCGACAAGCTAGATTTTCTAGAGGTCGACGACGATCAGGGGAATGTACATCTCCTCCGCGCTGGTCCCGCCATGGCTGCCAATGTGCCAGTAACGGCGCTCGCCGGGGAGCCAGTCCTTGATGCTGGCATCGTCCTGGGCCAGCAATGTAACGTCGCCGATGCGCGATAACAGTTCCGGATGCGACACGCCGGGGCCGAACCACCCTTCCTCGACGAGTTCGCGGCTCGACCGCGGCAGAAAGCGCTCGCCGAGAATGTCTCCGGCGGCGCTGACAAAAGCGTCGCTACCGGCTTCGCGCAAATGACAATAGGCAACCCGCCGCTCGCCGCAGAGTGGCTGAGCCAGGTGTTCCTGCAGTTCCGGCAGCCTGCCGAGGTCAGTGTGATTCTGTGGCGATACGTCGATAAGGCCGTGGTCGCCAGTGACGATCAGCGTGGTATCGCTGCCTTTTGCCGCTGCGATCAGGTCGGCGCAGGCGCGGTCGATGGCATGGAAATGTGATTTGACCTTGGCACTGCTGGTGCCGTGCTCGTGGGCCAGGTGATCGATGCCCGGCCAGTAGGCATAGATGTACTTTTGCTCCGGTTCGCGAAGCAGCCGGGCAAGGTGCTTGAACAGCTCCGGGTAGCCGGCAAACGGATGGATGGTCGCCGTACCGGAGTGACTGGCATTGTAAGGGCTGTATGCAAGGTTTGCGGGAATGACGATATGGCTTTCCGTTTCCAGTCTGTCGAACAGGGTTGGATGGTCATAAAAGGCCGCCGGATCGGCAATGTCCTGGCTCAGGCTCTTGCGTCCCCGGCGGCGCTGGAACGGCAGGACCGCGATGACATCATCGAGGCTTTTCCAGTAGCTGAACCACCCGGTAAGCGCGTGCTCACGCGGGGACAGCCCGGTCAGCAGCGTCGTGATCGCAGTCGTCGTTGTGGACGGAAATACCGAAGTCATATGGCCGCGGGCATGGCTGGCAAGAATGCCGTCCGCGCCGTGGTTGCGAAGGAACTCGTGACCTAGGCCGTCCAGTAACAGCAACACGATGTTGCGGCAGCGTCCGATACGCTCACTGTCGAGATCGCGCAGCAGCGGATGCGGTGCGGTGCCGCCCCGGGCTGCGACCAGGCTGCTCGTCAGGTTGAGCAGACTGCCTCCATCGTAGTCGGGAAGCACGCGTTTTGCGTGGTTCATCGCGCGCAAGAGCATAGTATGATCGTTCGCATGTGAGTCGGTTGTGAGGCTGTCCGGGAATCGTCGATGCTGGATCTCGAAACCAAGACCCTGTTGTACCGATTCGCGACGGCTTTGGCCATCGGTTTGCTGGTTGGCATCCAGCGTGAGCATTCTGCTTTCA
>PKUM01000299.1 GCA_002868855.1 Chromatiales bacterium | reverse complement strand
CAACACCCACAGCGCGTGCACCCAGTAACGTCGGGCCGGCGCCAGAACGTCGCGCAACGCACGCAGCAGCGTGGCGAGCCCCATTGCGAGAACAATCGATATCGCGACTGACAGGTATTCGAAGATGTCCATTACCGGTGCTGGTGCCTCTCGAGCGGTGCCCTTACCGGGCGCGCTGGCCGTGTTTGCCGTGTGCTTATGCCTTTGACCGGTCGCCAGGATCGAGTGTAGTCCATTACGCCAGCCGTGCCGGTTCAGGCCTGACTTGTTGGCGGCGGAATCGAATAAGTGCCGACCGCATGTGCGACTGGTTCTTCGTTACCCTCCGAATACAGGAAGACTTCGCCGATCGCGAGGCGAGTGCCGATCTTTATCAGTGCACAACGGGCGATGATGTCGGCATCGGCGCTGGGCTTGCGTAGAAAATTTATGTTCAGATTGGTCGTCACCGCCAATGCCACCAGACCCAGCTCGCCCAGTATCGCAACGTAGATCGCAGCGTCGGCCAATCCCATCATGACCGGACCTGCGACAGTGTTGCCCGGACGCAGTTCGTCGCTGCCGATCTTGTGCCGAACTATGGCCGACTTGTCGCCGATTGATTCGACCACAATTTTCGACTGCGGAAACTCACGGGCCATGAATGCGGCAATTTCTTCTTTTCTGCTCACAGAAGGCTTGTCCCTGTTTTGCGAATCGTGTCACGCGAGGCTGGCAGAGCAGATTAGTCTACAGCGGCGCCAAGCTGATCGGTGATGACCAGATAATAGGCGACCGGAACCAGCACCAGGTTCAATACGGCGATGACCCGTGCTGCATATCCCAGCCAGCGAAAATCGGTATTCGGGGCGCAGCGCCACAGCGCGATGCATGAATAGACAGCCCAGATACCGGTGCAGTAAATGGTGGTCTTTATCGCGCTGGCCTGGTCGAGGGACAAAGACCAGATGATCCGCTCGATGATGAATCGCCCGGCCAGCCAGTACAACCAGAATACGATCCAAAGACGTTGGCGTCCGGCAAACGGATCGATCAGCAAGCGACGCATCAGGTACAAGGCAATAGACTCGTTGTTTCCGCAATTCGCGGCGCACAGCCTACCAGCGTAACTCACTTCATGCCCGGTTTTTTCCCTGCGGCAAGCATCGCGATAGCCTGGTCGAGTCTGCGTTTGCGGGTCGATTCGCGTTTGGCCGAGGTAATCCAGTGTAAATAGTCACGCCGGCAGGACGCGGCAAGGCTCGCGAAATACGTTGCCGCGGCCGGGTTGGACGATAGCGCGGCAGCAACGAACGGCGGCGGTTCGAGCGGACGCGATGACACCGCCGGCAGTGGCTTCGCATCCACGGCGATTTTTTTGCGGCCAGCGGCCGTCATGCGACCGCTATCCATCAGATTGCGAACCCGACGCAGGTTGGCCGCAGACCATTTCTTTGTATCGGTGCGGGGCGTGAACTTGCGCGCGAAACGATCCTCATCGAGACGTCGGATCAAGCTGTCTATCCAGCCGAAGCAGAGCGCTTCCTCTACCGCAGCGTCGTAAGAGATCGAGGACCGGCCAGTGTGTTTCTTGAAAAAAACCAGCCATATGCCGCGGCAGGAGGCATGGTTTTTCTCCAGCCACGCGCGCCAGCTGTCCCGGTCCGGGAAATGACGCTGGCCGAGAGACTTTGCTGTATCGGTCTTCGTCACCGGCTAAGCGCCTGTTGTGCAACGGAACGGATTTTCGTGTTCGGCGGCCGTTTCCGCAGGGACTTCGTTCTGGCGCGGCGCATAGGACTCGGTGAAGCCGCCGTACGCATCCACCCACCGCATGATTGCCCGGACCTCCTCGCTGGCAAGCAGCGAATCGACGCCGGCGGCTGTCACGACGTAGTTGCGAATCCGCATTGTCGGCCATTTCTGTGGCATCACTTTCAGCAAATGCGGGCCGAGCGCGGTCTCCAGCGTGTACGCGACCGCCTTGGCTTCGCCGCACCGGCGAATTGCCTCCGCAGCGGTGCGCGCATGTTCCGGCAATTCAAGGTCGAGGTGCACCGAAACCTGGATTTCGTTGGTTGCGCCGATGTCGCGTTTGAATGCCGCTACGTTTTCCAGGTCCCAGTTGCCGGTACCGTCGCGCTCGATCACCGTGACCGGTTCCTCCGCTGGTGCAGGCACTGCCGCCGCAACAAGCCCCAGAACCAGCAAGGGTGCGAGCAGCGCCCGGCCGGTTCCGGCGCCGAACAGAATTTTCCGGTCGTGATTTCCGGCGCATTTTCCGCGCGGGCGTTGCGTAGTGGCTTCCACTTGCTACGTTCTCGTGCCGGTCAGTATGTGCGCCGCCAGGGCGAACACCGCGCGCCCCCGCGGATCGATATAGGCCGCGTGGGTTGTCTCGGCCTCTGCGAGGATCTGCTGAATCAACGACTCCTCTAGCGCAACGCCCATTACCGGAAGCCAGCCCCGCAGGTCTGCCTCGACAAGCGACCGGATGCTCGGAAAATTCGCCATGCCGGCATGGGTTTCGACGGCGATGTCATCGGCGCCGGCCGCACGCGCGATCTCGTGGAGTCTTGCGCTCTCGCCGAGCGCGAACGGTGCGCGCAACGCGTCGGCGGCCGCACCGCCGGCCATGCGTTCCAGCAGTGCGACCTCTTCGGCATACGCGGGCATCGCGGTGATCGCGGCCCAGACTGCTATCGCAAACCGGCCGCCTGGCAGCAGTACCCGGAACATTTCGCGGAGCGCTTTCACCGGGTCGGGGAAGAACATCATCCCGAACTGACTCACGACCGCGTCAAACGATTCGTCCGGATACGGCAGTGCCTCGGCACTGCCCTGGCGCCACTCGATGTCGGGCGCGAGGCGCCTTGCCACTTCGAGCATTCCCGGTAGCAGATCGAGCCCGGCCGCGTATCCCTCATCGCCCACCCGCCGCGCCACTTCGCGGCTGAGTACCCCGGTGCCGCAAGCGACATCGAGTACACGCTGGCCCGGGCCGACACCGGCAGATTCAGCGATCCGCGAAGTCCATTGTTCGAACAGGGCGGGGACGAACAGATCCTCGTATGCGCTGGCAGCATCGATCTGCTGCTGGAGTCGGGCATCGTTCATGTCGCTACTCCTGTTGTCCGCCGCACCGTCCGCAACCCGGTGCGGCCTCTACTCGGCTGTCTCATCGACAAGATGAGCGCGCGACTTCGATCATGATCGGCACGGCACATGGCGGAGATTACTCCAGCAACGAAAGGGAACCATAGTTTGTCAGTTCCGCTACCGGGTCGAAATCGTGGCGTTTCTGCAAGTTTAGTTGCTTGAGACCGGCCAGGCATTCGCCGGGTTTCATGGCAGTCGCGTCGATAGTTTCGTCCTCGAATACGACATTGACGCTGCCGCTGATCAGGTACAGCACTTCGTCGCCGTCGGGATGCATCTCGCCACCGTGCGGCGCATTTTCTGTCATCGTCGCGATACCAATGGTCGGTCCGGTGACTGCTACCGCCGGGTCCGGTTGCGCGGACACCGGCATCGCCGCGAGATCCCGGGTAACGCCCACGCAGTTAAGGCTCGGGTCGAACCGGGTTGGCCGCGTCATTGCAACAGCGCCGTGCAACCGCTTGCGTCGCTGCCGGATTGCGGTAGCAAGCGGATCAGGAGCGTCTCGTTCATCGCAATGTCCGTCTCCGGGGCGACAGATGGCCGGTGAAAAAGCCGACCGCTCTAAATAATAGCCGGTCGATTGGGAAGTTCATCGATATCGCCCGGGGTGTGAGGAAAGTGGCGGGCAATAATTTCCGTCACTTCTTCGATTGCCTGCAGCGAGCCTTTCTCGAACTGCTTCTCTTTGAATGTCTGCCGGAGGTGATCGCAAACCCGTTCCCACTCGGATGGCTGGACACAGGGCCCGAACCCGCGGTCGGCAACGATCTCGATGTCTTTTTCCGCGAGCAGGATGTAAATCAGGACACCGTTGTTTGCCGCGGTATCCCAGATGCGCAGATCGGAAAACGCCTTGATCGCACGGTCGCGGGCAGTCGTGCCATGGATTAGTGCGGGCAGATCCAGCGAGGTTTCGATCGCAAACCCGATTTCTCCGCCATGCCTGGTTTCCGATGCCTTGATAGCGCGCTCGATGCTGTCCAGAACGCGGACCGGAAACGTGCGCGTGAGTGCGAACCGAGTGGTCAGCAGGTTGCGGAAGTATCTTCCTGTCGTCGTCATCATGCTGCCTACCAACCTCCCGACGAGCCGCCGCCGCCAAAGCTGCCGCCGCCGCCGCCGAAGCCGCCACCTCCGCCGCCGAATCCGCCGCCACCACCACCGAAGCCGCCGCCAAAACCACCGCGGCCGTGGCCGGAACTGCTCCAGCTACCGGGACCCATGGCAGTGAAAAGTGTGACCAGGAAACCAACGATACCGGCCACGATGGCGGCGCCAAGCAGACCCACCAGAAGCCAGCCGATAAACCCGACGATGCCGCCGGTAACAAGGGCGCCCGGTAGCGTGCCAAGCGAGCGCTTGAACGACCCGCCGAGCACCATCGATACGATAAGAATGACCGGGAGCAAGCTGAAAACAGTGAAACCGCCCGTGGTTGCCTGCGGCGGCTGCGGGCGCGGTAGCGGTTCACCCCTGACAACCGTGGCAATTGCATCGACGCCGGCCTCGATACCGCCGGGGTAATCGCCGCTCAGGAATTTCGGCGCGACGATGTCCTCGATAATGCGTTTTGCGCGGGCGTCCGGAAGTGCCCCCTCGAGACCGTAGCCAACCTCGATACGCATGCGGCGATCGTTCATTGCCACCAGGAATAACACGCCGTCGTCGATTTTCTCGCGCCCGAGTTGCCACGCCTCGACGACGCGCAGCGCGTAAGCCTCGATGGGCTCGGCCCCGGTCGTGGGGACGATGAGCACGGCCACCTGGCTGCCTGTTTGCGTCTCGAGCGACTTGAGTTTTAGCTCCAGCGCCGATCGTGCCTGTCCGCTCAGCGTGCCGGTGAGATCGGTGACACGTTCGCGCAGCGCAGGGATTTCCTGCAATGCCTGCGCGGACGCGACCGCCGCGCCCAGCAACCCGCCGAGCGCAACGATTACCGCGACTATCCGCGAGACAGCCGCCATTGTGAGCTCAGTCGTCCTGGCCGAATGAGACCTCGGGCGGCTTCGCGATTTCGGCCTCGTTCTCGACGCTGAAATTGGGTTTCACGTCAAAGCCGAATATCATCGCGGTCAGGTTCGTCGGGAACGAGCGGACGATGGTGTTGTACTCCTGAACCGAATCGATGTAGCGCTTGCGGGCTACGGTAATCCGGTTTTCTGTGCCTTCGAGCTGGGCCTGGAGATCGCGGAAATTGGCATCCGATTTCAATTCCGGATAGCGCTCTACCGTTACCAGCAGTCGTGACAATGCGCCCGATAACTCGCCTTGCGCGGCCTGGAACTTGGCGAAGGCCGCGGGATCGTCGATCATCTCCGGCGTCGCCTGGATCGAACTGACCTTGGAGCGTGCTTCGGTCACTCCTACGAGTACGTCGCGCTCCTGCTGCGCGAATCCTTCGACGGTTTTGACCAGGTTGGGAATCAGGTCGGCGCGGCGCTGGTACTGGTTGAGAACTTCCGACCAGGCTGCCTTGATTTGTTCATCGCCCGCATTCATCGCGTTGTAGCCGCAACCGCTCAGCGACAGCGTGATGAACAGCAGCGCGGGTAGTCTCAGAGTTTTTCGCATTATTGTGACCTCCGGTTTGTCGATTCCCGTTGCTGCCGGGCATAAATATTTGTCGCAACGAGCTTGTCCTCGTTGGAAAAATAGCACACCTCCGGACCGGTTTCCGCGTGCCTCAATTAACGGGTGACCCATCGCATTTCGCGGTGGAGTGCCGTGGACGTGAGAAGCCACGAGAATTTCCCCGGTCTCGTTGTCAGTTTCGGCGAGCCCGGACTGGCTTGTCTATTGCAGGCCAGTCGGCCGTTCTCAATTGCCGTTGATCAGCATGTGCACCCAGATGCTGGCGGCATAGCCGAGAGCGATCGCCGGGGTCCATTTGAGGTGACGAAAAAAGGTGTACATGCCGCGCGCCTGTCCCATCAGCGCCACACCGGCAGCAGAACCGATGGATAGCATGCTGCCGCCTACTCCGGCAGTCAGCGTGACCAGCAGCCACTGGGTTGTGTCCATCGTCGGTTGCATCTGCAACACGGCTACCATGACCGGGATGTTGTCGATCACGGCGGATATGACGCCAACCATAACGTTCGCGGTAGTGGCACCGAGTTCGGTGTAGAGATAGGCGGAGAGAATGTCGAGATAGCCGATAAACCCGAGCCCGCCGACACTCATGATTACGCCAAAAAAGAATAACAAGGTATCCCATTCGGCGCGTGCGACCTCACGGAAGGAATCGAACGCCTGGACATCGCCGGTTTCGCCATAGGCCAAAGAATCGCTCGCTAACGGAACATGCGTCTTGCGCAGGTAGTAGCCAAAGAACTTCAGATATGCCAGGCCGGTTGTCATGCCGAGAAACGCGGGCAGTCCAAGAAAATTGTGAAATGAAACCGCGGTTGCGATTGTGCAAGCAAACAGAAACATGATCGCGACCGAACCGCGTTTCATCGCCACGACCGCTTCGCCGCTCGCCGGGCGTCCCTGCGGTATGGCGAACGACATGATCGTTGCGGGGATCAGATAGTTGACCACAGATGGTATAAGCAGCTTGAAAAAAACGTGAAAATCCAAGATACCCTTTTGCCACACCATCAAAGTCGTGATATCGCCAAACGGGCTGAATGCACCTCCGGCATTAGCCGCTACGACGATGTTGATACAGGCGATGCTAACGAAGCGGACATTGCCCCGCCCGACGGCAAGGATCACCGCACTCATCACGAGCGCGGTAGTCATATTGTCGATGATAGGAGATAAAAAGAAACTGATGATACCGGT
>PKUM01000337.1 GCA_002868855.1 Chromatiales bacterium | reverse complement strand
GGCTCTTTACCACTATATGGGTACGTCGACATTCGCCAATTACACGGTGCTCCCAGAGATCGCCGTGGCAAAGGTCCGGAAGGACGCACCGTTTGACAAGATCTGCTACATCGGTTGCGGCGTCACGACAGGCATTGGTGCCGTGCTGTTTACCGCAAAGGTGGAACCAGGTTCGACGGTAGCCGTTTTCGGGCTCGGCGGGATCGGTCTGAATGTGATCCAGGGCGCGCGTCTTGTCGGTGCCGACCGGATCATCGGTGTCGATCTGAATCCGGCACGGGCCAGTCTCGGTGAGAAATTCGGGATGACCGATTTTATCAATCCGAACGAGACTGACGATGTGGCCGCGGCAATCGTCGATCTGACCAATGGTGGGGTGGATTACAGCTTCGAATGCATCGGCAACGTCAACGTGATGCGCCAGGCGCTGGAGTGCTGCCACAAAGGCTGGGGTGAGAGCGTCATCATTGGTGTGGCCGGAGCCGGGCAGGAGATTTCGACGCGCCCGTTTCAGCTTGTTACCGGCAGGGTTTGGCGCGGCACAGCATTCGGCGGTGCCCGCGGTCGCAGCGATGTGCCGCGGATTGTCGACTGGTACATGGACGGCAAAATCAATATCGACGATCTGATTACCCATACGCTGCCGCTGGAAAACATCAACGATGCCTTCGATCTGATGCACAAGGGCGAGAGCATTCGCTCGGTCGTCGTCTACTAACCGCCCCATGGAGATCGAGAAACTCAGCGAGCACGGCTGCCACGGCGGCACGGTTGGATTCTACCGCCATCGCTCCGAGGTCAATGACTGCGACATGCGGTTCTCGGTGTTCGTTCCCGCCGAGGCCCGCAGCGCCAGGGTGCCGGTGCTGACATACCTGGCCGGGCTGACCTGTACCGAAGAGACATTCATGATCAAGGCCGGTGCGCAGCGCGACGCTGCGCGTCTCGGCCTGATGCTGGTGGCGCCGGATACCAGCCCGCGTGGCGAGGGAGTGGCTGACGACCCTGCCGGAGACTGGGATTTTGGTCTCGGCGCGGGCTTTTACCTGGACGCCGTGCGGTCGCCATGGGCCGATCACTACAACATGTACAGCTACGTAACCGAAGAACTGGCCGAGCTGATTGATGCGCAGTTTCCCTCCGATCCGAGCAGGCAGGGGATATTCGGCCATTCGATGGGCGGGCATGGCGCGTTGACCATCGGCGTTCGCAATCCGGATAGATATCGCTCGATTTCGGCGTTCGCTCCCATTTGCGCGCCAATGCAGTGCCCGTGGGGACGCAAGGCCTTTTCAGGCTATCTCGGTGACGATACCGACGCGTGGCGAAAGTACGATGCCAGCGAGTTGATCGGCGCGCTCGGTGACGGGCCCGAGCGCCCGCCGCTACGCGTCGATCAGGGTCTGGCCGATCAATTTCTGACTCAGCAATTGCATCCGGATCTGCTTGAAAAAGCATGTAAAAACAGTGGGTACCCGCTGGATCTTCGACGTCATGAGAACTATGATCATGGCTATTATTTCATCGCCAGCTTTGTCCGGGAACATCTGAATCACCATGCCCGCTGTCTCGGTTCCGTCTAGAGGCTGGGTGCTTGCAATTCTGGTGCTGGCTGCCGCGGCCAGCATCATGTCCACGGATCTTTTCGCGCCGAGCCTTGCCCATTTGCCGGAATATTTCGGTGCGAGCAAGGAGGCAGTGCAGCTGACCATCAGCCTCAATGTGCTGGCGTTCGGCGCAGCGCAACTGGTCCACGGTCCGCTGTCGGACCGATTCGGGCGCCGCCCGGTAATGATCACGGGGATGATCGCATTTGCGCTGGCCAGTCTGGCCTGCGCCGGGGCGCAGACAATTGGTCAGCTGATAGTGGCGCGGGTGCTGCAAGGTGCCGCGGCCGCTGTCGAGGCAGTCGTCGCCCTGGCGATTTTGAGGGACGTGTTCGACGAAACCGCGCGGATTCGCGCCCTGGCCATCTTCGGGATGGCGGTCGCGTTCGCTCCCGCCGTGGCGCCGCTGATCGGTGGCTGGATGCATGTGCTGTTTGGCTGGCGCAGCAATTTTTTGCTGATCACGGCCGCCGCGCTGGCCGTGGTGGTGCTGGTCACCAGGATGCTCCCGGAAACGCGTAAGGAGGCGTCACAACTAACGTCTTTCCAGGTTGTCGCCGCGTACCGCGAGTTGTGTCGCAACCCGCGCTTTATGGGTTATACGCTGGTCTGTGCCGCCGGCCTCGGTATGATTTTCGCGTTCGTTACTGCCGCGCCGTTTATCATCATCTCGGATTTCGGGGTGCCGACCGAGCGTTACGGGATTTTCCACGGCACGATCGTCGTCGCTTATTTTCTTGGCAGCATGGTGGCGACACGGATTGCCGGGCGGGTCTCTGCGCGAGTGATGTTGCGCGGCGGGTTACTGGCCGAAGCGGCGGGTGTGCTGGTGCTTGCACTATTGCTGCTGACCGAAAATCTGACGCCGTGGAGTCTGACCGCGGCGATGTCGATCGCACTGGCGGGAATGGGTCTGGTGTTCGCGGTCGGCCCGGCACGGGCTATGGAAGTTGCGGATTCGCCCGCCGGAGTCTCCTCTGCGCTCTACGGCACACTGGAAATGATAACCGCTGGTGTCGCGGCCGCGGTCGTCAGCCTGCTTCACTCCGACGCGGCGGTTTCGTTGTTGCTGACGCTACTGATGTTGCTTGCGGTGACATTCTGGTCGGAGCGTATCGCGCTTTCCTCCGAGCCGGACCCGGCGGCGCTTAGCTGATTGTCGGTCTCCATGCGGCGATGGCCTCGCCGATTTCGGTGGGGGAGTCTTCCTGGATGAAATGGCTGCCGGCCACGGTAACTTCGGTCTGGTTCGGCCAGCTGCGACAAAACTCACGCATACCTTCCACCAGGATTGCGCCTGGCTCGGCATTGATAAAAAGTTTCGGAACCGGCGAGGATCGCAACCATTCGGAGTAGGCGGCAACGATTGCGCTGACGTCGCCAGGTTCGCCATCGAGCGGGATCTGTCGCGGCCAGGTCAGTGTCGGGCGCCGGTCCTCGCCCGGATGCAGAAACGGTGCCCTGTAGACCTCCATTTCGGGCTCGGTCAGCCCTCGCAGCACCGAGCCGGGAAGGACGCGTTCGACAAACACGTTTTTCTGCAGCACGATTTCCTCGCCCGCGTCGGAACGAAACGCGCGAAACAGCTCGCGGATGGCATCCGGCCATTCGCTCCAGCTCATCGGCCTCACAATCGCTTCCATGTAGGCGATGCCGATCATCGCTTGCCGATGACGCTGTGCCCAATCGAAACCGAGTGCCGAGCCCCAGTCGTGAACCACCAGCGTGACGCGTTCGTTGACGCCCAGTACATCGAGCAGCGCATCCAGGTATTTGCGATGCTCGACAAAGCGGTAGCGCTGCGGGCCTGAGTCCGTCAGTTTGTCCGAATCGCCCATCCCGATCAGGTCAGGCGCGATACAACGCCCCTGGTCCGCCAGCAGCGGCATGATATTTCGCCACAAATAGGATGAGGTCGGGTTGCCGTGGAGGAAGACGATGGGATCTCCTTCCCCGATCTCAACGTACGCCATCTGCTTGCCGAGGACTTCGACTTTTTGCTTCGGATGGGCGGTAGTGCTGATCATGACCTGAGCTCCCAGCAAATTGATTTCATTACTTATTGACTAACGCGGCGGCAACACCGAGGATGAAACGACAGTGTGCGGTACCCAGACGGGCTGCCGCAAGCGTTTGCGCCGGGCCAATAATGTCACGCCTTTCTCTTCTTGACGCCACTTTTCTACTGGTGGACTCCGCCGTCAGTCCAAAACATGTCGGTGCGTTGCAGCTGTACGAGCGGCCCGCTGCGGCCGGCGAAGATTTCGTATTGCGTTTGTATCGGCGTTTGCAGCGGATCCCGCCGAGGACGCCGTTCGACAAAAAACTCAAGATGCGGCGTTTCGGCTTGCCCGAGTGGGTGGATGAGCCGAGCCTCGACTGGGACTACCATCTTCGCCACGTGGCGCTACCGGCTCCGGGCAACAATCTGCAACTGACCGAGATGATCGGCGAACTGCATGAGCGGCCTCTCGACCGCCACAAGCCATTGTGGCGGGTCTATCTGATCGAAGGCCTGGCGCAGCGACGATTTGCCATTTATATAAAGATCCACCATGCCTATGGCGATGGCATGACCATTGCGTTCTGGCTCAATCACTGGCTTGGCGGTAGTTCGCGTTCGCAATTGCAAACGGCGCTCTGGTCGCCACCTCCGGCCGGGCCGGCACCCGAATCGCCGTTGGACAGCCTGCCGGTCTCCGTGATCCCCGAGTTGTACAAGCTGGCCCTGCGCCAGGTAATGAGTGCGGCTGGCATTTCGCGAAAGCGCTTGCCGGTGCCGTTTGCTGCCCCGCGGACAGCCTTCAATACGCAGGTGACCGCCGATCGTTCTTTTGCCATTCTCGATCTGGATCTGGCGGCCATGAGGGCGGTTGGACGCGGTCACGATGCAACTGTCAACGACGTACTGCTGGCAGTCACGGATCTCGCGCTCCACCGCTACCTCGGTGAGCATGGTGGCAACACCGACCGGCCTCTGGTCGCGCAGATGCCGATATCTCTTCGCAGCGGCAGCGACGGTCCGGGCGGTAACCAGGTCACAATGGCGCTGGTGGAACTGGCCTCCGGGCGTACCCGCAGCCCAATGAGTCGATTGCAGAAAATTCATGCGGCATGCCGTGACGTCAAGAACGAGTATCGGGCATTGTCGCCGGAAGCCACGACCCTCTATATCGCGGTGCTCGAACTGATCGCGCAGGCCGGTGAATCGTTGCATCTCACCGATCAGATGCCGGCGCTTGGCAATGTGCTCGTGTCGAACGTGCCGGGGCCGCAAAAGGCTGCCTATCTGGACGGCGCACGCCTGGTCGGCGCATATCCGGTGTCGACGTTTGCGCCCGGGCTCGTACTCAATCTCACGGTTTACAGCTATGCTGGAAAGCTGCATTGCGGTCTGTTGGGGGCCCGGCGTGCGATTCCGGACATCGACCACCTCGCGGAGCTGATGCTGGAGGCGTTTGCCGACTTACAGGCGGCAGCGAAAACAGGCTGATGCGAAGTTTCCGTAGTTACCTGGTTAACGCGCTGTTGCGGTTGTTGGCCAAACGGCGTTTCGACCCATCCCGCGATCTCATCGCCTACCGCGAGCATTTGCAACGCGTTGATTCGAGACTCTACCGTTTGCCGCGCGGCTTGCATCGCGAGCGAATCGTGGCGGACGCCATCGATTGCGAGTGGATAGGTGAAAGCGGTATCGAAACCCAGCGGGTACTGCTCTATCTTCACGGCGGCGGTTTCTTTCTGCGGACGCCGCAAGTGCATGGAAGGCTTGCCGGGCGAATTGCGGCAACACTTGGATGCCGGGCATTGATCCCCGACTACCGATTGGCACCGGAATATCCTTTTCCGAGCGCGCCGGAGGACTGTTTGCGGGTTTACCGCTGGTTGCTCGAGCAGGGTACCGAGCCCGCCGAAATAGTCATCGCCGGAGACTCGGCCGGTGGCAATCTTACGCTCGCGACACTGCTGATGGCGCGGGACGCGGGGTTACCGCTGCCCGCTTGCGGAATCTGTCTGTCGCCGGGCATCGATCTTACGCTGGGTGGGTTCACGCTGGTCAGCAATGAACGGCGGGATCCGATGTTCCGGCTGCAGACATTGCTGATCATGAGACACGCTTATCTTGCCGGGGCCGATCCGAGCGATCCGCTTGCATCGCCTGTCAACGCCAGTTTCAGGGACTTTCCGCCGTTACTCTTTCAGGTTGGCGACACCGAGTTGCTACTCGATCATGCCACCCGCGCTTACGCACGGGCGCGTGCCGCTGCGCTGCCGACTCAACTGTCAGTATGGCGCGGCATGCCCCACGTATTCCAGGCATTCGCAAGTTTGCCGGAAGCGACACAGGCGGTCGCTGAAATCGGCGCGTTCGTGGAGCGGGTCGCTGGCTGGGTATTGCCCGTTCTCAGCCCGCGCCGGCGCTGATTTTTTCTTTGGCGAGTTCGTTGGCGACCGCATTGGTGGAGCGGCGTTGGTCGCGCGCCTTTGCAAAAATCGCAGTCAAACGCGGACCGATTTGTTCGATCCGGCTTTTTACCGTCTGGTCGTCGCCTTTGCCGAAATACTCGAAAGCGACATTGATGATGCCTCCGGCATTGATGACGTAGTCTGGCGCGTAGAGTATATCGCGTTCACGCAAGCGTTCGCCGTCCTCGTCGGTCGCGAGCTGATTGTTGGCGCCGCCGGCGATCACGCTCGCTCGCACCCGCGGTATGCTCTCGCTGTTGAAAATGCCCCCCAGTGCACAAGGGGCGATGACATCCACATCGTGAAACAGGATGTCGTTGACGTCCACCGCGGTTGCGCCGAATTGCTCGCGAACCAGTGCGGTCCTGTCACTATGTATGTCGGCGACGAACAGCTTCGCTCCGGCGTCGTGCAGATAACCACACAGGTGCCGGCCGACATTGCCGAGACCCTGCACTGCAACCCGGACCCCGGAAAGATCTTCGTTACCGAGACGGAATGCCGTCGCTGCCTGGATGCCGAGGAATACGCCATAGGCGGTCTTTGGCGATGGGTCGCCGCCGGCTGCACCGCGGTGCTGGCTGCGGCCGCTTACGTAGCGAGTCTGAGTCGATACCGTTTCCATATCCGCGACCGACATCCCGACATCTTCAGCCGTGACATAGTCGCCACCGAGTTTGTCGATATAGGCGCCGAAGGCCTCCAGCAATGCCTGTGTTTTGTTCCGCAACGGATCGCCGATGATCACGGCTTTGCCGCCGCCGAACGGTAACTCGGCCATCGCGTTTTTGTAGCTCATGCGCTGCGATAGCCGCAGCGCATCGACGATCGCAAGGTCGTCGTTGGCATAAGCCCACATCCGGCACCCCCCCGCGGCGGGTCCGAGCGCTGTGCTGTGTATC
>PKUM01000242.1 GCA_002868855.1 Chromatiales bacterium | reverse complement strand
GAGCGCGCCGAGGAGGCGGTGGAAGATCTGGCGGACCTGTTCCGGGCCACGCTCCACGACGAGCGCAGCAGGATACCGCTGAAGGAAGAACTGGAACTGGCACGGATTTATCAGCGCATCGAGCAGCTGAGACTCGGTTCGCGGCTCGAGGTCGAATGGCGAATCGATTCGTTGCCGTTGCGGGTGCGCGTACCCAGCCTGATCGTGCAACCGTTACTGGAGAATGCGATTTATCACGGTATCGAGCCATCGCCGGACGGCGGAACGGTCAATATTACCGGCGAAGTAAAAAATGGCCGGGTTGCCATCAAGGTCAGCAACCCGTTACCTGTCGACCCGACACCGCGCCGGCAGCAGGGCAACCGGATCGCGCTCGACAACATTCGTGAAAGACTCGAGCTCGCTTACCCGGGCAGATCGCGGCTGACGATCGATGCCGAGCATGACCGTTTCGATGTAACGCTTGAATTTCCCGAAGAGAGCAACGGCGATGAAAATTCTCATCGTTGATGATGAACAACCGGCGCGTGACCGGCTGCGACGCCTGCTCGCGGAGGACAGTGAATGCGAGGTAATCGGCGAGGCGGGCGATGGCCGGGCCGCGCTCGAAGCGTGTGAAGCTCTCGATCCGGACGTGGTGCTGATGGATATCCGCATGCCGGGCATGGACGGGGTGGAGGCGGCCCGCCACCTGACCCAGCTCGATACTCCGCCGGCGGTGATTTTTACCACCGCTTACAGCGAGTACGCGATGGACGCTTTCGAGGCGCGCGCGGTGGGCTATCTGGTCAAACCGGTACGGCGGGAGCGCCTGCTCGACGCGGTAAGACACGCGCGCCGTCCGACCCTGGCGCAACTGCGCTCTCTCGGCAGCGACGGCACCGACACGAGCGCGGCGCGAAAACACATTTGCGCCAAGGTCAAGGACAGCCTGCAACTGATACCGGTCGATGACGTACTTTGTTTTCAGGCTGACCAGAAATACGTCGTTGTCAGAACTTGCGATAGCGAAATCCTGATCGACGAATCACTCAGGGAGCTCGAGGAAGAATTTGCATCGGGCTTCGTTCGCATCCATCGTAATGCGTTGGTCGCAGTGGCATATCTGGCCGCGCTGGAAAAGAATAGCGAGGGTCAGTGGTTCGCGCGACTACGCGGCAGCGACAAGACGCTCGCAGTGAGCCGCCGCCACCTCAGTACCGTGCGCAAGTATCTTGCGGACGGCGCCATCAATAAAAACGAAAGAAGATGAAATGACCGACACCATTCGCATCGCGACCCGCAAGAGTCCGCTGGCATTGTGGCAGGCCGAACATGTCGCCGCGGCATTGCAGCGCCATCACCCGCACTTGACCGTGACCCTGTACCCACTGTCCACGGAGGGCGACCGTATCCTCGACAAGAGTCTGGCCAAGATTGGCGGCAAGGGGCTTTTCATCAAGGAACTGGAAATCGCGATTCAGGACGGGCGAGCCGACATCGCCGTGCATTCGATGAAAGACGTTCCGGCGCAAATGCCGGACGGATTCATGCTTGCCGCAATCATGGATCGCGAGGACCCGCGCGATGCATTCGTCTCCACCAATTTTTCGCGTTTCGATGAGTTGCCTCACGGCGCCAGGCTCGGAACCTCGAGCCTGCGTCGGCAGAGCCAGTTGCTGGCACAGAGACCCGATCTCGAGGTCGTTGCGCTGCGCGGCAATGTCGGCACCCGGCTGTCACGGATTGACGAAGGTTTTTGCGATGCGGCTATTCTGGCCGCGGCGGGACTGAAACGGCTGGGTCTCACCGAGCGTATTCGCGAATACCTGTCGGTCGAGCAGTGCCTGCCGGCAGTGGGCCAGGGAGCGGTCGGCATCGAATGTCGCGAAGGCGACGAAAAAATCGCCGGCTTGCTGCGCGCACTTGGCGACACTACCACCACCCTCTGCGTCGAATCCGAGCGGGCGTTTGCCGCGGGTCTTGGCGCGAGCTGCCAGTCGCCGGTTGCGGCCCATGCAATGATCGCCGCTGAGACGCTGACACTGCGCGCCCGTGTCGTCTCACCGGACGGAAGCAAACTGGTCGCGGCGGAACTCGAAGGGCGCAGCGATGCGGCCGAAGCGATTGGAACCGCGCTGGCGCAACAGGCGCTGGCGCAGGGCGCCGACCAGATCCTCGCCGCGTTGCAGGATTGAACCCGTGAGCGGGCGACTCAAGGGTCAACGCATTCTCGTCACCCGCCCGCGTCCGTTCAACGAAGAGGCGTGCGAGCGTATTCGCGACGAAGGCGGTGATGCGATTGCGCTGCCGACCCTGGTCATAGAGGCGCAGACCGCGCGGGCACCGGCTACCGACTATGACTGGGTCATTTTTGTCAGCCGCAACGCGGTCTTGCATGGCCTGGCGCAGCTGTTGCAAGCGCCGCCATTCCCGCGCCTCGCTGCCGTTGGCGGTGCTACCGCGACCGAGCTGGAACAGCACGGGATGGAGGGGGTTCTGCGTCCTACCAGCGGTTTTACGTCGGAGGCCCTGCTCGAGTGCGCGGAACTCAACGACGTCGCAGGCAAGCGAATATTGATAGTTCGCGGCAACGGTGGCCGCGAACTGCTTGCCACTACACTGGGCGAACGTGGCGCGCAAATCGACTACGCGGAGGTCTACCGCCGGGTCCGGGCTCGCCCGAGCGCCGCGCGGCTGGCCGAAATGCGGCGCCTGCTTGCGGCGGCCACAATCGACTTCGTGATGGTCGGAAGCGTCGAGATTCTGGACGCACTAATTGCTCTCCTCGGCCCCCCGGCCAAGGCGCTGTTGACACGGACGCGGCTGGTTACCGCCAGCGAACGTGTGGTAAAAAAGGCAGAGTCTCTGGGGCTTGGGCGTCGTATTTTGCTCGCATCCGGACCACAGGACGCACTGCTGGTCGATACCATCGCCAACGAACCGGCAGCCGAAGATACGACCTGAGTACAGCTGGCAAGGACAACTCGGGCGGCGACCTACTCCGACTGATGCCGGGAAAACATGAGCGATACTGGAAAACCCGCGGACGAAATCCGCGACGACGAGGCAGCGGTGCCCGCTACCGAACCGCAATCGGCACCCGAGCGGCAGGCGCCAGATGGCGACACCCCGCCAGCTGCGGAACCGCAGGTCGTCGTGCAGCGCAAATCCGGGTTCGGAACTGCTGTCGCGATTATTTTCAGCCTGCTCGCGCTCGCGGCATGCGCCTATCTGTGGCTCGAGATCGAACGCCTCGACAGCGAGTCTGGTTCGCCGGACCCAGGTTTCGCCGCGCTCGCCGACGAACAGCGCAGCGCAATTGAGGCGCTGCGGGACGATCAGCAATCGCAACTCGCGGCATTCACGGATCAGCTGACCCGGCTTGACCAACGTGTCGATGAGGCGGCCAATGTCGCACCGTCTGCCAGCTCCGATCAGATGCCGGTTGAGCTGGAGGATCTGATCGGGCGACTGGACGCGCTGGAAAACCAGACCTCCGACCAGATGCCGCTGGAGCTGGAGGATCTGATCGGACGGCTCGACGCGCTCGAGAACAGTTCGGCTGACACCGAGGCCGCAATGCAGGCGCTGGCCGAGCAGGTCACGCAGGTCGAATCAGCGGAGGGTTTCGACCCGGCGCTGCTGGACGATCTTAACGAGCGCATCGAACAGGCCGAAGCGGCCGCAAGCGCCGCGCCGCAACCGGTTGCGGTTCCCGTGAACCAGGACTTTGCGCTGGAAGAAATCGAGTCGTATCTGCGGGTCGCCAACCGCCAGCTGCAACTCGCAGGCAATTTCGCCGCGGCGGAGACGGCGCTGGGGCTTGCCGATGAGCGACTGGCGCAGCTCGACGACCCGGCGTTTCTCGGCGTGCGCAGCGAGATTGCGGACGAGATCGCGGCACTGCAACGAGTCGAACAGCCCGACCTGACCGGAATAGCGCTTGCACTTTCGGCACTGTCGGAGCAAGCCTCCGGCCTGGCACTCAAGGGCCATGAACGCGTGGCACCCGCCACCGCGCCGGACCAGACCAACGCCGCAGCCGGATCACAGTCCGGCTGGGATCGGTTCGTCGCTTCGGTACAGGCGGCGCTCAAGGGCCTGGTCGCCGTGCGCCGAACCGACTCCGCAGTCGAACCGTTGTTGCCTCCCGATGAAGTCTACTTTCTTTATCGCAACCTCGAACTCAAGCTCGAAGTGGCGCGACTGGCGCTGTTACAGCGTAATCAGGAGGTCTACCGCACCAGCCTGCGCGGCGTGCGTAGCTGGCTCAACACGTATTTCGACACGCAGGACGGCAGCGTTGCAAACGCACTCAGCCAGATCGCGGATCTCGAAGGCAAGCAGATTGCGCCGACGCTTCCCGACATTAGCGGCTCTCTGCAGCAGTTACAGCAAGTCGAACCCGGCGCGGACGGGGAAGCGGACGCGGACGCAATATGAAAACCGGCCTGATTATCGTGCTGAGTTTGCTCGGCGGCGCCTTGCTGGCAGCAGCGCTGATCGAGGATCCCGGCTACGTGATGATCAATCTTCGCGGCTACCTGATCGAGATGTCGGTACCGATCCTGGTCGCGGGTTTGATTGCGCTCTACCTTGCACTGCGGCTGCTGGCACGAATCTGGCACACCCCGCGCCAACTCGGGCGCGCCGCGGCACGCCGGCGCAAGCAGAGCGCGCAACGGCAAATGGAACGCGGGCTGACCCTGCTCGCCGAGGGCGACTGGAACCGCGGTGAGAAATTTCTGTCCCGTGCCAGCCGCAGGGCCAGCAATCCTCTGCTGGGATACCTCGGCGCCGCGCGCGCGGCGCACCAGCAGGGTGCCACCGAGCGCTGTGAGTCCTGGTTGAGGCTGGCGGCCGAGTCCGACCCGGAATCGCAGACGCTGGTACTTTTGACCGAGGCCGAGTTACAGGTCGAACGCGGCGACCTCGGCACCGCTGCGGCCACTCTCGATCAGGTGGCGAGGGCTGCCCCGATAAACAGCAGGCTGCTGCAATTACAAGCGCAGGTGTACGAAGGCCTGGGCGACTGGGAGCGTTTGTCAGCCGTGCTACCGGTTCTGAAACGCCGTCACGCAATCGATGATGTTGAATACCGGCGCCTCGGCATCGCCGCGTACGACGGTCTGTTCGCGGCGTCGGAAACCGACTACGACCGGGCCGTGGAGCTGTGGCGAGCCCTTCCCAAGGACCTGCGCGACAATGAAGATATCACCGCCGCTTACCTGCAGGCACTAGTGCGTCACGATCACCAGCAGGAAACCGAGACTTTCATTCGCAAGTCGTTGCGCAAGACCTGGTGGCAGAAACTGGTCGCCATTTATGGCCGGCTGGAGGTGGTGGACAAGCCCGCGCATCTGCGTCACGCCGAACAGTGGCTGCACGACCATGGTGAAGACCCGGTGCTGTTATTAGCGGTCGCGCGGCTGTCGATGGCCAACGAGCTGTGGGGAAAAGCGCGCAGCTACCTCGAAAGCAGCCTGGCTATCGCGCCGAGCGCCGAAGGGTTTGCGCTGTACGGTAACCTGCTCGAGAAGCTGGGCGAAGATCAGCATGCGTCGGAAGCGTTTCGCTCCGGCCTGCTCATCGCCAGCGGCGCCGGTAGCGGCCATACCGCGTTACCGCGAAACCGTCCCGACGACCAGACCGCCTAGGTCGCCCGCTGTTCGCGGTCCATTGCCCGGAGCGCCTCCGGGGAATATTCGAACGAATCGAAGAAGAGCCGCTTCGGCGGCAAGCCGTTGGCGGGTAGCAGCCGTTGCCCGGCTTCGATCATTGGCGGTGGCCCCGCCATGTATACGTCCGCTAGCGACAGGTCCGGGTAAGCGGCAATTACTGCCTCGTGCACGAACCCGGCAGCGCCCTCCCAGTGATCGTCCGGACCGGGTTCAGACAGAACCGGCGTATAGCGGAAACGAGACTGCTCGTCCTGCCAGCGTTCGAGCTCGCTGTGATGGTAAAGATCGGCGCGCCCGCGCACGCCCCAGAAAAGGTGGACCGGCGCTTCAAGACCCTTTGCGATTGCGTGCGACAACATACTCAGAATCGGCGCAAGACCGGTGCCCCCCGCGACGAATAACCGGGTTCGGCCCTGGGCAGGGCGCAGGCGGAAAGCGCCAAACGGTCCTTCTATCGTCAGCAGCGCGCCTTCGCGCAGCTCGCCGAACACCTGCTCCGAAAAACCGCCACCGGCAACCCGGCGGATATGCAGTTGGAGAAAATACGGGTCGGAAGGGTCGCTGGCAATCGAAAAACTTCGGCGATGGCCACCGTCCAGCAGGACATCGAGGTACTGCCCGGCTTCGAACGGCATCGGTTCCACCGCCGGGAGTTGCAATGTCACGCCCATCACGTCGTGGCCCAGTCGCTCGAGTTTGCGCACCCGGCACGGTACGCGCTTGATGCGGATCTCCTCCGGCGACGCGATCGGCTTCGCCTCGATCACAACTTCGCCGATCGGCCGCGCCTGACACAACAGGGCGAACCCTTCCTCAATTTCCTCGGCGGTCAGTGCCAGCGGGGGCCGAAACGGGTAATCGAGCGCACCCTGCAGCAGCCGCGCACGGCACGAACCACAACTACCGCCACGGCAGCTGTGCGGCAAATTGATGCCGGCATGCAGCGCCGTGTCGAGGATCGACTCATCGGCCGGCACCGACAGGCACTGTCCCGAGGGCATCAGTTTGACCGAATCTTTCATGCGGTTCTGGCACACACTCCGTATTATTGGGCGATCGCCGAAACGGAGAGCGTCCCATGGACATACCGGCGCACGGATTGTTCATCGCCGGATGTGGTTATACCGGGCAAAGGCTCGCAGCGCTCGCGCGCGCGGACGCAATTCCGTGCCATTGCATCACCAGCCGTGCCGAAAGTGCCGCAAACCTGGCCGCGGCTGGCTACAAGGCGTTCGCTGTCGACCTCGATGCGGATGTGATACCGGCAATTACCTTGCCGCCGGGGCCTCCCACGGTGATCGTGTATCTCGCGCCGCCACCCGCGGACGGCGATTCCGATCCGCGTCTCGAGAGATTCCTGGCGGCGCTCGCGGGGCCGCCACCGGCGGGCATTGTCTATGTCAGCACGACCGGTGTCTATGGCGACCGTGGCGGCGCATTGACCGACGAAACCGCCCCGACCCAGCCACAGACCGGTCGCGGACGACGCCGACTCGCCGCCGAAAGGACGGCCCGTTCATGGGCCGAACACCACGGGGTTGGCTGGATCGTGCTGCGCGTCCCGGGCATTTACGGCCCACACCGGTTACCGCTGCGCAGCCTCGAAGACCGGGTCCCGGTGATTCGCGAACAGGAAGCAGGACCGGGCAACCGCATTCATGTCGACGATCTCGCGGCGGCCTGTCTGCGCGCAGCCCGGCTGCCGATGCGGACCGGCATCTACAATGTCGGCGACGGTTGCTACTGGAGCCGGACCAGGTTTTTTGCCTGCATCGCACAAACTGCGGGTTTGCCCGAGCCGGAGCAACTCCCCGCCGCCGATGTGCGGGCCCGGGTTTCGCCCATGGCGTGGTCGTTCATCGCCGAATCGCGCCGTATCGACAATCGGCGCATGATCAGCGAACTGGGCGTTCGCCTGCGCTACCCCGACCCGGCCAACGGCATCGCGGCAAGTCTCGCCGAAATGAATGCGGCCGCAAGCAACGATCAGGGCTGACTGCGCTTGCTCTCCAGCCAGCTGATGATCGGCTCCCACTGGGCCCAGTCTGGCCATGCGAGATACTCCGGCAGTTCGAGCACGCCGAGACCCCGGGTGTAGGCGCGAACATAGTTCTGCGCATCCCGCAACGAGCCGATGTACGGCACCTTCGAACGCCTGAGGTAGTCGCTGAGCTCCTCGAATATCAACGTGTGCTCGCGCACACGGTTGGCGAGCAGACCGATTTTGACCTGCTTGCGCTCGACTTTGCCGACGTGCATCAGCTCGGCAATGAATTTGCCGGTCGCTTTCATATCGATCGTGGATGGCAGCACCGGCGCCAGAATCGTCTCCGAACGGCGCACCAGATCGGTCAGTTCGCGGCCGTGACAGCGTGCCGGTGCGTCGATAATGACGATGTCGGTACCGCGCGGCACACCGCGCAGCCCATCATTGTAGGCCGCCACCCCGGCGATAGGAGCGCAACTGGCGGGCCGCGTCTCCAGCCAGTCGAGGCAGGAACGTTGCGGATCGAAATCGGCCAACACGACCTGCGCACCTTCGAGTGCGAAGTAAACGGCCAGATTCGTGGCGATCGTGCTTTTGCCACAACCTCCCTTCGAATTAAGAACGGTGATATGACGCATTCCAGTCCCTTTTTTCCAACCAATTTTTAGCTTGTGTAAAGTAGTTTCCGATCCGGTAAATGTCTATTGGGGGTTTTCACTTTTCCAGTCGCCACGGCGACCTAGTCAAGACCCAGACTGGTCCAGATATCGTCGACGCGTTGCCTGACGTCCTCGTTCATCGTGATTGGCCGGCCCCATTCGCGGCTGGTCTCGCCCGGCCACTTGGCAGTGGCGTCGATTCCCATCTTGCTGCCGAGTCCGGGGGTCGGCGAGGCAAAATCGAGATAATCGATCGGCGTGTTATCGATCATGACCGTATCCCGGCTCGGGTCGACCCGTGTCGACACCGCCCACACCACGTCGTTCCAGTCACGTGCATTGACATCGTCATCGGTGACAATCACGAACTTTGTGTACATGAACTGGCGCAGGAACGACCAGACTCCCAGCATCACTCGCTTGGCGTGACCCGGGTATTGCTTTTTGATCGTGACGATCGCCACCCGGTACGAACAACCCTCCGGCGGCAGGTAGAAATCAACGATCTCGGGGAACTGGCGCTGCAGGATCGGCACAAACACCTCGTTCAGCGCCACGCCGAGAATCGCCGGCTCGTCCGGTGGACGGCCGGTGTAGGTGCTGTGATAGATCGGATCATTGCGATGCGTCAGGCGAGTTACCGTGAACACCGGAAAATTCTCCACCTCGTTGTAGTACCCGGTGTGATCCCCGAACGGTCCTTCCGGCGCCTCGTCACCCGGAACGATGTGACCTTCGAGTACGAACTCGGCGTTGGCCGGAACCATCAGTTCCGAATTCGCGCAACGAACCAGTTCGGTGCGCGCCCCGCGCAGCAATCCGGCAAACGCGTACTCCGAGAGGGTATCGGGAACAGGGGTTACCGCGGCCAGGATCGTCGCCGGGTCGGCACCCAATGCCACCGCGATCGGAAATGGCTCACCGCTATGGGCCTGTTGCCATTCGCGGAAATCCAGCGCGCCGCCGCGATGCGATAACCAGCGCATAATCAGCCGATTGCGACCGATCAGTTGTTGCCGGTATATGCCGAGGTTCTGCCGCTCCTTGCCCGGTCCGCGGGTAATGACGAGACCCCAGGTCAGCAACGGGCCCGCGTCGCCCGGCCAGCAGGTCTGCAGTGGCAATTTCGTGAGATCGACGTCTGATTCTTCCGCTACATTCTGCTGACAGGGACCGTTGCGCAGTATGCGCGGCGCCATGGTCAGCGCCTTGCGGAAGACCGGGAGCTTTTCCCATGCATCTCGCATGCCTTTCGGCGGCTCCGGCTCTTTAAGGAATGCGAGCAGACGGCCAACTTCGCGCAAACCGGAGATTTCATCCTGCCCCATCGCAAGCGCCACCCGTTCGGGGGTTCCGAACAGGTTCCCCAGCACCGGTATGCGGTGGCCGGTCGGATTCTCGAACAACAGCGCAGGGCCGCGCTGGCGCAAAACGCGATCGCAGATTTCAGTCATCTCGAGATTGGGATCGACCGCCACGCCAATCCGCTTGAGCAACCCGTGGCGCTCGAGATGTGCGAGAAATTCCCTGAGATCCTTGTACTGCATGACAGCGACTCCGCCCACGGGATGCCGAGCCACTATAATGACGCGCGCCCAGTGTGCAAATGAGCCGCCATGCCCGCGCCGAAAAAATTTCCGGACAACCCCGATGACGACTTCGTCAAGGAGTTGCTGTTGCGCTCCCGCATCATCGCGATGCCAGGGCTGTCGCCACGCCCGTTCCGGCCGAGTCACCGGGTCGCATTTGCCATGCAGGGCTATGGCTACCGCGTCATCCCGGTGCGCCCCGGTGCGGTCGAGATTCTGGGCGAGGTCGCCGTATCCGGCCTCGACCGCATCGGCGCGGTTCTCGAAGACGGCGAAAGCGTCGATATTGTCGACGTATTCCGCGCGCCGCAGCATGTAGACGCCATCGTCACCGAGTGCCTGCGGCTGCGCCCCCGGGCATTGTGGCTGCAGGAGGGTGTCGTCAATCCCGGCGCCGCCGCGCGCGCCCGCGCCGCAGGTATCGCGACGATTATGGACCGCTGCATTTTGAAAGAGCGGGCACGCCTCCTGGCGTCATGAAAGTCGACGCCTGGCCCAGGCTTGAATAGGCTTCCCGGGATGATCCTCAAATTCGTCAAGATGCACGGGCTCGGCAACGATTTCGCGGTTTTCGATTGCCGCGACGATGCGCCGACCCCGGACACCGGCCTGCTGAGGCGCCTCGCGGACCGCCGCACCGGCATCGGTTTCGATCAGGCCCTGATGCTGGCTGCAGCGCGCGATGCGGCCAGTGCGGCCTCGTACCGGATCGTCAATGCCGACGGCAGCGAGGTTGAGCAATGCGGCAACGGCGCGCGGTGCCTGGCATTGCTGCTGGCGCTGCGCCGCGAGGCCCTGCCATGCGAACTGACCCTCGACAGCCCGACTGGCACGATCCGCGCGCGCGTAACGAGCGCCGATAATGTCGCGGTGGAAATGGGAGAGCCGGATTTCCGGCCGCAGGCACTGCCCTTCGTTGCTCCCGCTGACGGGCCACCGTACACACTTGATATCAACACCGTTCCGACCCGGTTCCGGGTCGTGTCCATGGGCAATCCGCATGCGGTGATCGATGTCGAAGATGTCGATTCCGTGGACGTTGCCGGTATCGGCGCCGCACTGTGCGAACATCCGGCTTTCCCCATGCGCTGTAACGTCGGATTTATGCAGCGCGTCTCAGAAAAACGCATCCGCTTGCGTGTTTTCGAACGCGGCGCGGGTGAGACCCGCGCATGCGGCACCGGCGCTTGCGCCGCAGTGGCGGCCGGACGGTTCGCTGGCCTGCTCGAACCCGAAGTCGACGTCTGCTTGCCCGGAGGCGAGTTACACGTATCATGGCCCGGACCCGGGGAGCCGCTGTGGATGAGCGGCGCGGCCGCGATAGCATTCGAGGGCACACTGAATTTATGAGTATCCAGCGTAAAACCACACTCGCCAGCGATGGCATTTCCGCGGAGGCCGTCGCCTACTACTTGCAGCAACACCCGGATTTCTTCGAGCTAAATCCGAGGCTCCTTGCCAATCTTTCGCTGCCCCATACCGCCGGTTCGACGACCGTGTCGTTGATAGAGCGACAGGTGGCCGTGCTGCGCGATGGCAATGCCAAGCTCGAGCGCAACCTCAACGATCTTATCGAGACCGCGCGACGCAACGACAGACTGTCCAACGGTGTCCATCAGCTCGCATTGCGGCTGCTCGGCGCAGAGGACCCGGCGGCGGTGGTCAACGCATTGGGAACGACGCTGCGCGAGAACTTCATGGCCGACTCGGCCGTACTGGTTCTGCGTATGCCAGCACCTGCTCTGGAAGCCCTTGCCAGCGAGAGCGGCTTCCTGCACCTGGCCGATCCGGCCGATCCCGGTCTCAAGGCATTCCAGACACTGTTCGAATCGGGCCGTCCGCGATGTGGACATATTCGCGATGCGCAGCGCGATTTCCTGTTCGGCCCCGGCAACGACCAGGTTGGATCGGCCGCGGTCCTGCCGCTGGGCGCGAACGGCGAGATCGGAATTCTCGCGATCGGGAGTTCCAGTTCGGAGCATTTTCACCCCGGCATGAGCACGGATTTTCTGGAACGCGTCGGCGCCCTTGCCGGAACGGCTCTCCAGGCAAGTCTTGAT
The DNA here is from genome assembly GCA_002868855.1 of Chromatiales bacterium. GTDB lineage: Bacteria > Pseudomonadota > Gammaproteobacteria > Steroidobacterales > BM003 > BM003. Next base: position 26,217 of record PKUM01000242.1, on the reverse strand, counting down.
GGCGGATGAGTTCCGCGCCTGGATCGAAAAATACCTGGCCCACCTGGGCAGCGAGCGGCGGCTCTCGCGCCATACCGTCGTCAACTACCGGCGCGATCTGACCGCTCTCATCGCCTTCTGCGACAAACAGGATGTATCGGCCTGGCGCCAGCTCGACAGTTTCCATATTCGCCAGTTCGCGGCGGCCGACAACCGCGCGGGCCTGGCGCCGCGCAGTATCCAGCGCCGCCTGTCAGCGGTACGAAGTTTTTTCCGCTACCTGATCCGCGAAGGCCTGCTTGACGCCAATCCGGCCGCGGATGTGCCCGCGCCACGCGGGCCAAAACGTCTGCCTAAAACGCTCGACGCCGACCAGATGGGTCGCCTGCTGGAACTGCCGCAAACCGATCCGCTGGCGGTACGGGACTGGGCCATGATGGAGCTGCTGTATTCCTCCGGATTGCGTCTGGCGGAGCTGGTCGGGCTCGACATCGGCGCGGTGGACCTTGCCGACGGGACGGTGCGGGTCACCGGCAAGGGCAACAAGACGCGGGTCGTGCCGGTCGGCAGCCACGCCCGAACCGCCATCGCCAAATGGCTGAAGCAACGGGGGCATCTGACCCGTCCCAACACCGATCAGGCCCTGTTTCTCGGCGCTCGCGGCAATCGCATTTCTGCGCGCAGCGTACAGTCCCGGGTCCAGCTCTGGGCACGCCGCCAGGGACTGGCCCAGAGCGTCAGCCCGCATTTGTTCCGCCATTCCTTTGCCAGCCATCTGCTGGAGTCGAGTGGCGATTTGCGCGGGGTCCAGGAATTGCTCGGCCACGCGGATATCAGTTCCACCCAGGTCTACACCCACCTTGATTTCCAGCACCTCGCCCGCATATACGACGACTCACATCCGCGAGCGCGCCGTCGCCGTCGGTCCGACGAAGACTGACCCGGGACGCCGCGTTGGCAGCGGTCCGGAGATCAGCAATGCAGCAGTATCGTGGCACGACAATTCTCACCGTCCGGCGTGGTGACACCATCGTGATGGGCGGAGACGGCCAGGTGAGCCTCGGCAACACCGTCATGAAGGGCAACGCGCGGAAAGTGCGGCGGCTTTCCAACGATAAGGTACTGGCCGGATTTGCCGGCGGAACGGCTGACGCGTTCACGCTGTTCGAGCGCTTCGAGGGCAAACTCGAGCAATACGGCAACCTGACCCGGGCCGCGATCGAACTCGCCAAGGACTGGCGCACGGACCGGATGTTGCGCCGCCTCGAGGCGTTGCTATGCGTTGCCGACACCGAACGCTCGTTCGTAATCTCCGGCAACGGCGATGTGATCGAGCCCGAGAACGACATCATGGCAATCGGCTCCGGTGGCAATTTTGCTCAGGCCGCCGCGCTTGCATTGCTGCAGAACAGCGATCTCGATGCGCGCGTAATCGTCGAGAAATCGCTCGGAATCGCCGCCGATATCTGCGTCTATACCAACCGCAACCTCGTTATCGAGGAACTGCGTCCCGGCGCCTGATCCGAGCCGGCCGGTCAACCACAGGACTCCCCCATGTCGCAAATGACACCGCGAGAAATCGTCCAGGAGCTGGACAAGCACATCATCGGGCAGGCGAACGCCAAGCGCGCCGTCGCCATCGCATTGCGTAACCGCTGGCGCCGGATCCAGATCGGCGAACCACTGCGCAGCGAAATCACCCCCAAGAACATCCTGATGATCGGCCCGACCGGCGTCGGCAAGACCGAGATCGCGCGGCGTCTTGCCACGCTTGCTCGCGCTCCCTTCATCAAGGTCGAGGCAACCAAATTCACCGAGGTTGGCTATGTCGGCCGCGAGGTCGACAGCATCATTCGCGATCTCGCCGACGTTGCGGTCAAGATGCTGCGCGAGGAAGAAATGGAAAAGGTCAGGTTCCGCGCCGAGGATGCCGCCGAAGACCGCGTTCTCGACGCCTTGCTGCCACAGCCGCGCCACGGCGCGAGCGAGGAGCCCGCGGCCGGCGATTCCGCCGATACACGGCAGAAGTTCCGCAAGATGCTGCGCGAGGGTACGCTCGACGACCGCGAGATCGAGATCGAGCTGAGCGCCGTGCCGATGGGCGTGGAAATCATGGCGCCGCCGGGAATGGAAGAGCTGACCAGTCAGTTGCAGGGCATGTTCCAGAACCTGTCCGGCTCGCGCACCCGCAGCCGGCGGGTAAAAATCAAGGATGCGTTGAAACAGCTCGTCGACGAGGAGGCCGCCAAGCTGGTCAACGAGGAAGAAATCAAGCAGCGCGCGATGGACTCGGTCGAACAGAACGGCATCGTCTTCATCGACGAGATCGACAAGGTTGCGAGGCGGTCGGAGTCCATGGGCGCAGATGTCTCTCGCGAGGGCGTGCAGCGCGACCTGCTACCGCTGGTCGAGGGCTGCACGGTCAGCACCAAGTACGGCATGCTCAAGACCGATCACATCCTGTTTATTGCCTCCGGTGCGTTTCATGTCGCGAAACCGTCGGACCTGATTCCGGAGCTGCAGGGACGCTTGCCGATCAGGGTCGAGCTGGACGCCCTGACCACCGGGGATTTCGAACGCATACTGACCGAGCCCGACGCCTCACTGACGGAGCAGTACAGCGCCCTGATGTCGACCGAAGGCCTGGAGCTTGCGTTCGACGACACCGGGGTACGCCGGATCGCGGAGATTGCCGCGAGCGTCAACGAGCGTACCGAGAACATCGGCGCGCGCCGGCTGCACACGGTCCTCGAGCGCCTGCTCGAGTCGATTTCGTTCGAAGCCGCCGATCGCAACGGCCACAGCACCCGCATCGATGCCGTATATGTCGATGAGCATCTTGGCGAACTGGCTGCCGACGAGGACCTGTCGCGCTACATCCTGTAGGCGGCAAACTGCCGCCGGGAGCGCCGGCACGGTACAATCGGGGGTCTTTGATTCAAGCATGCGAGCGAGACCGCCATGAGGCCCACGGAATTTCCGCAGCCGACAGAAATCAAGCTGCATCGCCGTTCACGCGAGCTCGAAATCGCGTTTGCCGATGGCAAGCGCTTCCATTTACCCGCCGAGTTGTTGCGGGTGTACTCACCCTCGGCCGAGGTCAAGGGCCATGGTCCGGGCCAGGAAGTGCTGCAGGTAGGCAAGGAGGCCGTGGCTATCGACCGGGTCGAACCGGTGGGCCAGTACGCGGTGCGGCTGTGTTTCGACGACGGCCACGACACCGGGCTGTACGACTGGCGCCTGCTCTACGAGCTCGGCGATGCCCAGCCGGAACACTGGCAGGACTATCTCGAGCGACTGACAGCGGCCGGCCACGAACGCAAAACGCCGGGTAACGGCGGTGTCTGACGATGTCTGACGGCGACAACGGGCAGCAAGCGCCCGGTACGACCCATTTCGGTTTCGAGGAAGTGCCGCTTGAGAAAAAAGCGGGCCGCGTGCGTGAGGTCTTCGACAGTGTCGCCGGGCGCTACGACCTGATGAACGACGTGATGTCCGGCGGTCTGCACCGGATGTGGAAGCGGTTTACCCTAGCGCGCACCCTGCTCAGGCCTGGCCAGTCAGCACTCGACGTAGCAGGCGGCACCGGCGATCTTGCGGCCGGCCTCGCACGCCAGGCCGGAACCGGCGGTCGCGTCGTGTTGAGCGATATCAACGGCGAAATGTTGCAGCGTGGCCGCGACCGGTTGCTGGACAGGGGACTGGTTCGCGGTCTCGGCTTCGTCCAGGCCGACGCGCAGAACCTGCCGTTTCCGGATCGCAGCTTCGACTGCGTGACAATCGGTTTCGGCCTGCGTAACGTTACCGACAAGTCCGCGGCGCTCGCTTCGATGTGGCGCGTGCTGAAGCCGGGAGGACAGCTGCTCGTGCTCGAATTCTCGCACCCGGTTCTGCCCGGCCTTGCGCCGCTGTACGACATCTACTCGTTCAAAATGTTGCCGGCCATGGGAAAACTGATCGCCGGCGACGAGGCAAGCTATCGCTATCTCGCCGAGTCGATACGCCGTCACCCGGACCAGCCGACGTTGCTGTCGATGATGGAAGAAGCCGGATTCGAGCAGTGCCGCTATCACAACCTTAGCGGCGGCATCGTCGCCCTTCACCGCGGTTTCCGGTTATGAGCGGATCGCCACGAGACGTTGTGCTGGCGCCGCTGCAGGCGCTGCTGAACCGGAGCATAGCGGCGTCGACTGAGGCAGGCGAGTTATTGCGCCGTCTCGAGGGTCACACCCTGGCGCTGGGCATTCGTGGCACCGGGATCAATATTTTCCTGGTTGGCCGCGACGGCGAGTTACAGATGTCGCTGGAGAGCCGCGGCGATCCGGAAGCGGCGATCGTCGGCACGCCGCTCGGCATCGCTTCGCTCGGACTCGGCGACCCCCGCGCCGCGTTTCGCGACGGCTCGGTAAAGGCTACCGGCGACGCGGTGCTTGCGGGCGATTTCCGCCGATTGCTGGTGGCGGCCCGACCGGACTGGGAGGAAGAACTGTCGCAGATAATCGGCGATGTCGCGGCACACCAGGTCGGCAATTTTTTCCGCAACCTCGGCCAGTGGACACGCCAGACCGGCGATACCGTGGCGCGCAATTTCGGCGAGTTTCTCAGCGAAGAGAGCCGCGACGTACCGACTGACTGGGAAGTCGAGAAATTCTGCAGCGATGTCGATACGCTGCGCGACGATGTCGACCGCCTGCTGGCGCGTATCGACCGGCTCGGCATCGCGCCACACAACGCGAACTGACGGCATCCATGTTTCGCCCTCGCGTCGTACTGAGACTGTTCGCAATACAACGCATTTTGCTGCGCCATGGCCTCGACGAGATTGTCCGCGCTACCCACCTGTATCGCCCGCTAAGCTGGGTCCGGCGTCTCGCGCCCGGACATGGGCGCGCCTACAGCGAGGACGAAAGCCTCGGCTCACGCCTGCGCATGGCGCTTGTCGAGCTCGGGCCGATATTCGTCAAGTTCGGGCAGTCGCTGTCCACGCGACCCGACCTGCTGCCGGCCGACATTGCCACGGAACTGGCAAAACTTCAGGACAGGGTGCCTCCATTTTCCGGCGAGCAAGCGCAGCAAATCGTCGAGACCGCGCTCGGGCGGCCGGTCAGCGAGATTTTTTCGCGTTTCGACGTCGAACCGCTCGCCGCCGCATCGATCGCACAGGTCCATACCGCCGCGCTCGAGAGTGGCGAGGAAGTGGTGATAAAGGTCCTGCGCCCCAACGTCCGCACCAACATCGAGGCCGATCTCGAAGTGCTGTACGCGATGGCGCGACTGGCCGAGCGTTTCTGGAGCGAAAGCCGCCGGCTGCGTCCGGTCGAAGTCGTCGGCGAATACGAAAAAACCGTGCTCGATGAACTGGATCTGATGCGCGAAGCGGCCAACGCGGCACAGCTGGGTCGGAATTTCGACGGCTCTACAAAACTCTATGTCCCTACGGTGCACTGGGATTACTGTCGCCCGACGATGCTCGTTACAGAGCGCATACATGGCGTGCCCGTCGCCGACACCACGAAGCTCGCCGAGAGCGGCACCGATTTCAAACGTCTCGCCGCCAGTGGTGTGGAAATTTTCTTCACCCAGGTCTTTCAACACAATTTTTTCCACGCCGACATGCACCCGGGCAATATTTTTGTCGATGTATCCAACCCGGCTTACCCGCGATACATGGCGGTCGATTTCGGCATCGTCGGCACTCTCTCGAGCCGCGACCAGCATTACCTGGCCGAGAACTTCCTGGCGTTTTTCAACCGCGATTATCATCGGGTCGCGAAGCTCCACATCGATTCGGGCTGGGTCCCGCCGGAGACCCGCCTGGACGAGCTCGAGTCGGCCTTTCGTACCGTGTGCGAACCGATATTCAACAAGCCGCTGTCGGAGATCTCGTTCGGCCAGTTCCTGGTGAGGCTGTTTCGCACCGCGCGCCGCTTCGATATGGAGGTGCAGCCTCAGCTGATCCTGCTGCAGAAGACGCTGCTCAATATCGAAGGGCTGGGGCGCCAGCTCTATCCGCAACTGGATCTGTGGGAAACCGCGCAACCGATCCTTGAAAAGTGGATGACCGATCGCCTTAGCGGGCGCGCGGTACTCGGCCGCCTGCGCGAACAGCTACCGGACCTCAGCGAAACCATCGAGGCAATGCCACAGCTGCTGCAGCAACTCGTGCAACAGGCTGCTGACGGCCAGCTCGAAATCCGGGTCCGCGACCCGGCAATGGCGGCGCTGGAACGGCAAATCGCGGCGGATAGCAAACGCCGCTATGTAACGGCAAGCGGCACGGCCATCCTGATTGCCGGCACATTGTGGATCGGCTTTGCGGCGAACCCGGCATGGCTCGGCTGGGCGCTTGTTGCCTCGGCGGCGGTGCTGTTGTGGCGGGCGCGCCCGCGTGCGTTGACGGGACGGCGCAACAGCAGAGGGAAATACTAGTCGGGTCCCGGCCGGCGCTCGCCGCATTGCCAGCAGACGTCGAACTGCGCCTCCAGGCTCTCGCCGCAAGCACTGCAGCGCCAGGCAGGGGCCGACGACGGGGTCGGGTCCAGCGCTTCGGCAAGCAGATTTTTCGCGTCGTCCAGCTGGGTCTCGTCGAGCACCCATAGCTGCGGCATCAGCTCTTTCAGCGGTACCTGCCCCAACGCGCCGAATACATGCTCGTTCTTGATCATCGTGGCAATGCCAGAGGCCTCGAGCACGGCTTTCAGATGCTGCGCCTCCATCAGCGTGTTGCAGATATGGAGTTTTTTCACGAGGCGGGCCGCAGGCTGTCGAGGAAAGCGCCGGCCGACTCGCCGCGCTCCATCGTCTCGACCAGTGCCGAACCCACGATGACACCATCCGCATGTTCGCCTATGGCGCTGACCTGCTGCGCCGAACGAATCCCGAACCCGGCGCAGACCGGAATCGTCGATACCGCCCTGACTCTTTCGAGATAGTCGTGCATGCCTTCGGGCAGCGCCGTGGCGCCACCGGTGATTCCGGCCACCGTCACCGCATAGACAAACCCGCTGCTCGCGTCACAGACCTGGCGCAGCCGCTCGTCGGGCGTGATCGGCGTGACCAGTTGCACCAGGGCGAGACCTTCGCCTTGCATGCTGACACGAAAATCGCCGCTCTCGTCGAACGGAAGGTCCGGCACGATGAACCCGCTGACCCCGGCTGCGGCAGCGTCGTCGGCGAGACGGTCAAGCCCGTAGGCGAGGAGTGGATTGAGATAGCTCATCAGCAACAACGGTGTTCCCGGGCGCGATTCCATATCGCGTAGCTGCTCGAGAATCCAGCTCAGGCTGACACCGGCCGCAAGCGCCGCCTCGCTCGAGCGCTGAATCGTGACCCCGTCGGCCATCGGATCGGTAAAAGGGACGCCGATCTCGACAATGTCCGCATGCGCACAGACCTCGCGCAAATCATCGGCAAAACGATCGACCCGCGGGTAACCCGCCGTGAGGAATGCCACCAGCGGTACCCGGCCGCTTGCCCGCACCGAGCGCAGCGTGTCAGAGATGAGTTCATGCCGTTGCATGCTGCCCTCCGGGGCGGACTTTGGTCAGTGTCGGCATGTCCTTGTCACCGCGCCCGGACAGCCCAATAAGAATACGCTTGCCCGGATTGGACGCCGCCCAGCGCCGCGCACCCGCAAAGGCATGGGCGGTTTCCAGTGCCGGCAGGATTCCCTCCAGCAGGCAACACTCGGCCAGTGCATCCAGCGCCTCTTCGTCCGTCGCCGTGTCGTAGTGCACCCGGCCGATGCTGGCCAGCAGTGCGTGTTCCGGACCTACTCCCGGATAGTCCAGACCGGCCGAAACAGAATGCGTCTCCTGGACCTGGCCGTTGACGTCCTGCAGGAGCATCGAGTAACTGCCGTGCAACACGCCCGGTTTGCCGTGCGCCAGAGTGGCCGAGTGCTGACCGAGACCGGCGCCCTCACCCCCAGCCTCGATGCCGAAGAGCAGGGTTTGTTCGTCGCCCAGCAATGGATGAAACAGACCGATCGCGTTGGAACCGCCTCCCACGCAGGCAAATACCGCGTCAGCGAGCGCACCGCTGCGATGAAGCAATTGCGCGCGCGCCTCGTTGCCGATCACGGCCTGCAATCGCTGCACCAGGAAGGGATACGGATGCGGACCTACCGCGGAGCCAAGCAGGTAGTAAGTACCCTCGGGATCCGACACCCAGTCGCGAAACGCCTCGTCGATTGCCGCGCGCAATGTCCGGTCGCCACCCGTGACCGCAATGACTTCCGCACCGAGACGGCGCATCCGATCGACGTTGGGCGACTGCCGCTCGATATCGATTTCGCCCATATACACGCTGCATGGGATACCGACCCTGGCGCAGGCCGCGGCGGTCGCCACGCCATGCTGCCCGGCACCGGTTTCGGCCACCACCCGCCGCGCTCCCATTTCCTGCGCCAGCAGGGCCTGGCCGAGCGCATTGTTGATCTTGTGAGCCCCGGTATGCGCGAGGTCCTCGCGCTTGAGCCAGACCTCCGCACCCCAGCTGGCGCCGAGTCCGCGCGCCGGCGTCAGCGGCGTGGGCCGGCCGACCCAGTCGGCCAACTCGGTTGACAAGCGGGCCTGGAACGACGCCTGGTCGAGTATGTCGCTGCTCGCACTGGCGAGGCGGCGCAATGCCGGCATAAGCGTCTCGGGCGCGTAGCACCCGCCAAACGGGCCATAGCGGCCGCGCCCGTCCGGCAATTGACCATCAATCAACTGGCGCAGCAACTGCGCATCCGTCGCCTGATCTACTCTGGCTGCCATACTCACCCTACCTCGCTTTCAGCTCGTCTCACCGCGGCAACGAAAGCCTCGATCGCCGCTACATCCTTGATGCCCGGCGCAGATTCCACGCCGCTGCTCACGTCCACCGCGTACGGCCCGACCCGGCGTATTGCCGTCAGGACGTTGTCCGCCCGCAACCCGCCCGCCAGCACTACCGCGCGGATCCGCGCCAGCTCCGCCGCAAACCCCCAGTCTCCGAGTTCGCCCTTGCCGCTGTCGGCACCCTCGCACAAAACAGTGTGCCATCCGGGCTGCAACGCCGCGCCATCACCGGGCTCTCGCAGCACCGGCAGCGGTCTCCAGCCGGGCGCGAGGGCCAGGCTGGCAAAGTCGGACCGGTCGGTCTGCAACCAGGCAGGCGTCGCCACCGCAAACAACTCCCGGATCGTCTCCGGATCGGGGTGACGGCTGACCACGACCGGCGTCACGAACGCCGGCGTCAGCGCAATGAGCTCCGCGGCGCGTTCAATTTCGATGCAGCGCGGCGAAGACGGCGCCGCGACGACAAACCCTACTGCATCCGCTCCGGCTTCGATCGCCGCCTGCAAAGTGGATTCATCGCGGATACCACATATCTTTACCCGAACCCGGCTCATATCGCACCGCCACGTGCCGCACGGCCAGCTTCCAGCATGTCGCGCAGCAACGCCGCCGCGTCATCGGTCTGCATCAATGCGGTGCCAATCAGCGCCAGCTGGTAGCCGTGTCCCGCCAGCCGCCTCGCGTCCGCTGCGTTGAACAGGCCGCTTTCCGCGACAGCAACGGTGTCGCGGGGAAACGCGCCCGCCGCGGCGTCGAGCCGGGCCGGGTCGATTTGCAGCGTCTGCAGGTCGCGGCAGTTCAGGCCCAGCGGCAGATTGCGGCGATGCTCCGGGTAGGTGGAAATCAGGTCGGCGCAGCGCTCAATCTCCGCGACATCGAAGGCCTCGAGCAGCACGAACATGCCCAGCCCGAGCGCGCTGTCGATCAGCGCCCGCAGCGCCCCGTCGTCGAGCATCCGGGCGATGGCAAGCACGCCGCCGGCCCCGGCCAGACGTGCCTCGCTGACCTGGTAGGGATCGAGCAAAAAGTCCTTGCGCATCGCCGGAACCCGCAGCGGCGCCAGCGCCGCGGCGGCGCGCTCGAGATGGCCAAGCTCACCGCCAAAACGCTCGGGCTCGGTCAATACCGATACCGCGGCGGCGCCGGCCCGCGCATAGGTCCGCACCCGCTCCTCGATGCCCGAGGCATCGTCGGACAATGTCCCTGCCGATGGCGAACGCAGCTTGAGCTCGGCGATGATGTCGAAACCGTCGGCATGCAGAACCAGCGGCGGCGGCGGCGGCAATGCCGCGGCCCGCGCTGCGATTTCCCTTGCGGGAACGAGGCTGCGTGCAGCTTCCAGGCGGCGCGCCGAGCCTTCCGCCATCCGGTCGAGAAACGCCTCGCTCATGCGGCGCGGCCACCCAGTGAGCCGATTACCCGGGCCGCGCTACCGTCGTCGATCGCGGCAGAAGCCTGGACAAGACCGGCACCGAGGTCGGCGGCCTTGCCGCACACCTCGAGTGCGAGTCCCGCTCCGAGCACCAGCGCGTCGCGCGCAGGGCCGCGGTTTTCGCCGCGCAGCACCGCGCCGAGTATTCGCGAATTCACCGTGGCGTCGCCACCGCCAAGGTCGTCAGCGCTACAGCGCGCTATACCGTAATTCGCCGGATCGCGCGTGCTTTGCTCGACGTTACCGGAGCGCACGTCCCAAACCATGAACGGACCCACTGGCGTGGCCTCGTCCCACCCGGGCTCGCCGTGAATCACGAACGCCCTGCGCAGCGGCATCCCCGCGAGCGTGTCCGCCATCAGCGCGGCGACCTCCGGTGAATATGCGCCAATGACCGCGAACCCCGGTTCGGCCGGATTCACCAGCGGACCCATGATGTTGAACACGGTGCGCACACCGAGCGCGGCACGCACCGGCCCGACGTTTTTCAGCGCCGGGTGGTAATAGGGCGCAAACAGGAATGTGAAGCCGCATTCTTCGAGCAATGCCGCGGCGGCCTGTTCATCCAGCGGCAACTCCAGACCGAGCGCCTCCAGCACATCGGCGCTGCCGCACAGGCTCGAGACGGAACGATTACCGTGTTTCACGACCCGGGCGCCGGCCGCGGCCGCAAGTAATGCGGCACCGGTCGAGAGATTCAGGCTACCCGAGCCGTCACCGCCGGTACCGACGATATCGACGCAATTCGAACTGTCGCCGATAGCCGGTTTGCGTGCCAGCTGGCGCAGACCCGTGGCCAGCCCGCGAATTTCAGACGCGCATGCGCCCTTGACCCTCAACGCTGCGAGCACCGCCCCGGCAAACGCCGGTTCCATGTCGTCCGCGGTCAGCGCGATCAGCAATTGATGCGCTTGCGATTCGTCGAGATCGGTCCGCGTCAGCAACAGTTCGAGCAGCTCGCGCATCGTCATCCTCCCGCCGCGAGTGCTGCGGCGCTCGCGGGCTCGCGCAAGAAATTTTCCATCAATTCGGGTCCGTTCGGTGTCAGGACACTTTCCGGATGAAACTGCACGCCTTCCAGCGCCATGCTGCGATGGCGCAGTCCCATGATCTCGCCAGAATCGGTGCGTGCCGTGACGATCAGTTCGGCTGGCAGGCTCGACTCTTCCACCGCAAGCGAATGGTAGCGCCCGATCTCCAGAGGATTCGGCAGACCCGCGAAAACCCCGCAGCCATCGTGTTCTATCAATGACGTCTTGCCGTGCATCAGGCGCCGCGCCTGGATGATGCTCGCGCCAAATGCGGCCGCTATCGACTGGTGTCCAAGGCAGACCCCGAGGATCGGGATGGTCTCGCAGAACTCCCGGATCATCGCCATGGAAACACCGGCGCCTTCGGGGCGGCCCGGACCGGGCGATATCACCAGGTGGGTAGGCTCGAGGGCGCGCGCCGTGGCGACGTCGATCGCGTCGTTGCGAAACACCCGGACATCGGCGCCGAGGCTCATGAATCCCTGAACGAGGTTGTAGGTGAACGAATCGTAATTATCGATTAGCAATATCCGCGGCATTATGGTCCCTCCTGGGCCATTTCCAGAGCCCGGCGCAGGATGCGGCTCTTCGCCAGCACTTCGTCGTATTCGGCCTCGGCCACCGAGTCGGCGACGATTCCGGCGCCGGCCTGGAACGTGTAGGCGCCTTCGGTGAAGACCAGCGTGCGGATGGCTATCGCCTGGTCCATGTCACCGCCAATGCCAAAGTAACCGGCCGTTCCGGCATACAGGCCGCGCCCGGTCGGCTCGTACTGATCGATCAGTTCCATCGCCCGCACCTTTGGCGCCCCGACCAGCGTCCCCGCCGGGAATGCAGCGGCAAACAGGTCGAATGCGTCGGATTCATGCCTGAGCTCACCCTGCACGCCACTCACCAGGTGCATGACATGGCTGTAGCGCTCGATACTGCAATACGGGTCGACGATGACACTGCCGGCGGTCGCGACCCGACCCAGGTCGTTGCGCGCGAGATCCACCAGCATCACATGCTCGGCGAGTTCCTTGGGATCGGCGCGCAACTGCCGCTCGAGCTCAAGGTCCTCATCGCTATCGCCGCCACGCGGACGGGTCCCGGCAATCGGCCTGAGCGAGGCCCGCCTCCCATGCAGCCGGACCAGCGCCTCGGGCGAAGAACCGGCAACCGTCACCCCGGGGAGATCCAGGTAATACATGTACGGCGACGGATTCAGCAGGCGCAACGCGCGATAGACATCGAAACTGTCGACCGTGCATTCACCGTGAAACCCGACCGACAGCACCAGTTGGTAGACGTCCCCGGCGCGTATGTCCTGTTTCGCCTTTCCGACCGCGGCGATGAAGTCATCGCGGCTGATGCTCGCGCGCGCCGGGCCGACGAAGTTACCGGAGCGCCGGTACGGTACGCCGCCGCGCAATGCTCTGACGATTTCTTTCTGCAGTTGCTGGCGTTCGGCTTCGCTGCCCTCGTGCAGCAGCGCCATGCGCCGGGTCAGGTGATCGAAAACCAGCACCGAGCGCGGCGCTGCATAGGCAAGCTCGGGCACCGTCATCGTGGCGGCAGCAGGCGTCTTCATGCGTTCGAAATAGCGGACCACATCGTAACCGGCCGCACCTACGAGACCACCGACGAATGGCAGGTCGGACTCCGGGGTCAGTCGCGGCGCCCGGGCCAGCGCGTCGCGCAGATGCCCGAGCAACTCCGCGCCCGAGGACGGCCGCGCAACCCGTTCCGCGCCGAGCTGCAACCCGTCGCCGTCGAGCAATACCCGGTAGCCTTCGTCGAGCCCGATAAACGAGTACCGCGCAAGGTGCTCTCCACGCTCGACGCTTTCCAGCAGAAAGACCGGCCGAAACGCTTCCAGTTTGAGGTAGGCCGATACCGGCGTATCCAGGTCGGCGATGATGTCAAAAGGTGCTTGCATGGGCTCCTCGGTCAGCTTTTCCGGGGCGCGCCCAAAAAGAAGGCCCATCCCCGGGGGTTCGGGAGATGGGCCGTTGTGCGCTCGATACTTCGCCTAAACCGTCACCATCTCCTGGCCGCGGTGCCACCAAAGCTCCCAGACTGAAACGGCGTGGTTTTGGCAGGGCGTATTCATGGCGACGGAGTATCTCCCCCGCTCGCTCCCGCCGTCAAGGCAATTGCGCCATCTTGCGGCAGCGACCCATCCGGTTCGCCCGGCGGCCGGGGCTGCGCAGGCGCACTACAGCTGGTATCGCAACGTCAGCACGATTGTGAACCCGACCCACATGATGAAGGTCAGTGGCACACCGACGCGGACGAAATCCGAGAAGGTATAACCGCCGGCGCTCAACACCAGCAGATTGGTCTGATAGCCGATCGGCGTCGCGTAGCTCATGTTGGCGCCGAACAGCACCGCAAGCACGAAAGGTTCCGGGGACACGCCGAGTTGCGTCGCAATGCTGATCGAGATCGGCGTACCGATAACCGCCGCCGCGTTGTTCGACACCACGTTGGTCAGCAGCGCCATCACCAGCATCAGACCGCTCAGTATCAGCCAGATTGGCTGCCCGGAGGCGACCGCCACATAGAGCTGAGCCAGATACTCCGCCCCTCCGGTCCGCATCATCGCCAGGCCGAGCGCAAGACTGGTGACGATAATCAGCACCACCGGCGCGCTCAGCGCACCCAATGCATCGCGCCAGCGCAGGCTTTGCGTTGCCAGCATCAGCCCGACGCCGCATAGCGCACTGACCGAGATCGGCAACAATCCCAGCGCGGCGGTGGCGACGACCAGCAACATGATCGCGATTGCGCGCCGCGCCCGCTCGGTGTGCGGCAGGTCGACCGTGCCATCGAGCACCAGCATGTTGCCGCTCTCTTTCATCTCACGGAGACTACTGGGCGCACCCTGGACCAGGATCACGTCACCGGCGCGCAGCGGCGCATCGCCTATCTCGGAATCGAACCCGCTGGTCGGAGCGCGCGCCCGATGCAGCGCCAGCGGCAACAGTTTGTAGCGTGAAGCAAGCCGCGCGTCACGCAGGCTGCGCCGGTGCAGCGGCGATCCACGGGTAACCACGACCTCGGCGAGTTGTTGGCCTCCCGACGCCGGCGGCAGCTCGACTTCACCGAAACTGGCATCGCCATCGGTGACGTTGTGCAGTGTGGCGCCCAGCAGCGACTCGAATTCCTTCAGCCGCTCGCGCGTATCCCGCACCAGCAATCGGTCACCCGCCTGCAACGTGACGGATGGCAGCTTGGCGACATACAACCCCTCGCCGCGCTGGATCCGGTCCACCCGTAACCTGCCGTGAGTGCGCTCGCGCAACTTCGCCAGGGTCTTGCCATTGGCGTAGCTGTCCTCGTTGATGTAGAGCAGGGCATCGAAAACGCGCGGCGACGCTTCGGCCATCGGCGGCCGCCGATTCGGCAGCATTCGCGGTGCAACAGCCCAAAGAAACAGGATACCGACACTGCCCACCATCAGCACCGGCACACTGAAGTCGAACATCTGCAGCTGTGGCTGGCCAAGATCCGCGGCAATACCGACGACCAGCAGGTTAGTCGATGTTCCGATCGTGGTGCCCATGCCGCCGATCAGCGTCGCCAGCCCCATCGGCATCAGCATCCCGGCTACCGGCGTACCGGTGCGCATCGCGATCCCCACCAGCATCGGCAGCAACATCACCACGATCGGCGTGTTATTCAGAAAAGCGCTCAGGATTGCCGAGACGATCAGCGTCGCAAGCATGGCCAGGGCAGGGCGTGCCTGCCAGCCGCGCGCCATCAGCGCAGCGACCGGTTGCAACGCACCCGTGGTCTCGAGCGCCTTGCCGACGATCATCAGGGCGCAAATCGCGACCAGCGCCTCGTTGCCGAACCCGGCAAAGAACTCCGTCGGCTTCAGCACGATGCCGTCACGCTCATACGGAAACAGCTGGAACCCGAATACCAGTAGGATCAGGATGAAAAGGCTGGAGGTCTCCAGCGGAATACGGTCTCTGGTAAACAACACCAGGGCGAAACCTGTCAGCACAAGTACCGCGATGCCATGACTGTCGGGTGGTGCTGGAATCAAAGAGCGTCCTTTATTCTTACTGGGTCACGCGCGGCGCCGCGGGTCACCCCGCCAGAAACCGCCCCCCGGCACTATCTGTGCAGTGTGTCATAGCATGCTGACCCCGCGCTCGCAATCTGGAGCGCGGCGAATCAATGTGTTAGCCAAGCTTCCGTCACCGTCGCCCCAAATGCGCCCGATTAGCAATCCGGCGCCGGACACAACATCATTGCAGCGAGAAACAACGTAAAAGAGCTCTATGCAACCGACAGAAGCAGCGGCAACGGCCGACGCGGGCGGACTCACCCGTTTTTTCGGCGTATTCCGCTACGGGCGCCGCGCCATAGAACTGGTGTGGCAAACCAATCCCGCCCTGACTATCGGCTTCGCGCTATTGACCGCGATAGCGGGTGTGCTACCCGCCGCAATCGCCTATGTCGGCCAACTGATCGTCGATGCGGTAGTCGCGTTGGTCCGCGATGCCCCGGGGACAGAGGTCAACGATGCCCTGCGGCTTGTCGCCATCGAAGCCGCTATCGTCGCCGTGCTCGCGATCGCCCAGCGCGGCATTTCGACCTGCCAGTCACTGTTGCGGGTACAGCTCGGACACCGCGTCAATACCATGATCCTCGAGAAGGCCCTGACCCTGCGGCTGCGCGATTTCGAGGACTCGGAGTTCTATGACAAGCTGACCCGGGCCCGGCGCGAGGCGTCATCGCGTCCGCTCAGCCTGGTAAATCGCACCTTCGGGCTGGTTCAGAACCTGCTCGCGCTGACCAGTTTCGCGGCACTGTTATGGCAATTTTCGCCGTGGACCCTGGTCATCCTGGCTGTTGCCGGCATTCCCGCTTTCATCGCCGAGGCCAAATTCTCCGGTGATGCATTTCGCCTGTTCCGCTGGCGCTCGCCGCAGACCCGCCGGCAGATGTATATCGAGATGGTGCTGGCGCGCGAAGACTTCGCCAAGGAAGTGCAGCTTTACGGACTAGGCGACCTGATGCTCGAGCGTTACCGCGAGATTTTCCGCGAGTTGTATCGCGAGGATCGCAGCCTGACCCTGCGTCGGGATTTCTGGGGCACCGTGCTCGGGCTTGTCGCGACCGCCGCCTTTTATGGCGCCTACGCCTGGATCGTGCTGGCGACGGTCGCGGAACGTATCACGCTGGGCCAGATGACGATGTACCTGGCGCTGTTCAAACAGGGCCAGTCATCGGTCGCATCGATCCTGAGCGCTGTTGGCGGCATGTACGAGGACAACCTCTACCTGTCGAACCTGTACGAATACCTCGAACAGGACGTCCCGGCCGATCTCGGCTCGCTGACGGAAGGCCCGAGCCCGGGCGACGGAATACGCTTCGAAAACGTGTCGTTTACCTATCCTGGCGCCAGCCGTCCCGCTGTCGATGACGTCAGTTTCCACATCCGCCCGGGCGAGAGCCTTGCACTGGTCGGCGAAAACGGGTCGGGCAAGACCACCCTGATCAAACTGCTGACGCGGCTATATGACCCTGACAGCGGCGCCATCCTGCTCGACGGACTGGATCTGCGCGAATGGCAACGCGATGTGCTGCGGCAACGCATCGCGGTGATTTTTCAGGACTTCGCGCGCTACCAGATGCTGCTTGGCGAGAACATCGGCGCCGGCGATACCCGCCGTTTCGGGGATGCCGGGCGCTGGCGCGAGGCTGCTCGCCAGGGCACCGCTTCCGAGTTCATCGCGGGAATGCCGCTAGGTTACGAAACCCAGTTGGGACGCTGGTTCAAGGACGGTCAGGAACTCTCGGGCGGACAGTGGCAAAAAATTGCATTGTCGCGCGCGTTCATGCGCGAAGACGCGGATATTCTGGTACTCGACGAACCGACGGCTGCGATGGATGCCGCCGCCGAGGCCCAGGTGTTCGAGCATGTCGGCAAGACCCGTGCCGGGAGGATTGCCATCCTGATCTCGCACCGGTTTTCGACCGTGAGGATCGCCGACCAGATCCTGGTGCTCGGCAATGGCCGCATTATCGAGAGCGGATCGCATCAGGAATTGCTGGACCGTGGCGGTCACTATGCGAGCCTGTTCGAGCTGCAGGCCGCCGGTTATCGCTGATACCGGCGGCGGCGCTTAACCACGACTGGGTCATCTCGCCCGGGGGCCGTATACTTGGCCTCCCCACGGTCCGGTTCCGCAGGAGACAGACAACTATGCCGTCATTCGACATCGTATCCGAGCTGGATATGCACGAAGTAAGCAATGCCGTTGACCAGGCCAATCGTGAAATCACCAACCGCTTCGACTTCAAGGGAACCGGGGCCAAATACGAAATCGTAGAACAGATGATCGTGCTGACAGCGCAGGTCGATTTTCAGCTACAACAAATGCTGGACGTATTGCGCGGCAAGCTTGCCAAGCGCCAGATCGACATCGCCTGCCTCGAGGAGCGCGAGCCCGTGATCACAGGGCAGCAGGCAAAGCAGGAAGTACTGTTGCGTCAGGGCATTGACACCGCGCTGGCCAAGAAGATGGTCAAACAGGTGAAGGATGCCAAGCTCAAGGTACAGTGCGCGATCCAGGGCGAACAACTCAGGGTAACCGGCAAGAAACGCGACGACTTGCAGACGGTGATTGCAATGTTCAAGGAGTCGGATATCGATCTGCCTCTGCAGTACAAGAACTTTCGCGATTGAGGACCGACCCATGATCAGCCTGTACACAGCTGCAACGCCGAACGGCTGGAAAGCATCAATCGCACTCGAGGAAATGGGACTGCCTTACGAAGTCCACGAACTGAAACTCGACAAGCTGGAACAGAAGCAGGAGAGCTACCTCAAGCTCAACCCCAACGGGCGCATTCCGACAATTGTCGATCATGATGCCGACGACTTCGTCGTTTTCGAATCCGGGGCAATCCTGATCTACCTGGCGGAAAAAACCGGCATGCTGATGCCGACCGATGTCAAGAGACGCTCCGAAGTGCTGCAATGGCTGTGCTGGCAAATCGGCGGGCTGGGACCGATGCAGGGCCAGGCCAATGTCTTCTATCGTTACGCCGCGGAGAAAATCCCTTACGCTATCGAGCGCTATCAGCGCGAGACCTATCGCCTCTACCACGTGCTCGACACCCGTCTCGCCGATAACGAATATCTGGCCGGCGACTATTCAATCGCCGACATTGCCACCTGGCCGTGGGCGGCGCTATACGAGTGGGCTGGCGTTGAAATCGACGATCTGACCAACCTGCAACGCTGGCTGAAACAGGTCGGCGCACGTCCCGCGGTGCTGCGCGGTCGCGACGTTCCGCAACCGGTTCGGCTCGAGACCGACGAACGCAAACAGGAATTCGCCGACAAAGCGGCGAAGCTACTCGTATAGCGTGTTACCTGACATGTCGACCAGCGGCGCAACTATCGATCGGGAAGGCATCCAGTTCGCAGCCAAGGATGCCGGCCTGCGGCGTGACGTCCACCTTCTCGGCGAGCAGCTCGGAGAACTGTTGCGCGAACAGGGCGGCGATGCGCTTTACGAGAACGTCGAATCCGCGCGTCGTGCGGCGATTCGGCGGCGCCAGTCGCCGGAGCATGACGACAGCGAACTGACTCGCCTGTTCGACGAACTTCCCGCCGAACTGACGCGCAATTTTATTCGTGCGTTTTCGAGCTGGTTCCAGGTCGTCAACATGGCCGAGCAGGTTCACCGGATCCGGCGTCGCCGCGCATACCAGCGCGACAAGGCGCATTCGCAGCCCGGCGGGCTCGACACCACGTTCCTGCAGCTACGCAAGAATGGCTGTTCGCTGGAGCAGTTGCGCCACTTGCTCGCATCGACGCGATTTCAACCGGTGTTCACGGCCCATCCGACGGAACCCACCCGGCGCACGTTGCTGCAGAAACAACAACGCATTGCCGGCCATTTGCTGGCCCGACTCGATCCGTCCATGACCCCTGCCGAGGAGAGCGAGGGACTCGACGCGGTGCGGATGGAAATGACGACCGCCTGGCAGACCGAAGAGCACCCGAGCTCGCGCATGGCAATTGCCGATGAACTCGAGCACATCCTGTTCTTCCTGACCGACGTGATTTATCCCACGATCCCTGATTTCTACACCAATCTGGAGAATGCGGTCCATCTCGCCTACCCGGAGGCGGAATCCGGCATTGTCCCGCCGGGCGTTTTACGATTCGGCTCCTGGGTCGGCGCCGACCTGAAAGGCAATCCCGATATTTCAGCCCGGACGATCAAGGAAACGCTGAACCGGCAACGCACATTGATTCTCGATCGCTACCGCCGCGATTGTCTCAAGATTGCCTCGCAGCTGACCCAGAGCCGCCAGCTTGTCGACGTCGACGAAGCCGTAGAGCACATGATCGAGTCGTACACGACCTCGTTTCCGCGGGCGATGCACGGTGTCCACCGGCGTCACCGCGAAATGCCGTACCGGGTCGCGTTGCAGCTGATCGCGGCGCGAATTTATGCGACGTTCGAAGACGCGGACCGGCGCTATCGTCGGGTCGATCAATTCGTCGCCGATCTGGAAACGATTGCGACCAGCCTCGAAACCCATAACGGCATACACGCCGGTGCGGCACCGCTCAGAAAGCTGATATGGAAAGCCGAGACTTTTGGCTTTCACATGGTCACGGTCGACGTTCGCTTCGATGCCGCGAGTCTGCGCGAAGCGGTCAGCGACGGCCTGGGCGAACAGAACTGGGAGGAGCGCCTCCCGGCCGAGCGCGCCGCAATCCTCAGCAATGCACTGGAATCCGAGGTCCCCGCCACGGCCGAACTGGGCACGGCGACGCGGCGCACGCTCGGCATTCTCGAGACGCTGGCGCTGTGCCGCAGGCGCTATGGCGAGCAGGCAATCGGTTCGCTATTGATCGGCGACGCTTGCGGGCCGGACGACCTTTTGTCGCTCCTGCTGCTGGCGCAATGGGCGGCGCTCACCGACCGCAGCAATGCCGTACCGCTGGACATCTGCCCGCAGGTGGAGCGCAGCAGCGACCTCGACAATACGGCCGAGATGATGCGTGTTGCGCTGGAGCAGCCTGCTTACCGCAAACATCTGCACAGCCGCGGCGATCGCCAGTTAGTAATGATCAGCTACGCCGACAGCACGCGCGAGGGCGGCCTTGCCGATGCGCGCTGGCGGCTGTACCGGCTGCAGACACAATTGCAGCAGGCCGTATCCAACGCGTCCGCGGATCTCACGATTTGCCATGAACGCGGTGGCACCATCAGCCGGGGCGGCGCCAAAACTCACAACGTCGTTCTGGGCTCGCCGCCCGGTACCGTCAACGGCCTGCTCGTCGTGACCGAACCCGGCGAAATGATGAGCGTGAAATACGGTTTGCAGGGGGTGGCGTTGCGGAATTTCGAACGCGCGGTCAGTTCGATCGCCAGCGCCACCAACACGGTCAGCGCTTCCATGGCGGAACAACAGACCTGGAACGATATTATGAAAGTGATTGCGCGCAACTCGCGGCAGAAATACCGCGGCATGATCTTCGACGATCCAGCGTTCGCGGACTACTTTCGCCAGGTCACGCCGATCGACGTGATAGAGCGCATGCAAATCGGATCGCGGCCGATGGCAGAGCCACAGCATGTCTCCATCGAGTCCATGCGCAGCATTCCATGGGTGTTTGCGTGGACCCAGAACCGCTGTTTCCTGCCAGGCTGGTTCGGAGTGGGCAGCGGCATCGACGCGGCAATAACCCGGTTTGGCCTCGAAACAATGACCGACACCGTCGCCCAGTGGCCATTTCTCGACAGTTTGCTGGAGGACCTCGAACTGGTGCTGGCCAAGTGCGATATGGATATCGTGTCGCATTACAACGACCTGGTCGAGCCCTCCCTGCGCCATTTCTTCGACCCCATTTTCGAGGAATACGAACTGACGGTCCGGCGCCTGCTGCAGCTACGCGGCACGGATGTGCTGTTGCAACGCCAGCGCTCGATGCAGCGCGCGATCCGTCTGCGCAACCCCTACGTCGATCCAATCAGCCTGCTGCAGACGGATCTGCTGAAGCGTTGGCGCAGCGCGAACCGCCCCGACGATGCAACGCTGGCAGCGCTGTTTGCCAGCATCAACGGCATCGCGCACGCGTTACAGAATACCGGCTGAGCAACGCCTAACGGTGAGTCACAAACTCATCGAGCGGTTTGCGTTCGATGGCCGGCACGGTGGCGTCCTCGGCCGGAAATCCCACGACCAGCAACAGGAAGGCACGCTCATGCGGCGGCCGCCCGAGCACCTCGTTCAGGAATCCCATCGGGCTCGGTGTGTGAGTCAGCGTCGCGAGCCCTGCGTCATGCAACGCGGCAATCAGAAACCCGGTCGCGATGCCGACCGACTCGGCCGGGTAATAGTGTTTGACCTTTGTGCCGTCCGGTTCGCGATGATAAGGCTGACTGAAAATCGCGATCAGACACGGCGCAATCTCGAGATACGGCTTGTGCTCATCCGTGCCGAGCGGGGCCAGCGCCTCGAGCCACTCATCGGAAGCCCGGTGTTCATAGAAATGGCGCTCCTGTTCCTCGGCCGCTTCACGGATCTTCTTCTTCAGCTTGGGATCGGTCACAACCGTGAAATGCCACGGCTGGAGATTGGCGCCGCTCGGCGCGCTGCCCGCAGCCTGCAGGCACTCGTCGATCAGCGCCCGCGGTACCGGGCGATCGGAAAAATGACGCACGGTGCGGCGCCTTGCGATCTGGCTGTGAAACGCCCGCGCCCGTTGCAGCATCTCCTCGTCGCTGTAGTCGGGAAATCCCGCGAGCGGCAACATTTCTGAACTTTTGGTCATTGGTCTTTCCCATCTTCCGGACCGGCCTCCAGCGGCCAGGTCACCCGGTAATCCTCGAGCCCGTCCACCGCCACCTGATCCTCGGGCAACACCCGTCCTCTCACGGAGATGCCGGCCGTATGCACCGTCTCGCGGCTGCCGGATACGAGGTGATGCCAGGGTGCCAGCCCGCGCCCTTCGGCAATGCGCCGATATGCGCAGCTCGACGGCAGAGCCGGCATGGCTTCCATCCGATCGCGTCGCAGGACCATGCAATCCGGTACCAGCTCGGCCCGGCTGCGGTAGGACCTGCAGCGGCACGTGGTGGCATCCAGGAGGCGGCATGCCACGCAGGTATAGTGAACTTCGAGCGTGTCGGCATCCTGCAGTTTGTGCAGACAACAGCGGGCGCATCCGTCGCACAGGTTTTCCCACTCGTCGGCGCTCATTTGTTCCAGAGACTTTGTTTCCCAATACGGCAGCATGGCGGGCCTCACCCGATCGGTCCCGGTATCATAGCTGCACCGTCCTCGCTTATGAATCTTGCCATGCACGCTGCAGTACTCGATTTCGCAACGCTCAGCTCCCGGGACATCGATACGGCACCGCTCGATCGGGCCGCCCCGTGCATCGTCTATTACGACGTCACGCCGCCCGAGCTGTTGCTTCAGCGCCTCGCCGGCCTGCAGGTCGCCGTGATCAACAAGGTACGCATCGATGCGGCGACTATCGCCGCCATCCCGGACCTGAAACTGATCGCACTGGCGGCAACCGGCACCGACAATGTCGATCTGGAGGCAGCGCGAAAGGCCGGCGTCGCCGTGACGAACATACGCGCCTATTGCACCGCCTCCGTCGTGCAGCACGTTTTCGCACTGATCCTGGGACTGACGCAGCACCTCAAGGCCTATGAAGCGGACCTCAAGGCCGATGGCTGGCGCGATAGTCCGCAGTTCTGCATGCTCGGTCACCCTATCCGTGAACTTGCCGGCAAGCGCCTCGGTATCGTCGGCTACGGCGTACTCGGCGGCGCCGTTGCCGCGGCCGCGCGCGCCTTTGGCATGGAAGTCTGTGTCGCGCGCCGTATGGCCTCGGACGGCTCGCGGCCTGAGCGCCTGCCACTACCCGAATTGCTGGCGACATCGGACATAGTCAGCCTGCATTGTCCGCTTAACAGCTCGACAGAAAATCTGATCGGTGAACCTGAACTCGAGTTAATGAAAGACGATGCATTGCTTATCAATACCGCGCGCGGCGGGCTGATCGACGGCGACGCGCTGGTCCGCGCATTACAAGGCAACAGGCTGGGTGGTGCCGGCATCGATGTGCTGCGACGCGAACCACCGGTGGACGGCGATCCGCTGCTCGATGTCGATCTCGACAACCTGATCGTGACGCCGCACATTGCATGGGCCGCGCGGGAGGCCCGCCAGCGAGCTCTGGAGCAGATCGCACAGTGCATCGAGAGCTTCGCCGGCGGCGGAAATTTCGGGCGGGTCGTTTGACGTGAGTACCGCCATCGTCTGGTTTCGCCGCGACCTGCGCCTGGCTGACAATCCCGCGCTGGAATCTGCCGCAGACCGCCACGACAAACTGGTTCTGCTCTATATAGAGGCGGAGTCCGCAACCGAGCCATGGTCGGCCGGAGCGGCATCGCGCTGGTGGCTGCACCACAGTCTCGAGCGGTTCGACGCCGACCTCGCAAAACTCGGACAATCGCTGACGCTCAAACGCGGCCCGGCACTGCAATGCCTGCGCGAATGCCTGGCCGAAAGCGGCGCGGACGCGGTCTACTGGAATCGAATGTATGACCCCGCCGCCCGCCAGCGTGATGCCCGGATCAAGGAGGAGTTGCGTGGCGACGGCATTGCCGTCGAGAGTTTTGCCGCCAACCTGCTGTTCGAACCGTGGCAAATCCGCACCGGCAAGGGTGGCCCCTTCCGGGTGTTCACGCCATTCTGGCGCGCCTGCCAGCGCCAGGCGGAGATAGCCGAACCGCTGCCGGCCCCGGCCAGCCTGCCGTCGCGCCCGGATTCCAGCGTGAAAT
Organism: Chromatiales bacterium; assembly: GCA_002868855.1. Classification (GTDB taxonomy): domain Bacteria; phylum Pseudomonadota; class Gammaproteobacteria; order Steroidobacterales; family BM003; genus BM003. Next base: position 2,120 of record PKUM01000242.1, on the reverse strand, counting down.
CGGTGACGCTCGATGCGCTGAACCTGATGCCGGAGATTGGCTGGTATGACGGTTTGGCGCGGATGTGGCAACCGGGCGAGCATGCCGCCCACGCCCGTCTGGCGGACTTTTGCGACACCGCGCTGGCCAATTACGCGGACGGCCGCGAGGTTCCCTCTGTAGCGGGGACGTCCCGACTTTCTCCTCACCTGCATTTTGGCGAGATTTCTCCGCGCAGTGTCTGGCACCGGGTTGGCCAGCACAGTCTGTTGCAGCGCAGCCAGCCCGGAGCCGAGGCGTTTCTGCGGGAGATCGGCTGGCGCGAGTTCGCCCACCACGTGCTGTTTCACTATCCGCACACACCGGACCAGCCGCTGAACAGCAAGTACGCAGATTTCCCATGGCGTGAAAATCACGGCGATCTGCTCTCGGCCTGGCAGCGGGGCAGAACCGGTTTTCCGATCGTCGATGCTGGAATGCGCGAGCTTTGGCACACCGGCTGGATGCACAACCGGGTGAGGATGATCGTCGCATCGCTGCTGGTAAAGAACCTGCGCGTACCCTGGACCGCGGGAGCCGGGTGGTTCTGGGACACCCTCGTCGACGCGGATCTTGCGAACAACACGCTGGGATGGCAGTGGGCAGCGGGTTGCGGGGCCGACGCGGCGCCGTATTTCCGCATCTTCAACCCGGTGCGGCAAGGAGAGAAGTTCGACCCCGACGGCAGCTATGTCCGCAGCTGGATACCCGAGCTCGCAGATCTGCCCGACCGCTGGATTCACAAACCGTGGGAGGCGCCCGACCGGGTCAGGCCCGACCCGGACCTCTATCCCGCCCCGGTGGTCGATCTTGCGACCAGCCGCAAGGCCGCGCTGGAAGCGCTGGCAAGACTGAAAAAATACGGTAGCGGGTAACCGGCGCTAAGATTGTTGCCGGAGTTTCTCCCGGGCCCAGGCAAGCACTTCGCGAACCCGGGGCGACGCGAGTTCCCATGCAGCACGCTCGCTGACCCAGCGGTACTCGTGGTGTTCAGGGCGGCCGAGTTCCGGACTGACGCCCAAAACGACTTCGGCGGTCGCGGTCCGCCCCAGGTAGTAGCGGGCAATCTTGTCGCGAATGTACGGGCCGGTTTCAAAGTAGTCACAACCCCACGCGAAATCGACGTCGGCGATACCGGTTTCCTCCTCGACCTCGCGCAACGCCGCAGCGCACGGCTCCTCTTCGGACTCGACGATACCCTTCGGAAAATCCCAGTTACGGAATGCGCGCAGCATCAGAAAGCGATATCCATCCGCCGTCTCGCGAACCACTACGACACCGGAAGACAGCCTGTAAACCGGGCGCGACATGACGGCAGTATAGCCAAGTAATGCCGCCACAAACGGCATCACTCGCGCAGCACGGTCACCGGCGGCTGCTGCACCGCGGAACGGGCTGCCAGTGTGCCACTGACGCCGACCAGCAGAGCACCCGCCACGAGTCCGACCAGTGCAAGGTTGCCACTGCCGGCGTATTCGAGCTCGAACACCCTGCTGGCAAGCGCGGCTCCGGCCACGCCCGCACCAATTGCACCAAGCAGCCCGGCCAGCATCCCGACGACGACAAACTCGGTCGCGATGGCGCGCAGAACCAGGCTGCGGCGCGCCCCCAGTGTGCGCAACATTGCCGCCTCATAACGGCGTTCCCCGAGGCTTGCCTGGACCGCGGCCAGCAGCACGACCACGCCGGCCGCCAGCGTGAACAGGAACACGATCTGCACGGCCAGTGCCGCCTTGTCCATTACTCCCCGGACCTGGCCCAGCAACGCCTCCATGTCGAAAACCGTGACTCCGGGCAACTCGCGCGCGATATCGACAAATAGCTGGCGCTGGTCGCCCGGCACGTGCGCGCTGCTGATGAAGGTCCCCGCTTCTTCCGGCAACAGACCAGGTGAGAGCACCATGAAAAAATTCGGCCGGAAGCTGTCCCATTCAACGACCCGGAAACTGGTGACCACGCCGGTGACCGGCTCCCCGGCCACGTCGAAACGCAACTCATCGCCGAGTGCCAGTCCCAGCGCTTCGGCGAATTCCACTTCGACTGAAACACCGGGCGGTTGCCCATCTTCGTCCCACCAGACTCCATCCGCGAGCCGATTGCCG
>PKUM01000096.1 GCA_002868855.1 Chromatiales bacterium | reverse complement strand
GCCGATACGTTGACGCGTTGCGTAAAGGGCAACGGTCAGCCAATCGATATTGGTGTTCTGGAACGTGGGGAGGAATATCTGCCGGGTTCTTTCCCTGCTAACTCCACCGAGCTGGCGGCACATGTACGGTTCGGCCGTAACAAGACCGGACTTTTCGATTTCCGTGCCGGCCCGGATGTTTCCGCTCTGGTTGCGAACGGACTCGGTGGCGGATCGCTTATCAATGCCGGAGTCATGAAGCGTCCGCTGGATGACGTTTTCGACGACCGCTGGCCCGCGTCACTGTCGACTGCGAGCGCCATGGACACGTTCTATGAGCGCATCGAGCTGTTGCTTGGTGCGCGTATTCATAGCGCCGGCACGACCGCCCCCAACAAGATCGACAAGAGCCTGAACGGCGACGAGTTGAAAAAAATTACCGCCCTGCAGGACCTCGGCGGCACGGCGGATTTCGAATTCGCACCGGTGACTGTCGCGAACTCGGACAAGGCGAACGCGGCGTATGTGCAGCTTTCCCAATGTATCCGCTGCGGCGACTGTGCGACCGGTTGCAATCACAATGCCAAGGACTCGCTTGACGCAAACCTGCTTGTGAATGCGCATCGCCGCGGAGCACGGATCTACAGCGGGGCGACCGTCCTCAGGATAGAGAGGAATCCGGCGGACGACGGCTGGCTGGTGTACGCGATATATACCGATACGAAATTACGGGCGCAGCAGGCGGACCCGGTAGTTCTCGATGCCACCAATGTCATTCTCGCGGCCGGCACGTTTGGCTCCACGGAAATACTGAAACGATCCGCAGCCAATGGCCTGCGTGTATCGCGCATGCTGGGTCGGAAATGTTCGACCAACGGCGACACGATGATCACCCACTATGACACCGGCAACGAGGTCAATGCGGTAGGCAAGGAGGACGTAGCGCCGGAGAAGCGAGAGATCGGTCCGACGATCGCCGGAATCCTGGATCTTCGCGAACACCCGGACCCGGACCTCAACGGACTGCTGATCGAGGAGATGGCATCGCCGGCATCAATGCGGCGGATTTTTGGCGAAATCTATGCCACCGCGAACGCGTTGCATCGTCTCGGGGATTGCGACCGGACCGCGCATGAGACCGGTTATCCCGCCGACGATATTTACGAACTGAAAGAAGGCCAGATCGATAACTCCGCGTTGTATGCGGTAATGGGTGATGACGGTGCGCATGGTGAAATAGAAGTACCGGGCCCGATTGACGCCAGCGACAGTGACGGAACGGCCCGAATGCGCTGGCCCGATGCCGCGCACCACCCGCTGTTCGACAAGCAGGTGCGTGCGTTTCGCAAACTCGCCGAGGGCAGACCGGGCGCGATCATTCAGAATCCCTTGTGGCAGTTGCTGCCGGAGAAAGTGGCGTTGCTGACGAAGGTCGAGCGCGGCCCTGTTGTAACGGTGCACCCGCTGGGCGGCTGCTCGATGGCCGACAGTTCCAGCAACGGGGTGGTCAATCGAATGGGCGCGGTCTTCGATCAGGATGACTCCGCAACCACTCACTCCGGTCTCGCGGTACTGGACGGCTCAATCATCCCGGTGGCGCTCGGAATCAATCCGGCGCTGACCATCGCCGCCGTGTCACTGCAGGCGGCGGTCCTGCTGGTCGAGGAATGGGGCTATCAGCACGGCCCGAATTCGTGGACGCCCGCCGCGGCGAGCGACATTTCGCCCGAACAGGAAATCACGCAGGAATTGTTCGGCAATTCGCCACCGCCGCCGCCGCGTGCGCGGCCGCGTTTCCGTAGAGATGAAATCGAGCAGGCGTTCGATCCCGAGGAGACGATGGTACGGCTCACCGAGCGGATGAGCGGTAACGTCACCCTGTTCGGCGGCTCCGGCATGCTTTGCAAGGAATGGCTCGTGGAATTGACGTTGCGGTTCCAGGAAAAGAGCGTGGTCAGCCTGACCCGGCCATCGGCAACCGACGCAACGCTGCAGGTGCTGGACGGGGGCGGCGACCCGGTCGTTCGCAGCCGTTTGCGAATCTTCAAAGCGGGCGTCTACGACGAGATCAACCACGCAACAACGGCTCGTGAACTGGAGGAGCAGCTCGAGGAAGGCGCCGAATTCAGCACGCCGGTCAGTGCCGGCACGCTGCGGATTTTCGAGCGCCAGAAGTCGTGGTTCGTATGGCGAATTATTCGCGGCGGTTTTGCGTGGATGCTAAACCACGGTTTGCGCGATACCTGGCAGGCGGTTTTTTCGCCCGGCGCGGGATTTTCGGATACCTCGATACTCGACTGGTTCAAGAGCCTTATCGCGCTTTGCACCCGCGCCGGAGAGGTGCGGAAATTTCGCTATGAGCTGACGCTTCGCGACCCGGTTCCGGAACACATCTGCGGTACTCGGGACGATGCGCGCAGGGTCGCCGGAGAGAAGCGGTTTACCTATGCGCTGCACTCCAATCCCTGGAACCAGTTGATGCAAATGCGGCTGACCCGTTTCCCGGGCATGGTGCCATGGTGGCGGAGCCGGCTCGATCTGGATCTGCCGTTTCTCGCGCGGATTCGTATCCCGTTGCTGGAGATAGTGAAACAGAATGACGGTGTGACCGCGCTGGCCGAACTCGGCTCGTTTCTCGCGTATTTCGCCCGGATGCTGGTCGGCATACATGGGTTTAGTTTCCGCGCACCAGACGAGCCGGCGCAGTTGCGTCAGCCACAACGTTTGCCGGGCAAGGTAGACGGCATTGCGCAACACCCGGAAATCCACACGCTCTTCCTGGGAGAGGAGCGGCCGCATGGTTCCGAACTCGACGCTGCCGATCCGGCAGCGGCCGTGCCGGTCTACGTCCGGCTCGCCCACTACGCCAGGAGCGGCAGCGGCAAGCCGCCGCTGATCATGATGCATGGCTACAGCGCGAGCGGCACGACGTTTGCACACGACGCCGTCGAGGACAACTTCGTCGAGCATTTCCACGCCGCCGGGCGGGATGTCTGGGTGGCGGATTTTCGCACCAGTTGCGGCATGCCTACCGCGCGCGAACCATGGAGTTTCGAGCAGGTCGCGTATCGGGACATTCCCGAGGTCGTCAAGTTCGTCTGCGAACGCACCGACTACATCGATCCGCTAAGCAACTCAGCTAAAGCGGACGTGATTGCGCACTGCATGGGCGCGGCAATGTTCAGCATGGGGTTGTTGCATTCCGATCAGATTCCCGAAGCCGACTTTGCCAACAAAGACGCCCGCGAAGCATTACCGCAACGCCTGCGCCGGGTCGTGTTCACCCAGGTGGGGCCGGTGCTGGTGATGGCCCCGATGAACATCTTCCGTGGCTACGTCACCCAGTTCTTCCGCGAGATGCTGCCGGATCGCTACGAATTCGACCCGGGTCCGAATCCGGGCGTCGACGATCGGCTGCTGGATCGTTTGCTGGCGACCGTGCCGTACTCGAAAAAGGAATTCCGGGTCGAGAATCCGATTCTTCCATGGAAGCGCACGCCATGGACGCGGACGCGTCACCGTATGGATATCCTCTACGGACGGGTTTTCAACTCCGAAAACATGGACAAGAAAGTCCTCGACCACATCGATGATTTTTTTGGCCCGCTCAGCATCGATACGGTAACTCAGACGATCAACTTCGCCCGATATAACGTGATAACCAATGTCGAGGGGCGCAACACGTTTGTCGCGCGCAAAGCCCTGGACGAAAAATGGAACGTTCCTTTGCTGTTCCTGAATGCGCATGACAACGGCCTCGTGGATCGCCGCAGCGCGCATCGCATGAAACGCGTGTTCGGCGATGCCGGCTGCTCGCTCGAGACGAAGACGATAAGTGATGCCGGGCACCAGGATTGCCTTATTGGCAAACGGCCGCGCAAGCAGACCCTGGACGAGATTGCGGATTTTCTCGATCGCGCGGATACCGCGATTGCCCCTGGCTCCAGTCCCAGCGAGAAGATGGTTGCCTACACGCCGTGGATAGGCCCGTTGCGCACCACCGAACCGGGGAGTCCCGCGATCCGCACGTTCAGGGTCGGGTCACATCCGACCCACCACTATACCGAGGGCGTGTTGCTGTTCCGGGTGCTGCAAGACGGCGCAACCGTTACGCGGCCCGACGGCGGGGTTTTCGGAACGACCCAGGCAGATCTCGATTATCTGCAGCACCATGCCTATTTCCTGACCAACGACGATTTGCGCTATGGCTACTGGGGTAAATTCGAACTGCCACCTGACCAGGACGGCAATGCCTGGCTCGCGCTGCTGCTCTATGCGGATTCGGAGGCGCTGAACGAAACGGCACGCGGTTACTACCGCCATGGCATGGTCCCGCTCCCGGATGAGACGATGGCCGGCTATCTCGGGCGCATCGATATCCGTACAACGGACTGGTCTTTTCCCGACCTGTCCGTATACACGGCCAAGCACTCAATTAAGGCTGCGCGCGGCGTGGATTTCGACGCGCTGGTGCGTAGCGGCGTATTGGTCGAGCAAGAGGTATTCGACCGTATGAAGGCCGCGGCGCTGGACGCGCTTGGCAACAATGCGGCACCGATTGAGGGCGCGAAATTGTATCCCGATACGCCGGCGTCAGGTTCCGCGCGCGGGCCTGACATCGCGCTGCCGGTTCCGCCGCAACCGGGTGGCGCGGACCCGGTTGCAGACAATGGCGCGGGCATCGTCGCAGCGCTGGCCGGCCACGAGGCCGCGCTTGACCGTCTGACCGATGAGACTTTCGACTTAAGCGACGGTGTGATGCCGGACGTTGATAACGCTCCGGCCGGCGAGTGCGAATTCCTGCTGTCGAGTTGCCAGTACCCGGCGGGATTTCTCGATGCTGCGCTGGCCTATCAGTCGTATCGAGAGACGCTGCGGCGACTGCAGGAGGCGGCCGGCCAGGGCGATCCCGTGCCGATCAAACCGCGTTTCGGTCTGTTTGTCGGTGACCAGATCTACGCGGATGCCTCGGCCGGGTTGTTCGACCCGAGCGTGCGCCGGGGCCGTTTCGAATTGCCCTATCACATGTGGCTGCGGTTTCCGTACGTGCGTAGCGTGCTGCGCCGGATTCCCACCTACATGTTGCCGGACGATCATGAGGTCACCGACAACTGGGAACCTCTGCCGAACGATGCGAAAAACACCGCGCTCAAGGAGGCCGGGATCGACGGCTACGAGAAGTACCAGCGCGGAATCGCCGTCGTGCCGCATTTTCATTTCGCGAAAGACGGCTGCGAGTTCTGGATGCTCAATACCCGCAGCCAACGTGAACAGCGCGCCGCGATTAACGCTGCCGCGGCGAAAATCATTGACGATCCGGCGCTTGCCGAGCTTGCGACTCAGCTGGTTTCGCGCGGACCGGATGCGCCGCCGCTGTTTGTCGTTACGCCGTCGATGTTGCTGCCGCGCCATCGCCGTGCGGCGCAGTGGGATGCGGCCGAGAGCTGTCTGTACTCGGACGGCTGGGACGGGTATCCGTTATCCCTGTTTCGTATGCTCAAGCACGCCGTCGACAATGAAGCGAGAAACATGGTCTTTCTGTCGGGTGACGAACACCTGCCCTGTTACGCCCGTATCATGGTCACCGATGTCGTGAATAACCGGGTGAGCGTGTTCTACTCGATCCACACCGCGGCAGCTTATGCGCCATTTCCGTTTGCCAACGGGTTCAAGGCACAACAGCTCGAACAAGAGACGCTGTTTTTCAATGTCGGCGCGAACAGTGTGGAATACCAGAGCGACAAGGTGGCGGCGGAGCCGATTACCGCGAGTTATCAGTACCAGTGCACGATTGAGGCGACGTATCCGCCGCCAGGCGATGCCATGACGAAGATCCGGGTCTGGAAAAACAACGCGCACTGGAGTCTCCGGGCAGAGTTTGGCGCCCATGCCGCGATCATCGATAACCTGTCAGCCTAGGGGGTGTTGCAGCCACGTCCTACATGATGGCCTGACGCCGCCGAAGCCTGTTAACTTCGCATTAGCGGCAAGGTAGTGTGGGGCCATGCATCAGATGCGCGATTCCCCCGGTCAACGGGCTGGTGATCGCCTACAAATTTACCGGCGACCGCTCGTAGCTCGAGCTCGCCTGGACGCGGTACACGAACTGGCAGGCCGCTCGTTCGGGAACGACCGGTCAGCTCGAAAACATTGTCGACTCGCAGATTGCATCGGCGACCGGATTTCGATTCCTTTCCAACAACAAGGGTGAATTGCAATATGTCTATGCGTTGTTCGAGAATGGCGGTGAGCCGCTGACGATTGCGACAGAGACTATCGAGTACCACGTGGACGGGTGCTTGCCCGGGGTAGGGAGCGAGGCTCCGATAATTTGATCCGGTCGTTCCCTGCCGCCCCCGAGGCGGCGGTCCCGGAGTTGATTTATCATGGCTGCCTGAAGCACCGAATGGTCAACCAGCTTTTGCTGATTCGATCTCGGGCGCCAACACGACGACAATAATCCCGGGAGATCCAGGCATGGGCGATGCACCCGCTTCCTTCGAAGAAAAACGAATTCAGCGTGGAGCGATCGAATCCGCGATCCGCATCGCGCTGATTTTTTTGCTGGTATTGTGGTGCTTCAATATCGTCAGACCGTTTCTGCTGCTCACGCTGTGGGGGGCGATTCTCGCGGTAGCCGTTTACCCGTTGTTCGAAAAATTGCAGGCGGCGCTCGGAGGACGGGAGAAACTCAGCGCTACGTTGATGACGGTTATTGCGCTGGCGATGCTGGTGACGCCGACTGTGATGTTGTCGGAGTCCGCCATCGAGAATTCGCAGAACCTTGCAACCGCGATGAGGGAGGGAACGCTTCACATCCCGCCGCCGTCGGCCGGGGTGAAGGACTGGCCGCTGATCGGCGACGAGCTGTTTAATCTGTGGAGCCAGGCCTCGACGAATCTCAGTGCGCTGCTCGGCAATTACACGGAGCAGCTGACGGGAGTCGCGAAATGGGTGCTCGGCGCCGCCGCAGGGGCTGGCGCCACGGTTCTCAAATTCATCGTCTCTATCATCATTGCCGGGGTGTTTCTCGTTTACGCCCGCAGCGG